>DATNBQ010000583.1:0-4047 GCA_035571955.1 Urbifossiella sp. | reverse complement strand
CGGTTAACTGGCCATTCTGATCGACGAGGAAGGCGATGTCGACTTGCGCGAACTGAGCCGGCATCGGCGGGATGCCGGACAGCTTGAACGTGCCCAAAAAGCGGCAATCCTTCGTCAGTTCCCGTTCGCCCTGGTAGATGTTGATCAGGATCGCAGTCTGGTTATCGACGAAGGTGGTGTAGCGCGTGACGGCGCGGCACGGGACCGTGCTGTTGCGATGGATGAGTTTGTCGACGACGCCGCCGAGCGTTTCGATGCCGAGGGACAGCGGTACCACGTCCAGGAGCAGGAGATCGCGGCGGCCGCCGGCCAGGATGTCCGCCTGCACCGCGGCGCCGAGCGCGACCACTTCATCCGGGTTCAGTTCCGTGTGCGGCGGCTTGCCGAAGAACTCGGCGACACGCTGCCGCACGTAGGGAATCCGCGTCGAACCGCCGACCAGCACCACTTCGCCCACGTCCTTCACTGCGATTTTCGCATCCTTGAGGGCCGCCCGGCACTTGTCGATGGTGCGATCGATGAACGGACGCAGGAGCGCTTCCAATTCGGCGCGGGTAACGACGGAGTCGATGGCGATGCCGCGCGCCGGAAGGCGAACCGCGATGCGCGTTTCCTCGGAAGTGGAAAGGGCGATCTTCGCTTTCTCGGCGGCATCGCGGAGATGCTGCAACAGTTCCGGATCGCGAGATGTCAGGTCGATTCCGGCATCGCCAGCAATCATCGCCATGAGGGCGCGATCGAAGTCGTCGCCGCCGAGGTCGGTATCGCCGTTGGTGGCGAGCACCTTGAACACGCCATCGGCCAGGGCAAGCACGGAGCAATCGAAGGTGCCGCCGCCGAGATCGTAAACGACGACGGTGCCCGATTGCTTGCGATCGAGGCCGTAAGCGAGAGCGGCGGCGGTCGGTTCGTTGACGATGCGGAGAACGTCGAGGCCGGCGATGCGGCCGGCGTCGCGCGTCGCTTGCCGCTGCGATTCGCCGAAGTACGCCGGCACGGTGATGACGGCCTTGGTCGGGTTGCCGGCCCGCTTGCGGACCTCGCGGAGGATCAATGCCGACAGCTCTTCCGGCGTGTGTTCGCGGCCGGCGATGTTCACGCGCAGCACCCTGCGGCCGCCCTCCATTTCGCGCTCGACGATCTGATGCGGGATCAGCGGGAGTTCTTTTTCCAGGTCCGCGAGGGTGCGGCCCATCAGCCGCTTGACGCTGAAGATGGTGTGCTCGGGGTCGGAAAGGGCGCGGGCGCGAGCCTCGGAACCGACCAGCACCGTGCCGTCGTCGTGGAAGCTGATGGCGCTTGGGATGAGGGCGACGCCGGCGTCATCGCGCACCGCCACGGGACGCCCATTCTCGACGTACGCCGCGAGGCTAAACGTGGTGCCCAGATCGATGCCGACAACAGAAGGAGTAGTCATGGTTTCCGCGGTTGAACTTGGAAGGCGCTTTGCGAACGGAAAAAGCAGACGTCGAATTCCATGAAGAAGTTCGTCTGTCCGAGTATCAAGCGGGCCGTTGGGGCCTGAGACCACGCGAATGCCAGCAAGACAGGCGCGAAAGGCTGAACCGCCGATTTAATCATGAGCGGTTTTGCAGGGTAATTCGACAGCATCCCTCCCAAAGGAATAGTGCCGGGGTATTGATTCCAATCGCCGCCAAGATGCAACCCCATCTGATACGGAATGACGTTGACCGTCGAACCCGAGTCGACCAATGCCAGAGTGCGAATGGCGTTGGAATTCAACTCCAGCTCGATTGGCACCATCGGCATCAAGCCGGCGGATCCAATTGAGGGGACGACCGGGACATACGGGAAAATCACCGGGCTACTCATTGCTGAGTTTTCCCTTTTCTTTCTCCAGGAGTTGAAGAAGCATGGCAGCCCCTTCCTGACAATCGAGAGGAGTCCAGATTTCGAATGTCTCACCAGGTGGGAAGTGCTTTGCAATCAATTCTTCGTCCGTCGGCTCGCCGATTTCTTCCCGAAGAGACTGCATCAGTTGCACTTTCTCCCTGCGGTCGAGGGACTTTACTGCATCCAGAACTTCGGGAAATGACATCGTAGGTTCTCCACGTGAATCCGCACACTTGCCAGGGTATGAAGCAATTTGGACCAGCACAAGCACAGCCTCGTCGTTACGCCGGGACGCTTTCAGCAATGTGGTCGGTCGGTTTGATGCGGTCGCGCACCTGCCGCGACGCCACGCGGTTCACTACTTCCAGGTACGCCAGGGCGCTGGCTTCGATCACGTCCACGCTCACGGCCCGGGCCCGCGATCGCTTGCCGTCATGGTCGATTTCCACCTGCGCTTCGCCCATCGCGTCCATGTCTTGAGTCACGGCGCGAACGCGGTAATCGACCACCTTCACGGTGACGCCGGTGATGCGGTTGATGGCTTTGAAAAGCGCGTCGATGGGGCCGTTGCCGACGGCGGAATCGCGCTTCACACTCCCGTCCGTCAAGCGCAGGGCCACGGCGGCTGACGTTTGCGAGCCGGTGCCAGCCGTGCTGGTGAAACCGGCCAGCGTCCACAGGTTCGCCGAGCCGCTCTGCAGCTGGTTCTCCGCCAGCGCCTCGATGTCCGCGTCGTAGATTTCCTTCTTCTTGTCGGCGAGTTTCTTGAACTCGTCGAAAAGTCGGTTCAATTGCTCGTCGGTGAGGTGGTAGCCCAGGTCCGTCACGCGCTGTTTGAGGGCGTGGCGGCCGCTGTGCTTGCCGAGCACCAGTTCCGTCCGCGGGATGCCGACATCCTCCGGCCGCATGATCTCATAGGTGCTGCGTTCCTTGAGCATGCCGTCCTGGTGGATGCCGGCCTCGTGGGCGAAGGCGTTCTGGCCGACGATGGCCTTGTTCCGCTGCACGGCCATGCCGGTGATGTGCGACAGCTTCCGGCTGACGGGATAAAGATGCCGGGTATTGATGCCGGTGGTCAGACCGTAGAAATCCTCGCGCGTCCGCATCGCCATGACGATCTCTTCGAGGGCGGTGTTGCCGGCGCGTTCGCCGATGCCGTTGATGGTGCATTCGACTTGGCGGGCCCCTTCGCCGAGCGCCGCCAGGCTATTCGCCACGGCGAGGCCCAGATCGTTGTGACAGTGCACTGACAGTGTTACCTTGTCGATGCCGCGGACCGTCTTCTTCAAGTGCCGAATGACCGAAGCGTAGTGGCTCGGCACCGCATAGCCGACGGTATCGGGAATGTTCAAGGTGGTGGCGCCGGCCTCGACGGCCTTCTCGACGACCTCGGCGAGGAAGTCGAGTTCGGTGCGGGCGGCGTCTTCCGGCGAAAACTCAATGTCCTCGCAGTAACCGCGGGCGCGTTTGACCCCCTCGACGGCGCGTTCGAGGACTTCCTCGCGCGACATGCGGAGCTTGAATTCGCGATGGATCGTGCTGGTGGCGAGGAAGACGTGGATGCGGCCGCGGGCGGCGTCCTTGATGGCCTCGGCGGCGCGGTCGATGTCGGCCGAGTTGCAGCGGGCCAGGCCGCAGATGATCGGCCCGCGCACCTCGCGCGCGATGGCCCGCACCGATTCGAAGTCGCCCGGCGACGCGATCGGAAACCCGGCCTCGATCACGTCGACGCCGAGATCGGCGAGCGCCCGCGCCATTTCCATCTTCTCGCCGAGGTTCATGCTGCAGCCGGGGCTCTGTTCGCCGTCGCGCAGCGTCGTGTCGAAGATGATCACGCGGTTCGGGTCGGTCGCAGGCATCGCACGCTCTCCAGAAACAAAAAACCCCGGAACATCGAGTTCCGGGGCCGTTGGGTGCCGCAAGGTTGGAGTCAACCGGCGCGGTATCGACAACGTCCCCGGCAGAGCCGGAGAAGTCGAAGTTCGAGAAGAAGATTGGCGCGGTTCATGGTCAATTCAATATACACGACGCCGGCAGAGTTGCAACCCGAGCCGGGTGCAGCAATAATCTCTGGGGGAGTGCAATAATCATCGACGATTCTTGGGTGGCACCGGCTTCCAGCCGGTGCAAGTAAAGACACACCGGCTGGAAGCCGGTGCCACCCAGAAGCATCCCCCACCCCCAGCGAATCTT
>DATNBQ010000582.1:0-6262 GCA_035571955.1 Urbifossiella sp. | reverse complement strand
TTTGGACATCGTGCTCATCGACACGACCTGCCCGCCGCTCCGCGACTGGCTGTTCCCGCGCGGAACGCTTCGCGAACCGGCCGGCAGCTTGAAACGAGCCAGTGCCGTGCTCTTGACCCGCTGCGACCAGGTGGAACCAATGGAACTGGAGGCCATCCGCGACTGGTTGAAGATGCGGTTTCCGAACTTGCCGATCGCGGAAACCGAGCATCGGCCTGGCGACGAAGTTGGCGACTGGAATGGTCGGGAAGTCGCCGCTTTTTGCGGGATCGGCAACCCGGAAGCGTTCCGCAAGACCGTGGAAAACCTCGGCGCTCGGGTGATCGCCTTTCGAACATTCCCCGATCATCACGGCTACACGCGCGGCGACGTGGACGATCTGCGGAACTGGGCCGGCGGCCTTCCCGAAGGAGTTTCGATCGCCACGACGCAGAAGGATTGGGTGAAACTGCGGCTGTCGGAACTGGCGGGCCGGGCGCTCGTCACCATCCGCATTGCGATGGAATTCCGCAGCCGCGAAGCGGAATTCCAGGACCTTTTGAAGGCGCACTTGCGGTAGCCCTGGGTGGCACCGGCTTCCAGCCGGTGCGGAAAGCAGACACCGGCTTCCAGCCGGTGCCACCCGATCGCGTTGGAGACACGGATGTCGGCGGACCTGGTTGAACTCATTCAATCGCTCGGCGCGCCTCGAGTGCTCGTCGTCGGCGACGTGATGCTCGACCGCTACGTCTGGGGGAACGCCGAGCGCATCAGTCAGGAAGCGCCGGTGATTCTTCTTCGCGCCGACCAGCGCGAGGAACGGCTCGGCGGCGCCAGCAGCGTCGCCACCATGCTGCAGGCCCTCGGCGCGCGCACCAGCTTGATCGGCGTGACCGGGGACGATTCCGGCGGCCGCGCAGTCCGACGGCTCCTCGACGAACACGGGATCGATGCGGAAGGCGTCGTTGCCGACCCCGGCCGCCCCACCACCGTTAAAGAACGCTACATCGGCCGCGCCCAGGCCCGCCATCCGCAGCAAATGATCCGCGTCGATTACGAGGATCGCGCACCCATCAGTGAAGCCGTGGAGCAAGAACTCTCGCGGCTCATCTCGGCCAAGGTGCGCGACGCGGACCTGGTGCTCGTCAGCGATTACGACAAGGGCGTTTGCACCTTCGGCCTGTTGCAAAAAACGATCGCCGCGGCGAAGGCGAGCGGCATCAAGGTGATTGCCGACCCCATTCGCGGCGGTGATTACTCCAAGTATCGCGGCTGTTCCGCCATTACACCGAACCGCCTCGAAGCGGGGCTCGCGGTGAAGCGGACCATCGGCACTCTGGACGATGCCTTGCGGGCCGCCGCGG
The DNA here is from genome assembly GCA_035571955.1 of Urbifossiella sp. GTDB lineage: Bacteria > Planctomycetota > Planctomycetia > Gemmatales > Gemmataceae > Urbifossiella. The sequence continues at coordinate 4,919 of DATNBQ010000582.1, read as the reverse complement.
AACTGCGCGATCGCCTGGAACTCGAGGCCGGCATCGTCACGCTCGACAAGGACGGCATGGCGCTGGCCCATGCCGATGGCCGCAATGAAGTCTTCCCGACGCGGCCGCGGCAGGTCTATGACATCACCGGAGCTGGCGACATGGTGATGGCGGCGCTCGGCCTCGCCCTGGCTTCCGGCGCCGACTTTGATCCCGCCATTCGTCTGGCGAACGTGGCCGGCGGCCTCGAAGTCGAAAAGATCGGCGTCGCCACGGTTAGCCGCGACGAGATTCTCGCCGACTTGCTGCACGCTCCGTTTCACTCGGCCGAACGCATCCCCGGTTCCAACAAGGTGCAATCGCTGCCGCAACTTCTTGCCGAAGTGGAAGCGCGTCGCTCTCGCAAGCAGCGGATCGCCTTCACCAACGGCTGCTTCGACGTGCTGCATGCCGGGCACGTCCAGTATTTGCACGAAGCACGGCGGCAGGCCGATTGCCTCGTTGTCGGGCTCAACAGCGATGCCAGCGTGCGGCAACTGAAGGGCGCGACTCGGCCGCTGAACACGGTGGAGGCCCGGGCCGTCGTGCTCGCGGGTCTGCAGGACGTCGATTACGTCACGATCTTCGCGGATGCCACTCCGCTCGGCTTGATTCGCGCGCTCCGGCCGGACGTGCTGGTGAAGGGCGCCGATTATCGCAAGGAAGAGGTGGTCGGCGCGCAGTGGGTGGAAGCCTACGGCGGCCGCGTCCACCTCGCCGGCCTCCATGAAGGTTTTTCGACCACCAACATCATCGACCGCATGAAAGCGGCCTGAGCGAAGTTTACCAGGTAATTCTGGGTGGCACCGGCTTCCAACCGGTGCAAGTTCAGACACCGGCTTCCAGCCGGTGCCACCCAGTGTGATTCCAAGGAACCTGAATGAATCGCATCGCTCTGTTTTTGCCGAACTGGATTGGCGACGCGGTGATGGCCACGCCGGCCATCCGGGCCGTGCGCGAGCATTTTCCCGCCGCGGAACTGGTCGCCATTGGCAAGCCTTACGCCGTCGATGTGTTGGCTGGAGCGCCGTGGTTCGGCGAGACGATCCTGTTCGACAAGCGCGGCCCGCGCGAACAGCGGCTCTGGCCCGTCGCCCGCAAGCTGCGTCGCTCCTCGATCGACGCAGCAATCCTTTTCCCGAATTCCTTTCGCACGGCTCTCCTGGCCCGGCTCGGCGGCTGCCGGAACATCGTCGGCTTCGCCCGCTACGGCCGCAGCCTGCTCTTGCACCAGGGCCTCAGGCCGAAAACGGATTTCTGGGGCCGGACCGTGCCGCTGCCGATCGTCGACGATTACAACCGCCTGGCGCTGGCCCTGGGCACGCCAGACCCCGGCCACCGCCTGGAACTATTCACGACGCCCGGGGGGGAAGCGGCGGCTGCCGCTGCCTGGAATCGCTTCGGCTTGCACCGCTACTCCCGCGTCGTCGGGCTCAACCCCGGCGCCGCGTTCGGCTCCGCCAAACACTGGCCGACGGAATCGTTTGCCCAGCTGGCCCGCCTGCTCGTGCAGCGCCTCGGTTGCGGCGTGGTCGTCCTGTGCGGCCCGAACGAACGCGACGCGGCCCGGCAAATCGCCGAATCGGCCCGCAGCCCCCACGTCTTCCCGCTCAGCGACATGCCGCTGTCACTCGAACTGAGCAAGTCGGTCGTCAAGCGGCTCGATCTGCTCGTCACCACGGATAGCGGCCCGCGCCACTTCGCCGCGGCATTCGACCGACCGGTCGTCACGCTCTTTGGCCCGACCCACATCGAGTGGACGGAAACGTATTTCGCGAAGGCCGTTCACGTGCAAAAGAAAGTGCCGTGCGGCCCGTGCCAGAAGCGGACTTGCCCCTTGGATCATCGTTGCATGCGCGATCTGGGGGCCGAGGAGGTGTTCGCGGCCGCCGAGCGCTTGCTCGCGCGATTCCCGTTGCCCCTCATCGCGGAGGTGCGCCATGCCGCTTGACGAAGTGGAAACGATCGATCCGTTGGAATTGGTGGAGGAAGGGGCGCCGGCGCCGCTCGGAATGCGGCTCTTGCCGCCGTCCACCGGCTGGGTCGAACTGCATCCGCGCTATCGGGAGCGGTTCGCGAGCCTGCGCTTGCTCACCGCCGAGGCCTTCCTCGATTTGCCGGGCGAAATCGTCAGCGGCCACCCGGATCGCCACGTCGCGAAAGTCCAGTTGCCGGGATGGAACACGGCCTGTTTCCTGAAGCGGCAGCACAGCGTGGGCGTGCGCGAATGCTTCCGGCAATGGCGGGCCGGCTTCGGTTGGTCGTCGCGCTCGGTGCGCGAAGCGCGAATCCTCCGCGAGCTGGAAAAAGAATGCTTCGACGGCCCGCAGTGGCTGGCTCATGGGGAAGACGGCCAAGGACAGGCCTTCGTGTTGGTCGAAGAGATCCCCGAAGCCGTCGAACTGCGACGGCTGCTGAGTGACAGTGGCCTGTCACACGACGAGCGATCGCGGCTGGCCGAAGGGTTGGGCCGAACCATCGCGGAACTTCACGCCGCGGGTTTCGCAACGCCGGACCTCTCGGCGAAGCACGTCTTCGTGAACGCCGATATCCATGAGGCAACTCTCATCGATTGGCAATCGTCGCGGCGGGCGGCGCCCGGATTCTCGCCGCTGCCGCTGGCAGCTCTCCATGCCTCGCTCGCGGATCAACTCGCCGGCCGCCGCGAACGGCTGCGGTTCCTGTGGGCCTATCGCCGAACGCTGCGCCGAGTTATTCCCCTGCCGCGGTTCTCCGAAATGGCTCGCGACATCGACTGCGCGGCGCAGCAGTTGCTCTCGCGCCGGTCGATTCGCGACCAGCGACAGAGCCCTGTCACTGGCCCCGAGCAACGGCTGGTATGGCTGGCCGGGGAAGCGGTGTGCGCCATTCCCGAGATTGCGGCGAACTGGCCGAAGCCGGCCATCGCGGCGCCCTTTTACAATGGCCCCAATTCACCCGACGGGTCGCCGATTACCGTCTCGCTCCCCGATGGCCGGAGGGCGGAGCTTCTTCGCGGCCGTTCCTTCCAACCATTTGCCGCACTCCTGGGGCGAGGGCGGCGAACGCCCGGCGCGAACTTCGGCCGTCTACTTTTTCACCTAGAACGATATGCGATCCCCGCGCCGCGGCTCTACGCATTCGGGCAGCGCATCCTCGGCACAATGCGAGCGGACTGGTTCGTGCTCCACGAGTCCGAGGCCGGCCAACCGCTGGCCAAATGGCTCACTTACACCGCCGACGTGCAAGAACGCCGAGAAGCGATCGAGCAAGCGAACGCGATCCTCGATCAACTGCACGATGCCGGGTGCCGCCTCACGGGGCGCGCAGCGCCGTTTCGAATCTCCGAGGAAGGCCGCGTGATGGTCGGCGACCTTCGCGCCGTGCGCCTGGTCAAATCGGTGAGCGCGAAGGATCGCAGCGCCGACCGGCAGGTGTTCCTGCGATCGATGCCGGGCTTGACGGTAGCCGAACGGCGGCTGATGGAAGGCGGGGTATGAACGCGCTTCCGTCAACTCGTTCGGCGTTGTGGCAGCGCTGGTTCCGCGGCGCGCAGGTGATTCGCGAGAATCCGGAGTGGGTTCGTTTTGCGGGCGCTGATTGGCCTTCACGGATCATGACGGAGACGGTCACCGATCTTTTGCACGAGAAGCAGGGGCGGGCCATCGCCCGCTGGACGCTTTCGAGTGAGTCGCGGAAGTTGGTGGTTTTTTTGAAGCGGCATTATCGCTTGCCACGAATGCACGGCGTGCTGGCGGCGTTGTTCCCGCGGCGGGCGTGGTCGCCGGGGCTGCAGGAATGGGAGCATTTAGAGTGGGCGAGTGCGGCGGGGTTCGCGGTGCCGCGGCCGATGGCGGCCGGTCAGTTCATTGGACCGTGGGGGCGGTTGCAGTCGTTCCTCGCGGTGGAAGAGTTAACCGGCCAGTTGCCGTTGCACCGGGCCGTGCCGCTCGCGTCGAGGCGGATGGCCCCCGAGACATTCGCGCTCTGGAAGCGCGGCTTAACCGCGGAACTGGCGCGAATCGCCCGCCAATTGCACCGCCGCCGGGTCTTTCACAAGGACCTTTACTTTTGCCATTTTTACATCGACGAAGCACTGACGCGGAGCGTTCCCGAATCGTGGTTAAACCGCGTGACGATGATCGACTTGCACCGCCTGGCCCGGCATCCCGTGACGGCTCTATGGTGGCAAGTGAAGGACCTCGCGCAATTCCTTTATTCCTCGGCGGTGCCCGGCGTGACAGCCCGCGATCGAGTGCGGTTCTGGAAGCTGTACCGCCGCGATTGGCCCGCCGCGCCGCGCAATTGGCTGAAGCCGCTGATCCGCTTCAAGTGGAAGCTTTATTGCCGCCACGCGCGACGGAAGAATCTCAAACGAGGAATGTCAAATATCAGTCTCCAATAACAAATAACCAATGACAAATAACAGTGATGGACATCGCATTATGTTATGAGAGTGTGTTGCCGGCCCGGGGCGGGGCGGAGACGTACATCGGCGACCTGGCGCGGCGACTGGCCCGCGACGGCCACGCCGTGCACCTGTACGCCAGCCGCTGGGATGCCGCATCGCTTCCGGCGTCGACGCACTTCCACCGGATCGAGGCGCCGCGCGGGCCGCGTTTTCTCCGCCCGTGGCGCTTCGCTGCTGCCTGTGAACATGCCTTGAAACAGGCCCATCACGACGCCAGCATCGGCTTCGACAAGACCTGGGGCCAGGACGTTCTCTATCCGCAGGGTGGGCTGCACGCGGCCTCCGCGGCCCATAATCGACTGAAGTTTTCGCACTATTGGGAACGGCGACTCGCCGCCGCCGGCAAGTGGCTCGACCCCGCTGCCTGGTCCTTCGCGCGACTCGAACGCAAACAGTATCTCGGCCCGAACCGCCCGCTCGTTATTGTCAATAGCCAGATGGTGCAGCGGCA
>DATNBQ010000581.1:0-12261 GCA_035571955.1 Urbifossiella sp. | reverse complement strand
TGGGCCGCTGGCCGTCACGCTCGCCTGCCACTTCGCCCGGCAAACCGCACTCGGCCTCCAGCACGCCTTCGAAAAAGGCATGGTCCACCGCGACATCAAGCCGCAGAACCTGATGGTCACGCGCAAGGGGCAAGTGAAGATTCTCGATTTCGGCCTGGCCCGGCTCGCCCTCGACGCCGAGGCCGGAAAACCGCCGTCCACGAGCCCCAGCCTGCTCCTCGGCACGCCCGATTTCCTTTCCCCCGAACAGGCCCGCAACCCCCACGACGTGGACATCCGCTCCGATCTCTATTCGCTCGGGTGCACGCTTTACGCTCTGCTCACTGGCCGCCCGCCGTTCTCGAAATCAACTACGCTCATCGATAAATTGCTGGCCCACACCGAGGAGCAAGCGGATCCCCTGTCGAAGTATCGCGGCGACGTGCCAGAAACCTTGGCGGCGGTGGTCGGGAAGTTGATGGCGAAGCGGCCGGAGGATCGCTATGCGACGCCGGCGGAAGCGGCGGCAGCGCTCGCGCCGTTCGCGAAGGGTCAGGAATCCGTGGCGCAGGCGCCGGCGGCGTTCGAAGTGATCGAGGCGCCGGAACCCGCGCCGATCCTTCCCGTGGCGGACTTTCGCTTTGGCGATGCGGCCGAGAAGAAGCCGAAGAAGCGAAAGAAGCCGCGGCGCCGTTCGTTCCTCGCCCGCAATCGCGTCTGGTTCGCCGCGGCCGCCAGCGCGATCCTTCTGGCACTTATTGTCGGCGCGGTGGTGAAGGGAACGCGTGGGCCGCGCTCCGCGGAGAACGGTAAGGAGACCGCCGAAGCAAAGGCGAGCGTTCCGCCAACTCTGGCGCCTCCCAGGAGAGAACCGGCCGCTTCACCGGCCAAGAAAGTCGACGCCAGCGTGCTGATAATCTTCCCGTCATTCGACCTGGCGATGGACGATTACCAGGCGGTGCGGCGGCGGCTCGAAGAGGCCGGCGTTCGCATCTTCACTGCCTCCGGACCGCCGAGCTTCGGCCCGAAAAGCACGCTGCGGCCGGATTTCCTGATTCGCCCGGAGACCGACCTGTCGCCGTACAAGGCGCTGGTATTCGTCGGCCGCGATCCGTTGGAGTTCACGCGGCCACAAACCGGCGGCGCCTTCGCCGCCCAGACGGCAATCGAGAAGATGCAGAATCAGAATGGCGTGCTGGCGGCCATCGGCGGCGGCGAGGCGGCGCTTGCCTTGCACGGCGTCTTGACCGGCAAGTCGGCAGCGGTGCATGCGCCGACACGCGACCTGCCGGATGTCACATCGCTGGCAATTCAGTGGAAGGAATCGGGCGTGGTGGTCGATGGGAAAGTGATCACGGCGGCGGACACCAGGGATGCCGCCGCCTTCGCCGACGCAATCGTGAAGTTGCTGAGATGAGAGTTTGCGGAGCTATCAGAACATGCCATGAGCTCTCAGACGTATTGCATTGCGAATACTGGATAGAATTATCATGTAGCGGATGAGGAGGTATGAAGCGGCAATAACAAAAAGGAGAACGGCACAGCCCATTGGACTTCGACTTTGCGCTGCTTCAGCGAGAAACGCTCCCAAGGAGATAGTGGCGATCCCGACCCCGCCGCCGATTCCCAGGGACCACGAAAAACTTCTCACCTGCTGCCGTAAGCTGCGGGATTCTAACTTCAAACCGATCCAAAAGTGGAAGCGAATCCATGCGACAGTGGCGGCGAGAAAGGCCCCCAGTTCCACCACACTGAGGACTTGAACGATCGGCCCCGGCCCCTGGAAGATTCTCACGACCGAATAACTGGCCCAACAAACGATTGCTGCGAATGCAAGCGCGGCGGCAATCCAAGCTCTCCGTCGACCGTTTGGGTTGCTCACGGATGTACATTTCCATCGGCCGAACAAATCCAACAACAACGGTGCGAGGACAATTGAAATCGGAAGTACGAAATTGAACGTGGGATTGTCGGGATTTTTGTTCGAGGCAGGGCCAACGACGCAAATGAACCCCACCGCTCCTGCAACGACAAGTATGCACGCCAGCCAGCAGGCGCCTAACCCGAAATGTACTCGCCTCCATTCGAGCGGAACATTTGAGACCTGCCTTGGGCTTCGACGTGGAACCGGGCGATCATCGACGTCCGCCGGCAGTGCTTCTGTGTCGAACGCGGATGGAAAGATGAGAATCTCGGTCGAATCCGCCGATGCGGACCGCGATAGGGAGGGAAAGAGTTGACCGCACTTCGTGCAGAAAATCGAAACGGCGACACCGTCCCAGGCAACCTCAGCCGAACAATACGGGCATTTGAGGGTTGAGGACATTCGACTCCCTCACCCAAAGACCGGGAGGTGCAAGCTTCGCTTGCTCGCGCTTGTGCCGTTTCGGTTGTTTGTAATCGCTCCAACCACCCCTCGCCTCTCCCCGTTGGGGAGAGGCCGCCATCTCGCGCAGCGTGATGGCGGGTGAGGGGTCTTGCCGTTCGAGTTCAAGCCCCTCACCCGGTTTGCTCGCTCCGCTCGCAAACCACCCTCTCCCCAACGGGGAGAGGGTCAGAAGGGCGCTTGACCTGATTTCATACGTTAGTAACTGTCAATGTGCCGCTGCGCCGGTGTTTCTCGCAACCACTTTCTTCATGCCCTGGGCGCGGTCGCGCGCCTTTGCTTTATTGGCCCGCTCGACAGTGTTCGAGAACGGCAAGGCCTCGGCGTCCGCGGCGGCCTGGTCGGCCATCGCCACGGTCACATCGTTGGCCTTCTGGGCCTTCGCGGTGAGCACGGAGATCACATTATCCCGAACCTGAACGAACCCGGCCTCGACGAAGTAGCGGGTGACGTTGCCGTCGGTCTTGAGGCGGAGTTCGCCGGCCCCCAGGCGGCCGATGATCGGCGCCCGTCCAGGAAGCACGCCGAGCTCGCCGTCGTACATCGGCAGCACCACCATCTCGGCGACGGCATCGAGGACCGCCTTTTCCGGCGTCACCACCACGCAGCGCACCTTCCCCTTCAGGTGGTCCGCCAGTTCCGTGGCGACGCTCGGCATCAGGGTGTGTTCGACGGCGCTCTGCAAGGTCGGCTCCGTCACAGGCGAATTGGCCATGGTTGCTCCGCGCTCCACATCGCTGCGATCGAGGATCAGAAGACTAACCACAGAGGCACAGAGACACAGAGCAGAAAAAGAGAGAACAAATCAAACCGGTGAGCGCTTTCCCTTTTTGTTTATTTTCGTTTGTATTCTCTATTTCTTCTCTGTGTCTCTGTGCCTCTGTGGTTAGCTTGCTTTCATTTTCTCGGCGGCGGCGGCGGCTTGTTCGATGCCGCCCACGTACATGAACGCACCTTCCGGCAAATGATCCCACTTGCCGTCGCACAGTTCCTCGAAGCTGCGGATCGTATCCTCCAACTTCGTGAACTCGCCGGTCTTCCCGGTGAACGGCTCGGCGACGTAGAACGGCTGGCTCAGGAACCGCTCGATGCGCCGCGCCCGGCCCACCACGGCCTTGTCGTCTTCGGAAAGCTCCTCGACGCCGAGAATGGCGATGATGTCCTGCAGTTCGCGGTAACGCTGGAGGATGCGCTTGACGCGGTCGGCGACCGTGAAGTGCCGCTCGCCGACGAACTGCGGATCGAGCAACCGGCTGTTCGACGCCAGCGGGTCGATGGCCGGGTAAATGCCTTTTTCGGAGATCGACCGTTCGAGGTAAATGAAGGCATCCAGGTGCTGGAAGGTGTTGGCCGGGGCCGGGTCGGTGGGGTCGTCCGCCGGGACATATACGGCCTGCACGGAGGTGATGGCCCCCTTGCTGGTGGAGGTGATGCGTTCTTGCAGCTCGCCCATTTCGGTGGCGAGCGTGGGCTGGTAGCCGACGGCGCTCGGCATGCGGCCGAGGAGTGCCGAAACTTCCGAACCGGCTTGCGAGAAGCGGAAGATGTTGTCCACGAAGAGCAGCGTTTCGGTGCCGGTGCTGTCGCGGAACCACTCGGCCATGGTGAGGGCGGAGAGTGCGACGCGGAGGCGGGCGCCGGGCGGCTCGTTCATCTGGCCGAAGACCATCGCGGCGCTTTCGAGCACGCTCGGGGCGCCCTCGGCGGCACTCGTCTTGGTCTCCTGCATTTCGAGCCAGAGGTCGTTCCCCTCGCGGGTCCGCTCGCCGACGCCGGCGAACACCGAGTAGCCCTTGTAAATCTTGGCGATGCGGTTGATCAGTTCGGTGAGGATGACGGTCTTGCCGAGGCCGGCCCCGCCGAACAGGCCGGCCTTGCCGCCGCGAACGAGCGGCGTGAGCAGATCGATGACCTTCACGCCGGTGACGAGCACTTCGGACTTGGGAGTGAGGTCGGCGAACTTCGGCGGCTCGCGGTGGATGCTGCGGTATTCCTTGGCTTCGATCGGCTTGCCGCCGTCGATCGGTTGGCCGAGCAGGTTGAAGACGCGGCCGAGCGTTTCGAGGCCGACGGGAACCGAAAGTGGCCCGCCGGTGTCGGCCACGTCCATGCCGCGAACCAGGCCGTCGGTGCTGCCGAGCGCGACGCAGCGAACCCGGCTGCCGCCCAGGTGCTGCTGCACTTCGCCGGTCAGGGCAATCTGCACCGAGGCGCCGGGCTTCGAGTTGATCTTCAGGGCGTTGTAAATCTCCGGCAAATGCCCTTCGTCGAATTCCACGTCGAACGTGGAACCGATGATCTGGACGATTTTTCCGGTCTTCGCTGCGGTGGCGACCATTGAGAACTCCGTGACTATTCGTTGTTCCGCGCTCCCCGTCGGGTCGCGGCTAATCTTCAGTGGCTCCTGTAGGTCGGGCTGTGCCCGACGTTCCTCGTGTCGGGCACAGCCCGACGTTCCTCGTGTCGGGCACAGCCCGACCTACGATCGCGGCGTCAGAAAACTCAGGTGGTGGGCGGCGTGAACGCAATTCAAACGCACCCATGTGTCGCGGTCCATCGGGCCGAAGAACGGCGACGGCAGCGGCGTGCCTGTGAAGGCGTTGGCGCGGGCCACGGTCTCCTTGAGTTTCGCCACCTCGGCCGCATCGTCGCTGTTCGGCGCCGGCACGCTCTGTGGCATCGTCGGCGCTCCGGCCTTGATCTCACCGCTCTTCATCACGCGGCCCAGAGCGCCCGGTCCGACCGTGTGCCGCAGCGCCCACATCAACATTCGCAAGGGCGCCGGCGGCTTCGGGAAGCCATCCATCGCGTAACCCAACCAGTTCGCGATATGCCCGGAGCACTGGCCGAGGCTCCACTGGCCGGCCTTGTCGTACCCCGCCGCGAGCAAATGCTCGGCATCGGCGACTGCATCGTCGAGCGAGGCGAATTTCAATGTTCGGCGGGCAACCATCGCGCTTCCCAAGAAGCCCACCCATGGCCATGCGTGGGCTTCGATTTTACTTCAACGCTTCGGAGCCAGCGATCAGCTCGCTGATTTCCTTGGTGATGTTCGCTTGCCGGGTGCGGTTGTAGAGCCGCGTGATTTCTTTGATAAGGTCGCCGGCATTCTCGGTCGCCGATTTCATGGCGACGCGGCGGGCGATCTGCTCGCTCACGGCGGCATCGAGGAAGCACTTGAACAGCCGGGCCTTGAACGCGGCCGGCACCAGTTCTTCCAGAATCCCCGCGGCTTCCGGAAGGAACTCGTAATCGACCTTCTTCGGCGCCGCGGACTCCGGTCGCTGACGCTCCCGGCTCGCCGGGGCATCCATCGACGAGAGCGGCAGCAAACTCTCCACCACGGCGACCTGGCGGGCCGCGCTCAGGAACTTCGTGTACGCCACTTGTACCTGATCGATCTCCCCGGAGACGAACAGGTCGATGTAGCGGCTGGCGACGGCGTCCACCTGATCGAAGCTTGGCTTGTCCTCGAACTGCGTGTATTCCCGCGATCGGGGCACCTTCTGGAACTTGAAGAAGGCGATGCCGCGCTTGCCGGAAACTTCGAGGTCGAAGGGCGTGCCGGCGGCGTTCATCTGGCGAACGGCGTGATTCGCTTCCCGGAGGACGCTGCCGTTGTAGCCGCCGCACAGGCCGCGGTTCGAGGTGATCACGAGCAAGAGCGATTTCTTCACGGGGCGCTGGGCGAGCAGTGGATGGCTGACCTCGCCGGCGTTTTGCGACAGGTCGGCGGCGAGCTCGGCGATCTTGCGCGTGTACGCCTCGGCTTCCGTGGCCCGGTCGAGGGCCTTCTTGAAGCGCGCCGTCGCGATCAGTTCCATCGTCTTCGTGATCTTCCGGATGTTCCGGACCGCCTTGCGGCGTTTCACGAGTGCACGCAGGTTGGCCATATGAGCGAATTACCCTTGATATCGTGCGAAGTCTTCTGGAAAGCAGACGTACCCGAAACCCTGGAAGAATGTCAGTACATGGAATGGAACCGCATCGATTCGGCGGCGAAGCTCCGCTTCGAAAGCGGCGTCGCGCGGTTGCGATTCGACAATGGTCGATCCGGCGCAGTGGCTGGCTTTCACGATGCGAAACGCTTTGCCGTTCCAGAGAAACGGCACGTTGAGACCACCCGCGGCGACAGCATTGCTCACCTCGTTCGCATTCGCTTCAGCGAGGTTCCTCCGCTCGTCCGTTGCCTGAGGAATCATCCATCCCGTAGCGCTATCCTTCACCAGGTATCGCTCCGCATCGGCTGCGATTTCCTCGTCGGCTCGAATCTGAGCCGCCGTCCGGAACTCAGTCTGGGTTTTTGTGGTACTCATGATCGACCTCGGTCCTAGTAAGCCGTAATGACGAAGACCTTCGTTTCGCCATCCCGGTCTACATCATACCGCCAAACAATCCGGATGGTCCGCCCCGAGGGGCATTCGCCTTCCGTCTCAGTGAACGGGCCATTCTCGGGATGATCCCCCGTTCGCACCACCCGTCCATTTCGCCATGCGAACTCGACCTCAGCCTCGGACAAGGCATGGTTGTCGATTTTCGCAAGATTCCAATCGATCCAAATGAATTCCTCCATGCGAACCTCATTGGGTTACGCTCGGAATTGCGGGCCGAACGCCGCGATCGCCTCGTCCAGTTTCTTGATCACCTCGTCCGTCATCTTCTTTTCCTTGGCCAGGAGCGTCCGCGTCTCCGGCTTCTGTTCCTTCATGAACTTCAGGAACTGCTCCTCCCAGGCCTTGACCTTGCGGCGATCCACCTTGTCCAGGGCGCCGCTGTTGCCCGCGTAAATGATCATGATCTGGTCGATCACGTTCATCGGCTTGAACTGGCCCTGCTTCAAGATTTCGACCATGCGGGTGCCGCGGTCGAGTTGCCGTTGCGTTGCGGGGTCGAGTTCGGTGCCGAGCTGGGCGAAGGCTTCGAGTTCGCGGAACTGGGCCAATGTGAGCTTCAGGCCGCCGGCGACGCTCTTGTGTTTCATGGCGGCAATCTGGGCGTTGCCGCCGACGCGGCTCACCGAAATGCCCACGTCCACGGCGGGAAGCACGCCGGCGTTCTTCAGGTCCGGCTGAAGGTAAATCTGGCCGTCCGTAATCGAAATCACGTTGGTCGGAATGTATGCGGAGACTTCGCCTTCGAGCGTCTCGATGATCGGCAAAGCCGTGAGCGATCCGCCGGAACCGGGCACCTTGACGATCTTGTGGCCGTTAAAGTTCTTGAGATCGTGCTTGGCCTGCTCCAGGCCGCCAGCTTCGCCTGGCCCGACGTACACTTTCCCGGCTTCGCCGGCATGGCGAGCCTGGTTCGGATGAGCCGCCGAGTTCACGCCCCAGTCCGCCTTCACGTGGCTCGCATCGACATCGTCCTTCACGATGATCCAGCGCTCGGCGAGCTTGGCGGAGCGTTCGAGCAGGCGGCTATGGCAATAGAACACGTCGCCGGGATAGGCTTCGCGGCCCGGCGGGCGGCGGACCAAAAGCGACAACTGCCGATAGGCCGCGGCCTGCTTGGAAAGGTCGTCGTAAACGCAGAGCGTGTCGCGGCCTTCCTCGTACATGAAGTATTCGGCCATCGCTGCCCCGGCGTACGGGGCGATGTATTGCACCGGGGCCGCTTCCGAAGACGACGCGACAACCACGATCGTGTAGTCCATCGCCCCGAGTTCGCGGAGCTTTTCCACCACGCCGGCGATCTTCGATTCCATCTGCCCGCAAGCCACGTACACGCAGATGACGTTCTCTTCCTTCTGATTGATGATGGTGTCGATGGCGATGGCGGTCTTGCCGGTCTTGCGGTCGCCGATGATGAGTTCGCGCTGGCCGCGGCCGACGGGGGTCATGGAATCGATGGCCTTGATGCCGGTCTGCAGCGGCTGCTTGACGGGCTGGCGATCGACGATGCCGGGGGCCGGGCTTTCCACGGCCCGCCGCTTCGTGGTTACGATCGGGCCCTTACCGTCGATCGGGTTGCCGAGCGCGTCCACCACGCGGCCGATCATTTCCGGACCGACGGGAACCGAGAGCAATTGCCCGGTCGTGCGGACCTCCATCCCCTCGGTGACCTTGAGGTAGTCGCCGAGAATGATGACGGCGACGGAGCTTTCCTCGAGGTTGAAGGCGAGGCCTTTCACATCCGCTTTCGGGAAGTCGACGAGTTCGCCGGCCATGACCTCGGAGAGGCCGTAGCAGCGGGCGATGCCGTCGCCGACTTCGAGCACGCGGCCGGTCTCGCGAACGTCGACCTTGTCGCGAAACTGAAGGAGTTCCGTGCTAATAACTGAAGCGATTTCGTCCGCTTTGAATCTCATGAGAGCCTCGGGCCAGCAATTGGTTACGAATGTTTCGAAGCCGGGTGCGCACGGACGTGTCGTGCAACTTGTCGCCGATGTGGACGATCAGCCCGCCGATCAGTTCGGGCTCCACGCGGACGACGAGAATGGGGGTCTTCTTCAGGATTCCGGCCAGGGTTTCGGTGAGAGCCTGCTTTTGCTCGTCGGTCAGCGGCGCGGCCGATTCCACCAGCACGCGCTGCAGGTTCATCTCTTGCTCGCGCAGCGTGCGGTAGGCGATCGCAATCAAACGCAGCATGCCGATGCGGTCCTTGTGATTGAGCACGCGCAGCAGATCGACGAAGAGCGGCGTCGCTCGCCCGTCGAATGCCTTGAGAATGGTCTCGTCCTTGGCCTTCTTGTTGACGGCCGCACTGCTGAGGAACGCCTCCAACCCGGGTACGTTCGGGAACACTTCCTTGCCCAGCGACCGAAGTTGCTCGTCGATTTGTTGCGTCTGGCCGAGCTGGTTCGCGGCGGCGAGCAGTGCCTCGGCATAGGTGCGGGCGATGCGGCCGGTGACGCGGCTCGAATCCGTTTGCAGCAGCAAATCTTCGTACAGGTGCTGCGCGCGTTCCATCTCCTCCGGGGAGACGTTCCCCGACGTCTGCACTTCCTCAACGTACGAAGAATACTGGCTCATAGAGATCGAACCTTGTTCCGCCTTGGCGGGAACGCCGGATCAAGCCCGAGCGGCGCCTTGCCTCAGTTCGGCAAGCGACTCGTCGAGCAACTTGCGATGGTCGTCGGCCGTGATCTGCCGGGACAGCGTCTTGGCCGAGAGGGTCGTGGCGAGGTCAACGGCTTGGCGGTAAATCTCGTCCAGGGCCACGTCCTTGGCCGCCTCGATCTCGCGCTTGGCCCGCTCGCGTTCGGCCTGGGCGTCGCGGGCGCCAGCTTCGCGCTCGGTGGCCCGCAGGGCGTCGGCGTCGCGGCGCGCTTCATCCAGCATTGCCCGCACCTTGTCCTGCGCTTCGGCGAAATCCTTCTGCAAGCGGGCTCGCAGTTCCTCGGCCTCGGCCTTGGTCTTGGCGGCTTCGTCGCGCGCCCCGAGAATCACGGCCTCGCGCTTCCGCAGCCCCTCGGCAATGTGCGGCCAGGCGAATTTGCTCAGAACGAGCAGCAGCAAGCCGAACACGATGAGCGTGTAAATGCCGAGGTCGTAGCGCTTGAAGCCGGTGAAATCGAGGCCGCCCTTCTTCTTCTCGCCGTGGCCGTGGGTTTCGGCCATGCTCTCGGCGGGGCCTTCGGCACCGAAAAGCGGAGCCGCCGGCGCGGCGAACGACGGAGCGGCGAACCAGACCAGCACGGCAATGGCGATCGACAAGCGCATGGCGGCGATCCTGTGCGAAAGAAGGACGGGCAGCCCGCCCCAAATTACATGAACAACAGAACGAGACAGAGCACCAGCGCGATGATCCCGGCCCCTTCGACGAGACCGGCGAGCACGTACATGGCTCCCTGGATGGCGCCGGCCTGTTCCGGCTGGCGGGCGATGCCGCTCAGCGCCGCGTAGCCGACCAGCCCGATGCCGATGCCGATGCCGATGACGGCCAGACCCATGCCGATGCCGGCGCCGGTTCCCGCGCTCTCACCCGCGAACACCGGACTGGCCATCGCCATCACCACGAGCATGGCGACTGCCAGCAATTGAGCGAAACGCATCATCTTCGAATCTCCGAAAGGTAGTTGTTTCGAATGCGGAATTCGGAACGCGGAATTCGGAATAAAATCCTTATCCGCTCGCCGTCAGTTTTCTCCATATGAATTCGTGAAGCGAGGTTCTTTCAATCCGCGTTCCGAATTCCGAGTTCCGCATTTTTAATGCGGTGGATGTTTCGCCAAGCCGATGAACACCGCGGTCAGGAACGTAAAGATAAACGCCTGCAAACCGGCGATGAACAGTTCCAGCAAGCTCAACGCCGTCACCAGGGCCACGCTGAACGGCATCACCGCCCAGAACATCCAGTCCTTGGCGATCGGAATCTGATACAGCGGGTTGGAAACGAGCGCGATGAAGAACAGGATCATGAACAGAACGGTGTGCCCGGCCAGCATATTGGCGAACAACCGGACGGCGAGCACGCCGGCGCGAATGAACGCCGTCGCGTATTCCAGCGCCGCGATGCCGACCAGAATCAACTTGCCCATCACTTGAATCGCTGGCCCGCCTTCCAGGTGGATGTGCGGAATAAACGTCTTCAAATAGCCCTCGGTCCCATGTTCCTTGAACCCCGAGATGTGGATCACGGCGAAGCTGACGAGCGCCAGCGCTCCGGTTACGGCGACCGAGGCCGTCGGCGACGACAGGAACGGAATGATGCCGATCAGGTTCATCGCGAAGACGAACAGAAACAGCGTGCACAAATAGGGGAGGTATTTGTCGGCGTCGTGTTCGCCGCAGCCGGGCCGGGCGATCTTGTCGCGGACGAAGAAAAGCAGGCTCTCGAGAAGGTTCCAGAGGTAGCCCCTGGGGGTGCCGCCGTCCTTCATCTTGCTGCCGAGCCAGATCAAGGCAATGCCGACGGTGAGGGCACAAATCCCCATCAGGATCATGAACTTGACGGAGACGCCGGCGATTTCGATGTCGTGGATTTCGAGCCCGATGGTGGGAAGAATCTCGATGTGCGGCACGTCCTCGACGTGTGCGAACGGGTCGATCTTGCCCGGCATCACCGCACCCTCTAGCGCGAAGCCGCGAGCGGCTTCGCGAACATCACCGTCTCGACGAGCAGCGTCGTCAGATACGCGAACAGCACCCACGCGAAGTACGCGATCTTGTCGTTCTTCTCTTCCAAGTTCAGCAATAGGAAGAAGACTGCGGCCGCCCCGCCGAACCCAACCGCGAGCCGAATAATCGTCCCGGCGGCCAGCGCCACGAGCTTCCCGAACGGCGAGGCTCGGTCCAGGTAATCGTGAAGCCAGATCACAATCAGGCCCGGTGCAACGCAGAGCCCGAAGGCCGTCGCCGCGAACACCGCCTGGTTCTCCCCCATCGCGAGCGTTACCGGAATCGCGACGGCCGCCCCGATCGCCAACGGCACGAGAGTCGCAGTCAAAAGCCGGCGAGTCACGGTTGCTTCCCGTCGCGGCGAGCCATCGCCTTGGCCATCCGCATCAGGTGCAGGAAGACGACGACGCAGCCGAGCAGAGTCAGCCCGATTGTAAAGCCCGGCATCGTTCCCAGCAGGAAATCGAGCACGACGCCGAGCACGGTAAAACCGGCCATTTCCGAACCGAGCACCATCATCCCGGCCGACATTCGCGGTCCGGTCGATGGCGGCTCGGCGACCATGTTGTCTCTCCGCCGCTCATGCGCACGAGGCGAAGGCGTATTGTCGGAGCGGTGCGAACAAAGTCAATCGCTCTCGTGAAAAAATTCACAAGCCCACATTCTCCGCATTGAAAACTAACCACAGAGGCACGGGGGTAAGCGTCTCAATTATGGGTAACGCTAACGAGGCTCAGCCTCGGACCGTCGAGCGATGCTCGGCGTGCATTCGGTTGACCATTCTTGCGGGAATGTTACGCTTTTTACGACTCAATTCCCGGAAGGAGCATCGTCATG
>DATNBQ010000580.1:0-3115 GCA_035571955.1 Urbifossiella sp. | reverse complement strand
ATGGCCGCGCGGCCGCGCTGCGGCGAAGCGAAGAAAGTCGCGAAAGGCACAGGCATCATGGCACTTACGGCAAATGCGCGACTGCCTCGAAACAAAAAAAGCGGCCTCCAATTTTTAATTGCCGCGAAAGATCGAGGATTTACGCAAAGAGGGGGTGTTAGCGGCCATTTACGGCCGAGAATCGTCTTGACTGGCGGTTCCAAGAACGATGAATTCGGCTCGATCTGCTGGGCGGATAAAACCCACCCACTTTCCAGCTGCTTACCCCCTGGCAACAGAGAAACCTGGCAGAACGTCTGGAAGAGTCAGTTCGTCGCCGTTGGAGAATCGCTGCGGGATGTCCTCGGATTCGCGGTAGATCGTGGCGGCCTCGATGGCCGGATCGAGCATCACGACCACGCGAACGCCGGCCCGCAAGTATTCCCACATCTTGATCTGAATGTCGCTCTGCCGATCCGAGGGCGAACGAACTTCGATCACCACCTCCGGCGCGATCTCAAGCGGTCCTTTCGGCAGCTTTTGTTCCTTTGGCAGCAGTTCGTAGCTGATGAAGCAGACGTCGGCCCCGCGATAGCTATCCGGGTCCTTGTTGGTGCGGATGAAGGTGTCGTTCGACAGAACGCGACCGAGATTATGCTGCTTTACAAACGCATGCAGCATGGCACTTGCACTACCGCACACTTGGCCGTGAATTGCTCCGGGCATGGGAAACTTCACGATGCGGCCCTTCACCAGTTCGATCCGCGATTCGTCGCCGTGGAGCCGCACGAATTCCTCGGCCGTCACCAGTGGCGGATCGGGGGGAAGCGGATCGGGGGAAGCGTTGCGATCGCTTCGACAGTCGCTGTCGTGGGCATTCCCGGTCTCCTCATCGACGAAGGTATCACAATGCGTTAGTTTCCGGCAAGCCATTTGCCCGCGGCGGCTTCGCGCAAGAATCAGATAGCAACCTCGCCCCTCCGCCTCTTATGGTAACCGCGGAGGGATGCATCATGCTTGGCGCGGAAGCGGGCGACGATGCGGCGGTGCCGATCATCGCGGAAGTGTGCCGGTTCATCGAGGAACAGCTCGATTCGCCACAGTCTTTGGCGGCGCTCGGCAAGCGGGCCGGCATGAGCGCGGCCCACTTGCAACGCATCTTTAAACGGATCGTCGGCGTCAGCCCGCGGCAATACGCCGACGCGCGCCGGCTCGAGCGCTTGAAAGGCGAACTGAAGGGCGGCCGCAGTGTGACGCGGGCACTCGTGGGGGCGGGCTACGGATCGACGAGCCGGCTGTATGAAAAGGCCGCCGGCCAGCTCGGCATGACCCCCAAACAGTATCAGAACGGCGGCCCGGCGGCCGTCATTCGCTTCGCCACGGCCGCTTGCGATCTCGGCCGCGTCCTGCTCGCCGCAACCGAGCGGGGCATCTGCGCCCTGAGCCTCGGCGACACCGACCGCGACCTGCAGACTTTTCTGGTCGCCGAGTTCCCCGCCGCCGAGCGTCGCCGCGACGACGCCGGCCTCCGCCTCTGGCTGGAAGAACTGCTCCGCCACCTCGCCGGCGATCGGCCGCACCTCGATTTGCCGCTCGACGTGAGGGCAACTGCCTTTCAGAGGAAGGTCTGGGAGGAATTGCGGCGAATCCCGTACGGCGAAACGCGAACGTACAAGGAAGTGGCGGAAGCGCTCGGGCAACCGCGGGCAGTCCGGGCCGTCGCCCGGGCCTGCGCGACCAACCCCGCCTCCGTCGTGATTCCTTGCCACCGCGTCGTCGGCGCCGGTGGCCAGCTGACCGGCTACCGCTGGGGCGTAGATCGCAAAAAGAAACTGATCGCGCAAGAGCGATCGACGAAGCCTCCGGCCTGAGGCTCGTGCGAGCATTCTTGTTTGGCCCATTGGCGCGAGTCATTCGAATCGCGGACTTGCCAAATATCGAACTAAGAGTGCGTTTCAGAATTACCCCCCACCCGCCATCTCGCTTTGCTCGATGGCGACCTCCCCCACAAGGGAGGAGGTGAAAGAGCCTGGTTTGATACACCTCCCCCCTTGTGGGGGAGGTCGTCGCATCGCGCAAGCGATGCGGCGGGTGGGGGGGGTGAGTTTAGTTTTGAAACGCACTCTGAGGCCCGGCAAATATTATTTTGCCGCGGCCGACGCACGATATAACCGGAAAACTGGTTGCGGTTGACGAAAATGCCGACAGCGGCTATCGCCGGCCGTCGCGTCCTCTTGCTTCCTGGCAATTGCGCGCGAATGATTCCCATAGAGCCCTATCGCAGTTCGAGGGCAGGTCGATGTTCCGCCGCTCCCGTCTCACCGCCCTGCTGTTGCTCGTTGGCGGGGTCGGCGTTTGTATGGGCGGCCTCTATTACCTGGCGAAGCGCGAACCGGATTTTTACAACCGCGCCCCCGATCCGGACGGCTTCGAGACCCGCGAACGCGCCGCCCAGCTGCTCACCCGCGTTCAAGATCTCAAGAACGAAATCCGCTCCCGATACGAATGGGGCGAAACGTTCACCGCCGAGGATTTGAACTGCTTCTTCGTGCAGAACATGGGGGACAAGGGCGGCTTGGCGTCGTTGTTGCCCGAAGGGGTGCATTCACCGCGGGTGGCCATCGACGGCGACCGCCTCAAGATCGGCTTCAAATACGGGGCGGGCTTCTGGAGCACCGTCGTCTGGGTGGAACTAAAAGTGTGGCTCGTCAAGGATGAGCCGAATCTAGTGGCCGTGGAGGTGTGCGACTTGCGCACCGGCAGCTTGCCCGTCGGTTCGCAATCGGTGCTGGATTCCATTTCGGAATCCGCCCGGGAATGGAACATCGACGTGACCTGGTATCGCAACGGCAGCAACCCGGTGGGGTTGTTCCGGTTCTTCGCAAATCAGGTCGGCCAGCCGAGTTCGCAAATCCTGACTCTGGAAGTGAAGGACGGCAAGATCATGGTGGCGGGGCGTTCGGCCCCGGACCAATCGCCGATCGCTGCCCTGGGAATTCCACGTCAAATTCACGATTAGCGCTACAGCATAGCCGCGACCCAACGGGAAGCGCGGGCTGCGCGCTCCCCGTTGGGTCGCGGCTACGCGGTTTTACAACATTTCCTGCGGTCGATCAGCCGATACAAGGGGAATCAC
>DATNBQ010000579.1:0-4332 GCA_035571955.1 Urbifossiella sp. | reverse complement strand
AAGGGGCTCGGGTTCAACCCGGACGCCGAGCGAACGGTACTCCTGAACCGCGCGACGTTCGATTTGACCGGGCTGCCGCCGACCCAAAAAGAGCACGATGCGTTTCTCGCCGACGCCTCGGCGGATGCCTACGAGAAGGTGCTCGATCGCTTGCTGGCGTCGCCGGCCTACGGCGAGCGATGGGGTCGGCACTGGCTCGATGTCGCGGGCTATGCCGACAGCGACGGCGACGGTTCCGCGGACACCGTGCGGCCGTACGCCTGGCGCTACCGCGATTACGTGATTCGCTCGCTGAACGTGGACAAACCGCTCGACCGCTTCGTCGTGGAACAGCTCGCGGGCGACGAACTGACGCCGCGGCCGTGGACGAACTTAAGACCCGAACAGATCGATCGGCTCGCGGCGACCGGCTTTTTGCGAACAGCCCCGGACGGCACCGCCAGCGGCGGCACGCCCGCCGATATCGAACAGGTGATGACCGATACCATCAAGATCGTCTCGGCCGCCCTGCTCGGCACTTCGGTCGCGTGCGCCCAGTGCCACGATCACCGCTACGATCCGATCCCGCAACGGGATTACTATCAGTTGCGGGCGGTGTTCGAACCGGCGCTCGATCCGGGGCAATGGCGGCGGCCGAGCCAGCGACTGGTCTCGCTGTACACGGATGCGGATCGGGCCAAGGCCGCGGCCTTGGATGCCGAAGCGAACAAGATGCAGACGGAGTTCAAAGCGGTTCAAACAGCCGCCGTTCGGGAGGCGTTCGAGAAGGCGCTCGAAAAGTTCCCGGCCAAGGAACGTCCCGCATTGAAGGCCGCATTCGACGCGGCCGCGGCCCAGCGGACCGCGGAGCAGAAGAAACTCGTCGAACTGAATCCGAAGTTGAACATCACCCCCGGCGTGCTTTACCAGTACGACCAGAAGAAAGCGGATGAACTGAAGGCGATGCAGGCGAAGATCGCGAAGAAGCGAGCGGAGCGGCCGGTGGAAGGGTTCGTCGCGGTGATGGCCGAGATGCCCGGCCGCGTACCGGCGACCAGGCTCTTCCATCGCGGCGATTCGCGCCAGCCGAAAGGCCCGGATCTTCTCCCCGCGGACCTCACCATTGCCGCGCCCGATGGTCAGCGCTTCGAGCTTTCCGCGAGGAGCGCGAAGACCGCCACGACCGACCGGCGCCTGGCCTGGGCTCGGCATATCACCAACGGCACGCACCCCCTGTTCGGCCGCACCATGGCGAACCGAATCTGGTTGAATCACTTCGGTCGCGGCATCGTCGAGACGCCCGCCGAGTTCGGCAAACTCGGCCAGGCCCCGACGCACCCCGAACTCCTCGACTGGCTGGCCGCCGAACTCCCGCGCCAGAAGTGGAGCCTCAAGAAATTCCACAAGCTCATCCTGACCTCGACCGTGTATCGCCAGTCCTCGAAACGCGAGTCGGCCAAGGATGCGATCGACCGCGGCAACGCGCTCTATGGGCGATTCCCCATAAAGCGGCTCGAAGCGGAAGCCGTTCGCGACCGCATGCTGGTCGTGGCCAATCGCCTCGATCGCACGCAATTCGGGCCGCCAATCGCCGTCGTGGAAGACGGCGTGGGGCAGGTGGGAACGCCGGACGAGCAGCCGCGGCGCAGCATTTACTTGCAGGCCCGCCGCAGCAAGCCGGTGGCGTTCCTGAGTGCGTTCGATGCCCCGTCCGGCGAACTGCAATGCGAACGCCGCAATGCGACCACTTCGGCGCCGCAGTCGCTGATGCTGCTCAACAGCGAGTTCGTGCGGAAGCAGGCCGCCCACTTCGCGAAGCGCGTGCAGAGCGAAGCCAAGGCCGACCCCGCCCCGGACAAGACCGTTGCCAAGGCCTGGCAACTGGCGTATCTCCGTTCGCCGTCCGCTGAAGAATTGCAACTGGCGGCGGCCTTCCTCAAAGCTCAGACGGCCGCCCTCAGCGGTAAGAAGGGCGTCGACCCGGCCCTGGCCGCGCTCACGAACCTGTGCCAGCAACTGCTGGCCTCGAACGAGTTCCTTTATGTCGATTAATTGGCCTCCCACTCGGCGTGGCTTCTTATCGAACACCGCGGCCGGCGTCGGCCTGTTCGCGCTCGCGCACCTACTCGAGCGCGACGGGTTGCTTGCCGCCGAGGGGCCCAGCAAGCCCGGCGAGAACCCGCCGCCCAGCCTGAGGCCGCGACAACCGCACTTCGCGCCCAAGGCCAAGGCGATGATCTCGCTGTTCATGCACGGCGGCCCGAGCCACGTCGATCTCTTCGACCCGAAGCCGGAACTCACGAAGCACAGCGGCAAGGACTATCAAGGCGACGTGAAATACAGCTTCGTCAATCGCGCTAGCAAGAAGCTGTTCGGCAGCCCCTGGAAGTTTTCGAAGCACGGCAAGGGCGGCACCGAAGTCTCCGAACTCTTGCCGCACACTGCGAGCATCGTGGACGACATCGCCGTCATTCGCTCGATGCACACCGGCTTCAACGGCCACGAGGTTTCGATCCGCTATTTCCACGGCGGCATCGCGGGCGTCACCGGCCGGCCGACCATGGGAAGCTGGCTCGTCTACGGATTGGGCACGGAGTCGCAGAACCTGCCGGCGTACATGGTGCTCTCCGATCCGGGGGGGCCGCCGGTCGATGCGGCTCACAACTGGAACTGCGGGTTCCTGCCGCCGCTCTATCAAGGCACGGTGCTGCGGCCTCAGGAACCGCGGATTCTCAATCTCGATCCGCCGCCGGATGCCGCGGGCGCCATCCAGCGCAAGAATCTCAACCTGCTGGCGGAACTCAATCGCAGGCACCTGGCGGCCCGGCCCGGCGAGGCGGACCTGGAGGCCCGCATCGCCAGTTACGAACTCGCCGCCGCGATGCAGGTGGCCGCGAAGGAAGCCCTCGACGTGTCGCGGGAACCCGAGCGCGTTCGCAATATGTACGGTCTCGATCACCCGGCAACGCGCGAATACGGTACCCGCTGCCTGATCGCCCGGCGTCTCGTCGAGCGCGGCGTCCGCTTCGTCCAACTCTTCCTCGGCGGCCAGCCCTGGGATACGCACAACTCGATCCGCAATGGCCTCCCTGCGATTTGCCGGCGCACCGATCAACCCGCGGCGGCCCTCGTGAAGGACCTCAAGCAGCGCGGCCTCCTCGATACCACGATCGTTCACTGGGGCGGCGAGATCGGCCGATTGCCGGTGTGCGAGGGCGAGTTGAACGACAAGGCTGGCCGCGACCATAACGGCCAGGGGTTCACCTGCTGGCTGGCGGGCGGGGGCATCAAGCCCGGCGTCAACTACGGCGCCACGGACGAAGTCGGCCACAAGGCCGCGGAGAACGTCGTGACGCCGAACGACTTCCAGGCCACGCTCCTTCACCTGTTCGGTCTCAATCACGATAAACTCGTTTACCACCACGGCGGCAAGGCGCAGCGACTCACCGACGGTCGCCCCGCGCGGCTCGTGAAAGAGATTCTCGCTTGAAATGCTTCGTAGCGAATGTCAGGCAACGTATGCCGCATTCGCAAGTTGATCTCCTCGACCACCGCCCCGTTCCGCATCCGATTTCCCTCATTTCTTGTAACGGTACACCCATACGACGCCGTTGTCGTTGCTGTCGCCAGCGACGTGGCAGAAGTAGGCATTCAACTCCCGGTCGAAACAGGTGTTGGCAGCGAATTGAAACTTGGGGCCGTCTGCCGGGAGCGGGTCGGCCCATGAATTGGTCTTCGGGTCGTAAACAAAGATCCCCGGCGTTTTACCTTTGAAGTGGATTGCGACGACAACGTCGAGCCGGGCATCGTAGTCGTAAAACGCGACGTTGGTGTTGGCCGCTACCGGAGCGGTCCCGGTCGGCTTCAGGTGGCTCCAAGCGTTGGCGTTAATGTCGTAGGCCATCAACCCTTCGTCCTTCGAGCCGTCACCGTCGTTGCGGTAGATGCGGTTCCGCTTCGAGTCGTAGCAGCCGCAAGCATCGTACCCCTTCGGTGACGGGCCTTTCGGCTTGGCATCGGTCCACTGGTTCTTGGCGGGATCGAAGATCGCCACTGTGTCGGAACCCACGGCGAAAAACTGCTTCTTGGAGGGGAGGTAGTGTCACTGCGGGAAACCGCCCGCGTTGATGGGCGTCGCGTTCTTCGCCGGGTATCGCTCGAAATTGCCCGAGGCCACGTCGTAGAACCACGGCTAGAAGACCGCTTCCTTCTTGCCCTTCAATTGCTCTTCGAGCAACTTCAGTCCCTCATCCATCAGCTTTTCGCCGCCCAGGAAGTACCGGGGAATCGGATTGTTCCCCAACTGACAAATGCGAACTTGTTGCGGTCGGAATCGTAGGTGAGGTAGCCCCA
>DATNBQ010000578.1:0-5976 GCA_035571955.1 Urbifossiella sp. | reverse complement strand
TTGAAGGCATAGAGAAATGCCGTCAAGGCGCCGAGATCGAGGGCGGCGGCGCCGACGCATAACAAATGATCGCTGATGCGGGAAAGCTCCGCCAGGATCGTCCGGATGTACTTGCACCGCGGTGTCAGTTCGATGCCCAGTAACTTTTCGACCGCGAGATGCCAGCTCACTTCATTCGCGAATGGAGAAATGTAATTCATCCGGTCGACGATCGTCACATACTGATTGAAGTCGAGGTCTTCGCCGAGTTTCTCGAAGCCG
The DNA here is from genome assembly GCA_035571955.1 of Urbifossiella sp. Taxonomy (GTDB): domain Bacteria; phylum Planctomycetota; class Planctomycetia; order Gemmatales; family Gemmataceae; genus Urbifossiella. The sequence continues at coordinate 5,715 of DATNBQ010000578.1, read as the reverse complement.
GAGTGGAGGTAGCCGATGTCGGGGACGGCCTTGACGATGGTTTCGCCATCGAGAGTGAGAACGAGGCGTAGGGTCGTGTGCGTGGCCGGATGCTGCGGGCCGAAGTTCAGTGTGTAGAGGAACTCCTGGTCGGCGCCAGCAACGTCTTCCGATTGCAATTGCTCGACCGGCATATCAACTTTCCGAGCGCGTGATGGTCTGGAAGTTGTGGCGTTCGCCGTAACCGCGGAGCGGATAGTCCTTCCGCAGGGGAAACGCGGTAAACTCGCTCGGCATCAGGATCCGGCGTAGGTCCGGGTGGCCATCGAAGCGGATGCCGAACATGTCGAAGACCTCGCGTTCCATCCAGTTGGCCCCTTGCCACAGCGCCATGACTGACGGCAGCTCGGGCTCCGGATCGTTGGCGAACGCTCTCACGAAGAGCCGTTCGCCCGTCGTGGTATTGACGAGCGCGTAGACAACGCCGTAACGATCGGCGGCATTCGGATAATTGAGATAATCGATGCCGGCGATGTCGCACAGGAAATCGAAGCCGCAATCCATCTTCAAACACTTCAACATGTCAAACAGGACGACGGGCGCCTTATGAGCATCAATGGAGACGCGATTCTGGCCGCGAAACGCCGAGATGGCGAACGCACCGGAGAACCTCGCATTGAGGGTATCGATGTATGTCATGGTCGCGGCCCGCAGAATTCCATCCGTGGGCTTGTGTTGGTTTAATTCAAAGGCATTCGCAAACGCGTGGCCGTTCGATAATCGCCCGGCGCCACGATCGCTTCCTCCGGCGACAGTTCCTTCGCCAGCGAGGTCGGCCCTTCATAGCTCGATCGCGCCGCGAACTCGCGGGCATCCATTGTTCCCGTGCGACTGATCTTTTCCTGAATATCCAATACTGCCCGGATCAATTGTTCCGGCCGCGGCGGGCAGCCCGGGACATACACATCCACGGGAATGAAGCGATCGATGCCCTGCACCGTGCAGTAAGTATCGAAGACGCCGCCGGACGAAGCACACGCCCCCATCGAGATGCACCATTTCGGCTCGGGCATTTGCAGCCATATCCGCTGCATCACGGGAACCATTTTCATGACGACGCGGCCGGCGACGATCATGAGATCGCATTGCCGGGGGCTGAATCGCATCGCTTCCGAACCGAAGCGAGCGATGTCGTAGCGGCTGGCGGCGGTGGCCATCAACTCGATGCCGCAACACGCGGTCGCGAACGGCATCGGCCACAGGCTATGCTTGCGGACCAGGTTCGCCACGTGGTCCAGACGCGTCACCAGGTAATCGGGCATGAGGCCGCTTATCGCCACTGGAACACCCCCTTCTTCCAGGCGTAAACGTAGCCAATGACCAGAGTGGCGAGGAACACGAGGATTTCCGCGAAGACGATCCGCCCGAAGGCAACTCTCCAGGTGGGATCGCCCGCTTCGCCATAGGCGATGACCGCCCACGGATAGAGGAAGAGCAATTCCACGTCGAAGACGAGGAACAAAATGGCGATCAGGTAGAACTTCACGTCGAACTGCAGCCGGGCCGAGCCGACCGGGTCCATGCCGGATTCGTACGGCATCTCCTTAACGCGGGTTGGCTTTCTCGGCTTGAAAGGAAACAGATGACTCGCGGCCAGCGTGCCGACGGCGAACAGCACGACGACGATGGCGTAAATCAGGATCGGGTAATAGACGGAGAGATCGAACGCGGGTTCGATGCCGGCGGGCGTCTGAACGGGGAGAGGTGGGGGCATTGAACCGTTCCGGGCGACACTTTGTGAAATTCTTCACAAGCCCTGTCGGAATCTTAGGAACAGCAGTGAGAACGGCAAGGAAGCTCGCGGCCATCGGTAGTGACCTTTCCCCAACTTCCCGGATTGTGCCGTTCGCGTAGTTTGCAGCCACTTCGCCGGTCGTTCAGACTTTTCTGCAAAGTTGGAACATCCCAGAGGCCGAATCTTCTCTTGAATTGACCGGCACCAGCCTGCCTGGGGGGAATCATGAAGCGGACCGCGGCGACACTCGCATTGTTGGCTGGCCTGGGCGGGTGCAACGGCACCGGCGGGCCCAACGCCAAGAACACCGCCCCAACCCAGGGCGGCTTCGGCACGGTGACGCGGCCAATGACCGCGCCGGGCTACCAGGGCCCGACCGGCGAACCGGTCGTGCAGGTCGCTCCGGCGGCGCGCGGCGCGATGCCGAGCAGCTCCTCGACATCCACCAGTTCCTCGCCTTCCGGCCCGATGGCGACCTCGCTCTTCGATGCATCGGGCGTGCAAAAGGCCGGCGCGAAGAAATCGCCGACCACGATTCGCGGTTATGTGCCGGGCATTTCGACGGTCGATTCGCGCGTGATGCAGGCCAACGACTGGCAAGGGTTCGGCCATCCGCAACAGGGGATTCTTCCCGTTCCGGGCATGGGGCCTCCGGGCGCCGTGGCCGCTGTCGGGGCCTTGAACCCAATGATGCGGGCCGCACCGGTCAACCAGCGGACGTCGATCCGGTTCACCGGTCTGGCCGGCATGAAGATCACCTGGCAGTTGCCGGATTTCAGCTTCAACCCCGAAGAGAGCGGGCTGACTGCACCGGCCGAGTATAACTTCCTCCAGAGCCGAGTCTATCGCTTGAAGCTGACCAAGGTGCTGCCGAACTTCCCCGGCAGGACGTTCTACCCGACGCTCGAAATCGCGCCGGCCACGCCGAAGACCGTCACTTACCTGGCCCACTCGGCCGTTCCGGTGACGTTCAAGGATGAGGAATTCCGCCAGGCCGCCGACGGCAACCTCGTGGTCAAGGTGATTTACTTCCCGGATCCGGCGTTCCAGGATTTCGCGGCCCTCGGCGGGTTGGATGAGATCGTGTCGACGCCGCTGGAACCGGGTGCCGATCCGGTCGCCGAGGCGCAGAAGCGCGGCACCATCCTGGCCATCGTGCGGCTCGGCAGCATCGACCTGGAGAACAAGTATTCTCCCAAGATGACGGCGCCGCCGCCGGTCCGCATCGCTGTTCCCGTGCCGGTGATTCCCGCTCCGATGGCGCCAACCACGCCGCCGCCGATCGCCCGGCCGAAGACGCCGTCGTTGCTGCCTCCGATCAAGTAATTCAAATGCGGAATTCGGATTGCGGAATGCGGATTCAGAGATCGGATCAATCCGCACTCCGAATTCCGCATTTCGCATTTCGCGTGAGGCTCGCATGAATCTCGGCACGATGCTCATGATGGGTTCCCTGGCGGCGGGCGGACCGGTGGCGCCAGGCGTGTCGCCGGTGCCGGCGATGGGGCCGCACGCGGCCGTGGCCGGCATGCCGCCGCCTTCCATGATGATGCCGTTCCCGATGCCGGCGGCCAGCCCCGCCCCGGTTCTCGCGGCACGGGTGCTCGCGCCGCAAGGCGTCCGCGTAGCGTTTTATCCCGGTTCACCGCTCGCTCGTCTTCACGACACGCCCGCCGTGGTCGGCTTGCGTCCCGGTTACCGCTATCGCCTCGAGCTTTCCAATCTTCCTTATCATCCGGGCGAACGGCTCTATCCCGAAGTGGAAGTGCGAGCCACGCTGGTGCCGCGGAACGGGATGAAGTACATGGCATGGCCGGCGCCCTTACTCTTCACCCCCGGCGACATTGAGCACGCCTTGCTCGGCTCGATGATTACCAAGGCGATTTATCTGGAAGATCCCGAGAAGGCGATTCCCGCCCAGTTCGGGCTGAGTGATCCAGTCGAGACCTCCGCCGATTCGGAATCGGACGCGTTCAAGGAAGCACTGGCCAGCGGGCGGATCGTGGCCATCGTGCGGCTTGGCAATCGTCGTCCCAATGCCGCAACCCTCAAGGCCTCCGCCATCGACGGCACCATTCTGCTTCCCAACGAAAGCTATCTCAAGAGCCCGCTGGCGCCGCCGACGCTTCCTTACCACGCCGCGAAGCTGTACGATCCGCTACTCGGCCCGAAGAGCGCCAAGGAAGAATGCTTCGCCGATGGCGGCGACCGCCGCGATCCGCTGGCCATCGGCCCGAACCAGCGCCTTGCGGGGCTCGACCCGACCGATGTCGGCGTCGAGTATACCCTTCGCGGCCAGCGGAAAGTCACGACCTCGAACCGCGTGAACCTGTGCGTGCCGCGGTTCGCCATCCAGCGGGCCGAGATGATGCCGGAAGGCTACCAAATGCACGTGAGCATGCGCGGCACGCAGAACGAATTCGCGCCGCAAGGCGTTCACGATCGGGCCGTGGCCATGGCCAACGTCGGCCGCGAGAAGCCGGTCGGCGCCATCAGCAATCAGATGCCGAAGGCATACATCGGCCCGTTCGGCACGTCGTTCTTTTTCGGCCTGAGCCGGCCTTCGGCGTTCGCTCAGCGCGACGGCGTTCAGGTGAAGGCTGCGGTTGTGGAGCCGGAAGTGATCACGGCATTCCCGGGAGCCGCGCCGCTTACTGTTACCAAGTCTGTGGATGCCAGCGGGCCGGTCGAATCGGGAACAATCGTCACCTTCACTATCCGCTATCTGAATACGGGGAACCGGCCGATTTCGGAAGTCGTGGTGAGCGACAGCCTGAGCGGTCGGCTGGAATACGTTGCCGGTACGAACCAATCGGACCGGGCGGCGAACTTCTCGGCGAGCGCCAACGAGGCGGGTTCGATGATTGTTCGCTGGGAACTTCCGGGCGCGATCCTGCCGGGTCAGGGCGGCGTGGTGAAGTTCAAGGCGAAGGTGCGGTAAGCATCGGCCAAGGCTCCGAGGGGTGTAGTAGGATTCGCTTGGGCTCTGGGTGGCACCGGCTTCCAGCCGGTGTGTCTCTACTTGCACCGGCTGGAAGCCGGTGCCACCCAAGAATCGTCCAAGATTATCGCACACCCATGGTTTTTTGCTGCACCCGGCTCAAAGGCTCAGAGAAACCGCTTGAGTCGCGAAGCTGCTTGCGGCTTCGCTCTGGTATAATAGCTTTCGAATTTCCCTCACGTCCTCAGGAGTTCGCCCCATGCTGGCGCGCATCCTCCTCGCAATGACGGCAGCAATCGGGCTCTGTCTCGGCGGCGTCCGCGGCGACGACGCGCCCGCGAAGAAGGCCGTGGAGAAAAAGGCGGCCCCGAAGGTTGTTGGGCCGCTGAGCCGCGCCGACATCGACAAGGTCGCCGGCGATGCCGCCCACAACGCCATCGAGCTCGGTGTCAAACTCTGGCAAAATGAAAACTACGAAGGCACCTTTCGCCTGTTCCAGGGCACGCTCATCGGCCTGGAAGGGCTGCTCGAACATCGCCCCAAACTCACCGACCTCATCAAGAATTCACTCGAGCAGTCGTGGAAGATGAAGCCCGAGGAAGGCGCATTCCTATTACGGCAAACATTGGACGCGATCCAGTTGGAAACGAGCGGCCTCGGCACCCTGGAAAAGGGAAAATTGTGGGATCGCCTCGGCGGCGAGAAAAAGGTCAAGGTCATCGTCCACGATTTCATTGCCGCGGCTATCAAAGACCCGAAGGTTAACTTCTCGCGCGACGGCAAGTACAAGCTCGGCGACAAGCTGGTCGCCCGCATCGAAGAGGAAATGGTCGATCTCATCAGCGGCGATCTAGCGAATGGCCCGTTGAAATACCTGGGCCGCGACGTTCCGAAGATCCACGCTCCGATGAAGATTACGAGCGCTGAGTACGATGCCTTCGTAGGCCACATCGCCGACGCCTTGAAGAAGAACAAGGTGGACGCCGCCGACGCCAACGAA
>DATNBQ010000577.1:0-3676 GCA_035571955.1 Urbifossiella sp. | reverse complement strand
GCCCGCCGCGACCGCCTCCGCGGCCAGCGCCGCCAGGTTTGGCGTGTCGCGCGGCGCCATGTGGATCGAACCGTACGGGCAGTTCCGTTCGCACAAACCGCAGCCGATGCAGTGATCCTCGATCACCACTTCGAGCCGGTCCCCCTTGCGGTGAATCGCATCGACCGGGCATCCTTCCATGCAATACGGCTTGTGGCAGGAGCGGCACGACGCGGCAATGAGGAAGTCGCCGAAACGCAGCCCCTCGCGGAGCAGCCGGGCCCGGCCGTCGTGCGAGTCGGCGCAGGCCCGCGTGCATTCGTCGCAGCGCGTGCAACTGAGCAAGTCGAGGGCGAGCACTTTCTGGCCCTGATAGAGTCCCTGCTCGACGTACTGATCGAGGATGCCGGGCGGCGGCGGTACAACTAGGCCCTTGACCGGGCCGCTGGTTTCGGCAAGCAGCCGGGCTTTGACATCCGGGAAGGTCTTCAGGAAGTCGCGGAATAGCTTGCCGGGGACACGGACCAGTTCCGTGGGGTCGAGCGCCGCGGCCGTGGCGTTCCGCGAGCCGGACCGTTCGTCCAGCAGGGCCATTTCGCCGAAGTGTTCGCCGGTGGATCGCAAGGCCAGCACTCGCTTGCGGCCCGCGACCGTGCGATAAACCTCGATGGTGCCGAGACGGATGATGTAGAAATCCGCGGCGCGATCGCCTTCGCGGATCACCAGTTCGCCTTCTTGCACCCGGCGGTATTCCAGTTGCCCGCTTTTCAGCAGGAAATCGACGCGGTCGCGTTCTTGTTCGAAAGTCAGCCCTTGGAACAGATTCGATTTCGAAAGCGACACTTCGACGGCGCGAGCGGAATAAAGCTCGGCGATCTCGTCGCGGGCCTCGGCGGAACGCTGCATCATGTCGAGCATGTTCCGCGTGACTTCGTAAACGACGACGGGTTCGCGGTCGGCGATGGCCAGCACGCTGGCGGTGCGAGGCCGGTTGGTTAAGCAGGCCATTTCGCCGAGCACGAGTTCGGTGCCCTTGCGGGTCGCCTTGAGCCAGCCGTATTCGGGGTGGCCGAGCGGTTCCGGAGGGGGCTGGGTGTGCTTCGGTGAGCGGCCGAGCAAACGATCCATCCAGGAACGCGGCGCCGCTCGCTCCGCTTCCCATTCGTAGATGCGGAACTCGCCGCGGCCAGCGAGCAAGAACGCCGTCGAGCCATAATCCCCTTCGCGGCACAGTTCGCGGCGCTGGCCGGGCGGAATCTCAATTCGCCGCACCGCTCCTTCATTCCACTTCAAATAGGCATACGGCACGGAACGGAATGGGTAAACCTGGTGCAGACCGCGCGTCGGGCTGAGGTAATCGAGGGCGATGCTCCGCATCTCGTCGGCGGTGAGGAAGCCGGAGCCGGCGGGGAACGGCGTATTCGGATTCTGAGGGATGAGCTTGGGGGAATCGCCTTTCCACGCTTGCGGCTGGACGCGGCGGCGCAGCGACAGCGCCCCGGTCGGGCAAGCAGTCATGCACTCGCCGCACTGCACGCAGCCGGAGAGAAGCAGATTATCGTCGGCCTCCCCGTCGCGGCGTTCGCGCGCTCCCATCAGGGCATCGAGCCCGAAGCTGATCCGCGTGGCGTATCCCTTGCCGGTGTGGCCGATGATTTCGAACGGCCGCACCTGCGAACACGACCGCACGCAGCGATCGCAGACGATGCACTTGTCGTGATCGACGACGACCGTGCGCGACGAGTACGGGAACCGCTCGTCCACGGTGCGGTTCCAGGCTTCCCAGGCGGCCAGCGGTTGACTGCCGAGATTGCGATTCTCCGGCGGCGCTACAGTGGGGCTGAGCGTATCCAGTGGGATGCGGCGGAGCGGCTTGGTATGCGGCCGCCGCGGATCGGAATCGCTCGGCTCGGCCATCGCCATGCGGTTGCGGCTAAATGCCTCGGCCGGCCGCTGCAATCGCTCGCGCACATTTGCGATGCCCAACCTCCCCGCCACCGCTTCCAGTTCGTTTTCGTATCGCTTCCCTTCGGCCGGCATCGGTTCGGGCGCGCAGTCGGCCATCAACATCTCGGCCAGCAACCCGACGGAGCGATTCACGAGCGTGCCGGCTTTCTTGGCAGCATCCTCGTGCAGCTTGAATTCCTCGGCAGTCATGCGGGGTTTCGCGGCCGGGTCGAGACCGGCGACCCCGGCCCGCGTGTTAATCGCCAGGCCGTTCCGCGTCTCGTGCCAGCACGCCGGTGTCAACTTGCGATTGCCTTTCAACTCGACGGCGTCGCCGCGCTGCATCCGCGTGGAAACGTATACGGAGCACATGCGGCACACCCCGACCGGCTGCAGGTGCGGCATGTGGCAAAGGACGGGAATGCGTTCCTTCAGGTCGTCCCAGGACCACACCGGCGCGACGAAGCGGCCATCCGCGCCGCGATAGCCGGTGACCAGCCGCATAGCGGCGTCGTAGAGCGTGGTGTTGCGGGGGATCGGTTCGCCGGCCGCGTCGCGCAGTTCGTTCCCCTGCGAATCGGTTTTGGGAACGGACTTGGGAATGACGACCGGGTAGCCGTCGATGGTGAGCGAAACGGTTTCCTGGAAGCGTTCGCGGGTGGCCCGCTCGCGGCGGACGAGTAGGTCGTCGTCGTCGCGGGCCGAGGTCGGTTCTTCCTCGCGGCCCACGGCCTCGGGAATCTCCTCGGCGACAGGAAGGGCATCCGCCATGATGGTTCGAATCGGAGAAAGGGAACTGGATGCGTTCAATTTACGGGGCTGAAGGGAAACTTGAAGGTAGCCGGCCGTGCGTGACTGTTGCCAATCCAGTTCCGTTATCCTCGGTTCACCACCGTGGCCGAATTGAAGGGCAAAGTTCGCCAGGTCGGCGACCGCGTACTACGGGATTGTCAGGGTGCTCCACATTTTCTCCGGCGAAACCGCGACCATTCCCTGACCGTGGATTCACTCTCGGATTCCATACTTCAGAATGCCTCTGGCAAGCCACATAGGAAACCGGTAGCTTCGGTATTCCGCGATCCGCTTTTTCGAGCGAGTGAACCTCATGATCCGCCTCCTGGCTTCTCTGGCCGCCATGCCCGTGACCGCGGTTTGGCTCTGTTTCTTCTTGGCGATTCTGCCATCGGCCAGCCCGCCAAGCCGCACGCTTTCAAAGCGGCGACGCTGTACACCGCGGGCGGCGATCAGCCGATCGCCAACGGCGTTCTGGTCGTCGACGGCGGCAAAATCCTCTTCGCGGGAGCGGACGACGGCGCCTGGACCGCGGACAACAGCGAACTGCACGACCTCAAAGGGCGCGTCATCATTCCCGGCATGGTCGATACCCATTCGCACATCGGCCTCTGGTCGCGGCCGCACGTGCAGGCGAATTCGGACGGTAATGAGATGAGCGGGCCGGTGCAAAGCGGCGGACGCGAACGTGAGTGACAGTGGTGTGTCAACAATGCCGGCCGCGGGCCACACGCCGAACCTGTCGGCAAGGACAGTGGTCGCCGCGACCGACACCGCCACTGTAAACAACAACCCGCCCGCTGTCGATGCTCCGACTGCCGGCCTGCCCGCCGGCGTCTGGATCGACTTCACGCACCTCAAGACGCAACTGCCGATGGCCCGGGTCCTCGATCACCTCGGCCTGACCGCGCGGCTCAAGGGTTCCGGACCGCAACGCCGCTGCGCCTGCCCCATCCAC
>DATNBQ010000576.1:0-3354 GCA_035571955.1 Urbifossiella sp. | reverse complement strand
CGTCTTCGAGGTGCCGCCGGAAGAATTGAGCGCCGTCGCGGAATTGGTTCGCCAGGAGATGACGGCGGCGCTGCCGCTGGAAGTCCCATTGAAGGTGGACCTGGCGGCGGGCCACAATTGGTTGGACGTGGAGGAGATCGTGGATTAGCCGCGAGGCGGAGTCCGCGGAGCCGAGCGCGCCATCAGGGCGATCGAGGAATCTATGCCACAGTTAGCGATCGACGCGGACCTCGTTCTCTACCCCAGCAGCGATGGGCAGCCCATGGGCGAGACATGGATCCACGTCCAGACCATCATGATGCTCACCCAGGCGATGGAAGTATTCTTCGAGAAGCGGTCGGATGCTCTCATCACCTCGGATATGTTCTGGTATTGGGAGCGTGGGAATAAAAGCGCTGTCGTTGCGCCCGATGTGATGGTGATCCTCGGTTTGAAAAACCCCGATCCGCCGTCGCGCCGGAGTTATTTTTCGTGGAAGGAAGGCGGTCTCATTCCCGCCGTGGTCTTCGAAATTGCTTCCGAGAATACCTACGAAGAGGATCTCGACGAGAAACTCGCACTTTATGAACGGCTCGGCGTTCCGGAGTATTTTCTGTACGACCCGGAGGGATTCTACCTCAAGCCGGCCTTACAGGGATTCCGCCTGAAACAAAAAAAATATCGCCGCATTCGGACAGCCGCGATGGAAAGCCGACTTGGATTTCGCTTGCGAGGCGAAGGAACCATGCTGCGCGTGATCGATGCCAAGACGGGCAAACCGATCCCGTCGAATGCCGAGATTCGTGAAGCCCTGCTAAAAACCCAATCCCAGGCAGTGAAGCAGGCACAACGCGCCGCGGCGGAGACACAACGCGCCGCGGCGGAGGCACAACGCGCCGCGGCCGAGAAAGAGCGCGCCGATCTTCTCGCGGCCGAGGTGGAACGGCTCAAACAGCAGCTCGGCAGGTCGGGCGCATGAACGCCAAGCCCGTCATTGGATTGATCGGCGCCATCGGGGCCGGTAAAAGTACGGTCGCCGCGGCGCTCGCCGAACGCGGCGGGCGCATCGTCGACGCCGACCGGCTCGGCCATGCGGCCCTCGAGCGGCCCGAAATTCGCCGGAAGGTGTTAGATCGATGGGGAACGCGGGGTAATCTCCTGAAGCCCGATGGCCGGCTCGATCGCCGGGCCATGGCCGGCATCGTGTTCGCCGACCCCGCCGACCGCACCGCACTCGAAGCCATCGTTTTCCCCGACATCGCTCGTGAGGCCTTGCAGGAGATCGAAAGAGCGCAAGCCGATCCCGCTGTGAAATTCATCGTCGTGGATGCGGCCGTGATGCTCGAGGCCGGCTGGGACCACGTCTGCGACCGCTTGGTGTACGTGGACGCTCCGCGGGAAGTGCGTTTGGCCCGGCTTGCCGCACGCAGCGGTTGGACCGATTGCGACCTGGCGGCGCGCGAAGCGGCCCAGTGGCCCGCCGAAAAGAAGTTGCTGCGGGCGAATGGCGTTATCATGAACGATGGTAGCCGCAAGGAACTGTTGAATCGAGTGGATTGCATGTTGAAGCAGTTGGACGTCGTTTAGCCGCGACGCGGAGTCCGCGGGGCGAAGCGCTCGGCAAACTTCGAGAATGGTTGGATAGTGAGCCGCGTTGTCCGAATCACCAGAGGCCGCCGGCGTTCAAGGGTAGGCAAGCGCCCGCCCCGCCGGAAGCCAGACGACGCGGTCGGTTGCATGGTCTTTCCGCGTTGGAGGTTCATTTCATGTCCGACATCACCAAGTCCGAATCCAAGCCGGCGCGTTCGACGAATCGGCCGCGCGCCCGCGGCAAATCGAGCGATCACAGCGACGATGGCGACGACTTCGCGGCCGGCATCGTGGACGAACCGAAACCCGTCGAACCTCCGCCCGCCGAGGACGTGCGAACGACGGCGGCGCCGCGCCCGGCGCCCCGGCCGCGCCCCGAACATGATGGCGACCATCGCCGGACCCATCCGCCGGCGCCCGCCGCCATCGACCCCAATGAACACGGCTTCGATGCCGAAACCAACTCCCGCTACGAGGAGATCAAGCGCGGCAACACGTACATCACCGAACTGCAGCACATGACCATCGTGCAGCTGCAGGGCGCCGCCAAGGCCGAGAACATTCCCCGCGAGGAATACGTCGGCCTCAAGAAGCAAGACCTGATTTTCCGCATCCTGAAGGAACGCGTGAAGGCCAACGGCCTGATGTTCGGCGAAGGGACGCTCGAGGTGCTGCCGGACGGCTTCGGCTTCCTCCGCAGCCCCGATTACAATTACCTGCCCTGCCCGGACGACATTTACATTTCGCCGAGCCAGATTCGCCGCTTCGGGCTGCGCACCGGTTCCGTGGTCGCGGGACAAATTCGCCCGCCCAAGGAAAACGAGCGCTACTTCGCACTGCTCCGCGTCGAGGCCATCAATTACCACGACCCCGACCTGCTCACGCAGAAAGTGGTCTTCGACGACCTCACTCCGCTGCATCCCGAGAAGCGGCTCAAGCTCGAAGCCGATCCGTCGGAACTGAACATGCGCGTGATGGACCTGATCACGCCGATCGGCAAGGGGCAGCGGGGGCTGATCGTTGCCCCGCCGCGCACCGGCAAAACCGTTCTCCTGCAAAAGATGGCCAACGCCATCATCAAGAATCACCCCGAGTGCTACATCATCGTGCTGCTCATCGACGAGCGGCCCGAGGAAGTGACCGACATGAGCCGGACCGTCAAGGGGCCGAAGGTGGAAGTGGTCAGTTCCACGTTCGATGAACCGCCGGAACGGCACGTCACCGTCAGCGAGATGGTGATCGAAAAAGCGAAACGCCTGGTGGAATATGGCACGGACGTGGTGATTCTGCTCGATTCGATCACGCGGCTGGCGCGGGCCTACAACACGGTATCGCCGGGCTCCGGGAAGCTGCTTTCTGGCGGCCTCGACGCCACCGCCCTCTACAAACCGAAGCGATTCTTCGGCGCCGCCCGCAGCATCGACGAGGGCGGCTCGCTCACCATTCTCGCTACCGCCCTCATCGACACCGGCTCCAAGATGGACGACATCATCTTCGAGGAGTTCAAGGGGACGGGCAACATGGAGGTCCACCTGGACCGCCGGATGGTGGACCGCCGCGTCTACCCGGCGATCGACGTGAACCGCAGCGGCACGCGGAAGGAGGAACTGCTCCGTAGCGAGGAGGAGCTGCGGATGGTGTACATCCTGCACAAGGTGCTGTCGGACATGAACCCGGTGGAGGCGATGGAACTGCTGCTGAAGCAACTCGGCAAGCACAAGACGAACGCCGAGTTCCTCAGCAGCGTGACGTTGACGTGACTCGAGTTTCACTCTCCCTCGAAGA
>DATNBQ010000575.1:0-23925 GCA_035571955.1 Urbifossiella sp. | reverse complement strand
GGGCGTCGGCTAGCCCGGCGCCGATCCAGCAGATCGCCTCTTCTGCGGAGGCGTGAGCGAGGAAGTTTCGCGCCGATCCAGCAGCTTCCGCTCCAATGGCGGCCACCAAGCCGCGACCGCCATTGATGCGCGGCGGGAGTTGGGCAAGCGCGATGCCTCCGAAATACGGCATGCATAAACCGCGCAGGCCGCGCTCCGGAAACTCGTGGGCCGAATAGAGCGGCACAATGTGCGTGTGCTGCAATCGGGCGAGCGACAAGTGTTCCGTTCCCGTGCCGGCGCTGAGTTTCAAGACGACTCGGCGATCCGCCAGCGATTCCTGTTGGGCCAGGAACACGCGGCCGTGAGCGCCGCGGCCCAGTTCCGCAACGAGATGAAACTCACCCAGCCTGTCGCCCGCTTCCGGGAATCGCGGCGCCAGCGGCTGCGCACCCAATAGCTGCTGGCATTCCCAAAGGGCCTGCACCTGTTCGGCCCATTGCGGGAATCGGCAGGTAAGTTCCGAGAGCGAGGTGGGGCAATCGTAATCGGCGCGAAGGGCGAGTTCCTCGGCGATCAGTTCCAGGGCTGCGTCCGGGTTATTCCAAAGATCGGGGAAGCGATCGAGATAGGATTCGGCCAGCGGTCGCTCGCCGCCGCGCCACGCCTCGGCCAGAGCGCGGGCCAACCGCTCGATGTCCGAACGCGATTCACGTTCCGCGACCGGTGTCATGGCGATCTCGGGTCAGCGGCCGATTGTCGAGCGCCAGGTCGCGGGCCAGTTGCCGAAGCACGCGGCGAACGCTCCCCTCGTGCAACCCGGTGCGCTCGGCGATTTCCTCCAGAAGCAGTCCCTGGCGGCGCAATTCCAGAATGGCGCGATGCTCCGGCGGACAGAGCGTCAGCATCCGTTCCCACAGTTCGTTGGCCTGGGCCACTTCGCTCGGCCGCGATCGCCTTTCCTCCGGCAAGCGTTCCCAATCGCCGTCGGGTAGTTCGCCGAGCGCTTCCGGGCGGCGGGCCCGACTCGCGACGCGGCGGCGGGCAATCGTCGCCAACAATCCGCGCAATTGTTCCTCGTTCTCCACCTGCCAGCCGTCTTCCCCCAATTGGCGCGCGACCCGCGCCCACACCGAATGCACCACGTCCATCGAATCGAACTTCCCTTGCAAGCGGTCGCTGAGATTGCGGCGAACGATGGCGCGCAGATAGGGCGTATAGGCGCGGTAAAGCGAGTCGAGGGCGCTTGGATCCGCCGTCGGGTTCAATGGCTCGAAGGGAGCAGCGCCACTCTCAGCTTCCGCGGACACGGAGGGGCTCTTTTCGCTGGGATTTCGCTCGGGGCGGAGGGATGGAATCGGCGCCGAGCACGACGCGAACGGCGTCGCGGCCAGGACGCTGAATGCGGGTGACGCCGACGGTCGTGGCCGCCACGAGGGCCGCGGCGCTCACCCAGAGATAACGTTCGGGATCGGCCAGCGCTTCGGCAATGCCCGAATCGGGTAATTCCGCCAAAAGGGCCGCCGCGCATTGCTCCAGCGCCGCGAGGTTCCAGGCCACCGCACCGGCAATCGGCGTTCCGGCCGGGAACAGCGACACAATCGCATCGAGCGGCAGTTCCACTTCGTCGACGATCGCCTCATCGGCTGGCGGGTCGGCTTCGGCCACGGTTGCTGCGGGAGTAGCCAACGCTTCGGGAACATGCCGAGTAAATGCTGGAAGCTGTTTGCCCTTCAGCCACGACTTCAAACCGGTTACCGAATTCCATTCCGCGTTGACGGGAAGGGAATCGACCGCGGCAACGTGGGAAAAAGCAAGCACCTCGGTGTGGTGGGGTGTTATCGGAGTCGATAGCAAACGCGACCGAACAATCGCCGGCGATTCCTGGATCGGCGGCAGATCGATCGTTCGATCGCGCGAGGCGACGTGGTGTTCCGCCTCCTGCACCAAGCTGACTGACTGCAAACTCAAGTGGATCGTCGCCACAGGCGCGGGACGGGCGGGGAAGAATGGATCGGGGTTCGGATCGGTGACGGTGATCGTCGCGATCGAGATGGAAATGCGGTCGTTCGCGGCGCGCGAATCGTTGCGGACTTCGGGAAAGGTTGCCGCCTCGTGGGTCGGGTCGATGCGGGCGATCGCGGCATCGTAGCCCGCGGGATGCGGCACGGCCGCCGGCGTGGACGACGGCACGAGCCGATCTTCCACCACTTCCAGTTGCATGCGCAAGAAACGACGGTCTCTCATGATGGTGCGACGGTGAAGTTGGGGCGACGCGGCGCCAGGCCGGGCAGCTTCAATCCAACCCATATCTTAACAAACCACTGAGGGGATGGATATGGTGAGAATGGGATATGCGTCAAGACGGGAAAAACGGATCACTCGCAGGCAAATCCGCAAGCGGCATGCTTGCCGCCCGCGGATTAGAAGAAGGAATTTTGGATTGCGATTAACCGATGATGTCTTCGGCCAGGTGGGCCATCACTTCGTGAGTCAAGGCAAAGGGCGACTGGTCGCGGCCTGGCTTGGCCTTGTTGGCCGTGAAGCGGCGGACCACGGCGCGGCGGACGCCGTGCAGTTGCACCTCGTAGTAAGCGAGGGCCGCGCCGCGCCGGCTCGGCGAATCGCTCCGCAACACCGCTTCGTCCGCCACCGGATCGATCTCGTACACCTTCAAATCTTCCATGAGGCCGCCGACGCGCTCGACGATTCCTTCGGCCCACGCCTTCAGCGTGAGGCCGGCCGGAGCGTCCGCCGTTCGCGATAGAGTCAATTCCCAGATCAAGCACGACATGGAGTCGGCGCGATCGACCGCGAGGTGCAGGTTCCACCCCTCCACGTCGGTCGACCACGAATGCCGGCCCGCGCCGGCCGGTTGCCACTCACTTAGCCTTGGCAGAAGTTTTTCCGCGAGGTTCATCGGTCCCCCCGATGGCTTGTTGTTGGTGTTCGGTTCCGTCGAAGGAGAGCAACACGGGCTGGTCGTCGATCACGGTTTCCAGGTGAACGGGCCGCCCCCATACATACTGTACGTTGGAGAGGGTGTCTTGCGCCTCGTCCATTTTCAAATCTACCCCATTATGGTCGTGCCGCAACAGGAGTTCGCCGCGGTTGCCATGGTTCCCGTCGGTAACGTATATCCACGGTTTGCCGAAGTTCGTCAAGCTGAAGAGCAGGCGCTGCTTGACTTTCTGGAATTCCCGGGACTCGATGATGTAATTCTTCGTCTGATCCTGGTAATTGAATGAGAACAAATTGTACTCGCGGCAGAATTCGGGGGTGAGGTAAGTATCGATGAAGGTAATGTCGTTGTGAACACGGCGGACTTCGAAGAGTTTCTGCCGGCCGAGCCCGATCTGCTTGTCCCATGTCCGCTTCTTCTCCATGTCTTCGCAGTTATCCCACTCGGCCCCGAACTGGCCCATGTTCCAGCGGCGTTCGACGTCGCGAAGCAGTTCGATGCCGAGCTTGTAGGGATTGAGCCGCCGCGAACTGGTGGCCATCGTGCCGGAATGGTGGTCGGCGTAATCGATCACTTCGGACGGTTCGAGCACCTTCTGCGTCATGATGGTACTATGCCAAAAACTTGCCCAACCTTCGTTCATGATCTTCGTTTGAGCTTGCGGGTAAAAATAATACGCCTCGTCGCGGACGATGCTCAGCACGTCGCGCTGCCAGGTCTTCAGCGGCGCGTGCTCGATCAAAAAGAGCAGCACGTCCTTCTCCGGTCGATCCGGGAACTGCTGCGACTGGCGGTCCTTCTTTTTCTTCTCTTCATCCTCCTCCCCCTTAAGCGTCGCCGGGGGGTTGATGTAGTCCTCCATGTACCCTTTCGCCTTGAAGCGCTGGGTGCGGCTATCCTCTTCGTCTTCGCTGGATTTCGTCGCGAAATCGTATCGGGAATTGCCGTCGCGGCGCTTGATCGCCACCGAATGGATGTCGATGAGATCGTCGATCGACATGCAGCGGTCGAGGAACTTTTCGACTTCGTCTTCGCCGAAGCGTTCCACGTAGCCGCGGATGCGGGCCGCGTGGTTGGCGATCTCGTCCATCATCTTCCGCGTGGTGTGGCTGAAGTAGGCGTTGTTCTTGAAGAAGTCGCAGTGGCCGTACACGTGGGCCATCACCAACTTCTGATCGACGGTGTGGTTGCAGCGCATCAGGTAGGCGTAACACGGGTCGTTGTTGATGACCATCTCGTAAATTTTGGAGAGCCCGTACTCGTAGCCCTTTTTCAGTTCCTGATACTGCATCCCGAACGACCAGTGCGGGTAACGGGTGGGGAAGCCGCCGTAGGCCGCGATCTCGTTGAGGTCGTCGGCATCGACGACTTCGAAGATCGTCTCGAAGAAATCGAGGCCGTAGTTGCGGGCGTATCCTTCGATTTCTTCCTTGAGAAGCCGAAGGTTCGCGGGCAAGTTCGTGTTGTAGAATCCGAGGCTCATGGGTTTCGCCTATTTCTTGGCCAACGTGGCAATCAAGCCGGCAGCGAGAGACAATACCGCGCCGAAGAGCGCCATGAATAGAGTCCACCGCCGCCTGTCCCCTTCTTGATAATGGGCGAGGTGATCCTGAAGTTGTTGCTTTAATGATGCGTGTTCGATCTTGAGCGCCGTGATTTCGGATTCGAATCTTCTCGTCTGGGCAAGCTGCTCCTCTTCTCGGGCTTCGAACTCCACTAGAAGTCGTTCAATTACCCGCTCCCGAGCTTCCTCGCGTTCGAGTACGCCGCGCATCTCCAAAGCGAGATCGCGGATCTGGTCGCTCATGGGCGATTTGGCCATGGTTTACGCCTCCACTGCTTCAAGACCCGCGAGCGATTCTTGAACGCGGTCGTCGAGCTGACGAATCACTTTGCCAAGCAAGTCGCGCCAGATTTGGTTACACCGGTTTGCAAGCCGAAAAGGGCGATCCAGATCCCGAGACGCGATCGTTCCCGTCCGCGAATCGGTCACCCCATTCGCTAGTGCGAGGGAAAGCGTCAGATCCAGGCCCTCCTCTCGCCCATTCGACGGCTCCCACCGGACTTCAACATCGTCCCGCCAAGTGTGGACCTCGCCGGCAAGGACGCCAGTCGATTGCTCGGCCTTCGTTCGAAGCTCGGGTTGCCCCTCGAACCCGAGATAGTTAACCTGTTTGAACATGCTCGCCTCCTTCACCGTCCCGTGCTCAGGAATTCCTTGATGCTGCCCAGGATCGCGTCGCGGTCCGGGATGCGGCTCACCACCACGTTTTCGTGCTCGTCCGTCAACTCGTTGATGTGTTCGTAGAACTCGCCGGAGCCGTACGGTGATTCCACCTGGCCGTAGCCGAACAGGTTCAACTTCGGCAACAGCTTCGTCGCCAACAGGTCCATGCACTTCGGCACGTCGTCGCCCCAGTTGTCGCCATCCGAAAAGTGGAACGCGTAGACGTTCCAGTCGCTCTGCGGGTAGCGGCTATCGACGATCTTGTTGCACAGTTCGTACGCCGAGCTGATCTTGGTGCCGCCGCTTTCGCGCGTGTGGTAAAAGGTGTGCTCATCCACCTCAGCCGCCACTGCATCGTGAATGATGTACACCGTTTCCACGCCGGTGTAGTGCTTCTTGATCCACATGTCGATCCAGAACGCCTCGATACGCACGATCTCTTTCTGCTCGTCGGTCATGGAGCCGGAGACGTCCATCATGTAAACGACGCACGCGACGCTGTCCGGCTTCTGCACTTCCTTCCAACTGCGGTATTGCTTGTCCTCGCGAACCGGCACGATGATCGGGTTGCCGGGGTCATAAGTTCCCGCGGCGATCTGCCGCTTCAGGGCCCGCTTGTAAGTGCGCTTGAAGTGCTTGAGCGATTCCGGCCCGACGCTGCGGATGCTGGTGTACTTGTCCTTTTCGGTGACGATGTTCTTCTTGCCGCGCGGTTCGATTCGCGGCAGGGCGAGTTCTTCGCCGAGAATCTCGGCGAGTTCCTCCATGGTGAGATCGACTTCGAGAATATGGCCGCCGGGGGTGTCGCCGGCCTGCGGGTCGCCGTCGTCGTCTTGCGGAGGCGTCAGCGGCTGGCCCGGCTGCCCTTCGCCGACCCCCACGCCCCCGGAGTTCTTTCGACCGTAGCGGAACTGCGGCAAGTTGATCTGCGGAAGCGGGATCGACACCAGGTCGTTCCCCTTCTTGCCGATCATTTCGCCCCGGCTGATGTACTTGGAAAGGTTGCTCTTCACCTTCCCGCGCACCAGCTTGCGGAAGCGCTGCAGGTCTTGTTCGATCTTCTGTCCCACGGCGAAAGCCTCGAGAGTACGGAACGATCCGTCTACAGGAATGGTACCAGAACGGAGCGGCGTGCGCGAAGCGGAGACGTGTCCGTTCGCTTGGACCGCGGGTTTTTCCGCCACCGAGATAGGAAAGCGGCCGCGATTGCTCTAAACTGCCCGCGATGACCAGCCAGCAGGATGCACTCTATCGGGCCGTGTGCGAGTATCCGGACGAGGATGCGCCGCGCCTCGTGTTCGCCGATTGCGTGGAGGAAGCGGGCGACGCGAACCGGGCGGCCTTGATTCGCACGCAGGTCGCCCTGGCCCGCGTGCCGGAGCACGATGCGCTCTGGTCGCGATGCCGGCGCGACGACCCCAATGCCATACTCGGCTGGGCACTGAGTTATCCGTTGCCAAGTTTGCCCTCGGGATTCAGCTGGCACGGCCACCGCCTGCGCCGCGGCTTCTCCTGGCGAGCCACGGTCGCTCATGCTGCGTCCTTCACGAAGCAGGCTGCTGCATTATTCGCGACCGCGCCCATCCAAGCGCTCGAATTCCCGCATTCTTCCGGCGTAAAGAAGCATCTGGGCCAACTTGCCGAGTCGCCGAGCTTCGGGCGCTTGCGCCGGCTCGATTTCTCGCTCACTCGGTTGGAGGAAATGGATGTCAAGATTCTCGGCGAATCGCCGTTCGCCAACCTCTCCGAGCTGCGATTTGAGGAACACGCCGTCTCGGCGGAAGGCTTGCAGGCCCTGGCGACTTCACCGTTGGCCGCACAATTGACGGAACTGGAACTCGAGCGGCCAGCTTTGCCGCCAGCGCTTCTGGTCGGGTCTCTGGCTTCGGCGGATTCGGGCATTCTGCGTAAACTCGAACTGCGGAATTGCGGACTGCTGGCAGTCGATGTCGCGGAACTCCTGACATCTCCTTGGCTGCAATCGCTGAGTTATCTCGAGCTGGGCGAGAACCCTCTCAAGGGAGCCGGCGTGGCCGCGATCGGCCAATCCACTGCGTTGGCCGAGCTCGAAGTGCTGAAACTGAGTCGAACCTTCCCGGAAGCATCCGGCATTCAAGCGCTTGCGGAGTCGCCGAACTTGCCGCGGCTCCGCTGGCTCGATTTATCCGCGAATCGCCTGGGCCCGGCCGCGATCCGCCGCCTGGCACGCTCGTCAATCATGCGCACATTGTGCGTGCTCGATCTTTCCAATAACCCGATCGGCGACGCCGGCGCCGCTTACCTGGCCGAGGCCGATGCCCCGGAACTGCGCGAACTCGTACTGAACAATTGCGGCATCGGCGGCAATTCCCTCCATAATCTGACCTCCTAACCGAGGGACGATATCGTGGGGGAATCGCGCCGACACTTGTTGCGGTGGTGCTGGACGCCGCCGCCGATCGCGCCGCGATTGTGGCCGGCCGTGCTGATCGCGGTGCTCTATAGTTCCGCCGTTTACCTGATCTGCGAAGAGTTCGAACTCGGCCATCCGGTTTGGGCCGAGGAAGTTGGCGTTCTCAACGCGCTCATTATCGGCGTGCTCGTCGGCTTCCGCACCAAGGCGGCCTACGACCGCTGGTGGGAAGGGCGGCAACTCTGGGGCGATTTGACCAACCAATGCCGCAATCTCAGCCTGAAGGCGGCCGCCTATGCCAAGCCGAGCGAAGTTGATCGCCGCGAACTCGCTCGTTTGCTCTCGGCCTTCCCGACGGCGCTCATGCTGCACCTACGCGGCAAAGTGAAGCTCCGCGATGTGCCCGGCTTCCAGGATGATCCCGCGAACCCGGACCACGTGCCGGCCTACATCGCCGCCCGCGTCATGGCCCTCATCGCTTCGTGGCGAACAGCCGACGCCATCGACGGCCACTGCCAGCAGATCATCGACAATCACGCCTCGTCGCTGATGAACGTCTGCGGAGCGTGCGAACGCATCCGCCATACGCCGCTGCCGGAATCGTACCTGCGATTGCTATGGCATGGGCTGATTCTCAGCTTCATCGTGGCCCCGTGGCACCTGGCCATCTCGCTCGGCGCCTGGGCGATCGCCGTGCAGGCGCTGCTCGTCTACTTCTTCTTCGGGGTGGAATTGACGGCGGAGTCCACCGAACAACCGTTCGGCTCGGATCCCGATGACTTGCCGCTGGAACGGTACAGCGCAAACATCCGCGCCAGCGTTGAAGAGATCTTGATTAGCCGCGAGGCGAAGCGAGCGCACGGCCAGATTGATTAGCCGCGAGGCGAAGCCGAGCGCTCGCCCTTAACCCAGGCGCACCAGTTCTGGCGCCGGGTAGTCACCCAATGCGGTATCTGCTACGAACAGATTCCCCGCCTCGGGAGAACTCGCTTTGATCTCGGCGGGCATGCCTTCCGTTGCCGTGGTCAGAATCAACTTCACACCGTCGGGGCGCTTCACTAATAGCGGACAGGTGACGCGCGGCGAACCCGGCGTCGTCCATTCTTCGATCGCGCGGCCGCTGGCAAGGTCGAAGCGGACCGCCCGCCCTTCCGGTACGGCCTCCGGATTGTAAAAGGCGATGATGGCGCTGCCGTCGCCGCAACCGCACATGCCGTCCGGGAAGCCGGGCTGCTCCCGCAAATCGAGGGCGACACCATCGGCCTGCACGGAGCGGCTGCCCACTTCCGAACGATAGCGGACGACCGTGCGCGTCGGCGTGTCGATGTCGTACAACACGGGACCGCGCGAATCGCGGGCGAACACCTTGCCGTTCGAACAGGTCTGCCGATCGGCGAGCAGCGACACCGCGCCATCCGTGAGGGCGAACAGATACAACGCCGCGATGGGGTCGGCGAAGCGCGTATCCTTGGTGCCGAAGACGATCGATCGGCCGCCGGGCGCGACCTGGCCGTCGTTGATAATCGTTCGCGGGTTGGCGTCCGGAATGCGGCCGAGCGAACGGAATTCATTCGATTCCAAATCGAGGGTGCCGACTTCCTTATTCATGCCGAGGAAAACGGTCCCGGGTTTATCGGTGGAAAGCACGAAGCCGGGGCGGCCGCGCAGCCGCCAGAGGCCTTCTTCGCCGTCGTCCCAGTAGCGGATGTGCAGGGCCCCGCTCGTGGCCTCGGGGGCCGTCTGGATGTTCACCCAGAGAATGGCATCGCGGCCATCGTGCACGATGGAACGCGGCCCTTCGGGGAGGAACCCGTCCTCGTCTTCACAGATAACGAACGGACGGGCCTGGGTGCTGGGAATGGGCATAGATACACGTTCCGAACTGATGTTTATAAGTCTTCTCCGCTGATGGCGTCCTGAGCCGTGTGGCGAACGCGGAGCACGTTGACGGTGCCACTATCAACGGTGAAGAGGACGCGGTATTTGTGACGGCCGCGACCGTACGGCATGCAACGGAGATCGATGCCGATATCGATCGCTTCATCGGCTTCCGGCCAAAGCCGCGAATCTTCGGCCAGGGTACGGATCTTGCGAATGAGCTCGGAATACCAGCGTTCGGCGGATGCTTTCGAATCGAGCTGTTTGAGTCTGCGGTACCTGGTCCAAATATCGATGCGCCCCTTCGGCCGGATGTCGATGGAGCGAGACATCGATTAATCCCTGGATACCCGTGGGAAGTTGAATTCCTGTGCCAATTCTTCCACCATTTGCTCCAACGGGATGCCGGGGATGCCGGCCTTGATGTCGGCGACTTCCTGGCGAAGGCTCTCCAGGAACTCCTCGTGGGTTTCCGTCTCGGGAGGCGGTTCGAAGTCGAAATCGATGTCGTCGACATCCGCGTCGGCCAGCGCCACCGTGACGCGCGTACCGTCCGTCCACGCGGCCGGAACCGCCACCTCGACCCGACCATTCACGATCATGCCTTCGACGACCATGGCATCGCCTCCGCTCGGTGACCTCGGCATTCTATCGCATGTGCGGCCTCAATCGCAGTGGAGAATCGGCCAGATGCCAATTTGCGCCGCAGCGAAACTTTTTTATAAGGTAGTTGCTCCCCCAAAAACCGATGGGTATATTAGGACGCACCGGTTCGGCAGATGCCGCCCACAGGGGGCGGGAATCGCTCGGGCAGGGTCACCATCGTTCTGAGGGATCTTTTCATGCTCCGTATCGCACTGGCTATTGCTCTGAGTTGCTCGGTCGTCACCCTGGCGGGCGTTACCGCGACCGCTCAAGAGAAAAAGAAGGACGAGAAGAAGGCCGTCAAGCTCGAAGGCAAGCTGGTCTGCACCAAGTGCACCCTCAGCGAAACCAAGGCTTGCGGCCACGCCCTTCAGGTGAAGGAAGGCGACAAGACCGTCACCTACTACCTCAACGACAAGAAGGGCAAAGAGAAGTACCACGGTAAGGTTTGCCCCGCCAACACTGAACTCGACGCCGTGGTGACCGGCAAGGTCGTGACGAAGGACAAGAAGAAGATCATCGAGAACCCGAAGGTCGAGATCAAGTAATTCCAATCGCTCCGCTTTTCACGAACGCCACCCTTGCGGGTGGCGTTTCGCATTCTACACTTGCACCACTCGCATTCCGTCCGCTATAGCCGCGATCGCCGCCCCTTCCGCGATCGCCTCAATTCCATTCAGGATTACCGTGAAATCGAGGATTACTCCGCGCTTGCGCCGGCCGGCGCTCGCGCTTTGCGAACTGGAATCGCGCCTGGTTCCCACTTTTCTCGGCCAACAGATATTCCCGCTCGACAACCCCTGGAACCAGATCATCGCCAATGCCCCGGTGGCGGCAAATTCCCAGTCGATCCTCGATGCGATGGCCTCGCGCCACGGCGGAAACCCCGTCAGCCTGCACCCGGATTTCGGCAACCCGGCCACCGACGGCGCTCTCTACGGCATCCCCGTGAACGTCGTTACCAACAGCACGCCGCTCGTGTCGGTCCTCGTGCCCAACTTCGGCTACGCCGACGAAAGCGATCTCAGTCACTTGAACCCGGATGGCAGCGGAACTGTTCTGATACCGATCCCGGCCAACGCAGTCATCGAAGGCGACGACGCAACCGGCCCGTCTGATCCATCCGATCCCTCCGCCCGCGGCGACTCGCACCTGCTCGTTTATAACAAGGATTCAAACACTCTCTACGAGATGGGCTCGGCAGCCCGGCCGGATGAAGCTTCGTACCCGTATGGCGGCGCCAAGGCCATCGGTACCTGGGGCGCCTGGCAGGTTTCCATTTGGAACTTGAGCACCGATGCGTTCCGCACGGTCGGTTTTACCTCGTCCGACGCAGCCGGGCTACCGATCATGCCGGGGCTTGTGAAGCCCGAGGAAGCGCTACCCGCGCCGGCCGGCAACGGCGTCATCGATCACGCCATCCGCATGACCGTCGAGGAAACCCAGAATGCGTTCGTGTTTCCCGCGTCCCACATCGCCAGTTCGGATACCGGCAGCGACTTGCCGCGGATGGGCGAACGCTTCCGCCTCAAGGCCGACTTCGTCATCCCATCGAACTGGTCGCCCGAGACCAGGGCCATTGCCCAGGCGATGAAAACCTATGGCTTGATCGTCGCGGACAACGGCACCGACATGTACTTCCAGGGCGTCCCGTCCACCCAGTGGAACATGAATGCGATCCTGCAGATTAGCGGGATCAATACGAGCGATTTCGATGTCGTCGACTTGACGCCGGTGGTCAGTTCGCTGAGCGTGTCGTCGGGTTCTATCGCCGGCGGCACATCGCTCATTATCGCGGGAAAGAACTTCTCGGGAGCGGCGGGACAACTGCACGTCTTCTTCGGAACGACCCCCGCCGCATCCATGACGATCAACTCGGATTCGCAGCTAACAGTTGTCGCCCCGCCGCACCTCCCCGGCGCCGTCGATGTGACGGTTCAATCCGGGCATACAGTCATCAACAGCGACGGCGATCCGCAGTTCTTTGGCTACGGCACGTCGAAGACGAGTGCCGCCGACGACTTCAGTTTCGGGACGAGCCCGCCGCCTCCCGGTTCTCCGCCTCCGCCGCCGGCTTCTCCGCCGCCACCATCAACGGGTGACCCCATCCTGATCGGCGGGGCGGCCGATGGCTCCGCCGCCATCTACACCACCACGACCGGCAACGGCCAGTACTCCTTCGCTGGCACCGTGTCGCCATTCGGCGCGATTCCGGTCTCCCTGCGGACCGCGGTCGGCGATGTCGACGGCGACGGCACACCCGACTTCATCTTCGCCACCGGGCCCGGCGTCCCTTTTCAGGTCGAAGTGCTGAACGGCAAGGATCGCAGCGTGCTCGTCCCCGCCTTCTCCCCATTCGATGGCTTCACGGCCGGCGGGTTCGTCTCGACAGGCGACTTCCACCGCAACGGCCGTTCGGAGATCGTCGTTTCGCCGGATCAGGCGGGCGGCCCGCGCATCAGCATTTACGAACTCGTGCCCAACTCGGGGCTCATTCGCGAGGCGAACTTCTTCACCATCGATCCGAACTTCCGCGGCGGAGCTCGCACGGCGGTCGGCGACCTCACCGGCGACGGCATCCCGGATTTGGCCATTGCCGCGGGGTTCGGCGGCGGCCCGCGCGTCGCCGTCATCAACGGCCAGAGCGTCTTCTCCACGACCGGCTTCGATTCGACTTCGCGCCCCGTCGGCGACTTCTTCGCCTTCGACAGTTCCCTGCGCAACGGCGTATACCTCGCCGTTGGCGACGTGAACGGCGACGGCTTCGGCGACCTGATGATCGGAGCCGGCAGCGGCGGCGCTCCGCGGCTTTTGACCATCAGCGGCAAAACGCTCGTGGACCAGGGTTCGCCGGCCGCGCTCGCCAATCCGCTTTCGAACTTCTTCGTGGCCGGCTCGACGAGCGATCGAGGCGGCGTCCGCGTGGCGACGCTGGATGCGGACAGGGATGGCCGGGCCGACATCGTCGTGGGCAGCGGCGAAGGGCAACCGGCTCGCGCCCGCGTCTACCTCGGCAAGAACTTCGGCGGCGGCGAACCGGCCCAGTTCCAGGATCTGACTCCGTTTTCCGGCGGCATCCTCACGGATGGAATCTTCGTCGGCTGACTCGGTTTGTATGTCTTGGTGGCACAGGCATTCCTGCCTGTGCTGGCTTACAAGCCTGCACAGGCAGGAATGCCTGTGCCACCGAGAGACGCGCTCGCATGCCGCCGACCGAACCGATAAACTGGAGGCATCGCGACCTTGCGCCCCACGGAGTCCGCCGTGCCCGTTCACATGGAGCTGCGCCGCATTATCATCAACGAAGTCGACGACTCGCAAGTCATCGTCCTCAAGGAAGTGGAAGGCGATCGAAGCTTTCCCATCGTGATCGGCATCTTCGAGGCGACGAGCATCGATCGCCGCGTGAAGGGGTTACAGTCGCCGCGCCCCTTGACCCACGACCTGGTCACGTCCGTTGTGGAATTGATGGGCGGCGAAATCCAGGACATCGTCATCAGCGAATTGAAGGAGCACACCTACTTCGCTAAGCTGCGGGTCCGCAAGGACGGTGAATTGATCGACGTCGACTGTCGTCCTAGTGATGCCATTGCCTTGGCCGTCACGGCGAAGGTGCCGGTGTACGTCTCTGAGGACGTGCTCGGCGAAGCCCTCGACGACGATTGAAGCACTAGAATTCCGCATTCCGAAATCCGCGTTCCGAGTTACCTGATATGCCGGAGCGGAACCCGCCGAGTCCCGTCGATATCGTTTTCACGGCCGTCAGCCCCGCCCTCATCATGCTGATGGTCGGCAGCCTCGTCTTTTTCCTCATCACGGTGTTGCCGACGGGCGACTACAAGGATCGCCTGCTTTACACGACGTTTTTCTTCGTGTTCGGGGCGGTGCTGGTCGCCCGCATCGCGATTCAACTGGATGCCGCCCGGGCAACCCTGTACGGTCTCGGCCTCGCCGTCGTCACGTTTCTCGCCATGACGGCCTATGTGGATTACCCCTCGGGCACGACGCTTAAATCCGTTGGCTGGCTCGTGAATCTCGGTTTAATGGCATTGATCTGGTGGAGCGCTCACAAGTTGACGTGGGATTGCACGCATGTAGACGACAACCGCGACGCCTCCGGCCGGGGCCTGCTCGCCGCCGCGGGATTGACCGAAACGGATTCGCTTAGCCGTGAGCCAGCGGCGAGTGCGGACGATACCCGTCCCAACAAGAAACGCAGAAACAAACGCGCGCCCCAATCTTCCGCGTTCAGCTCTTGGACGACGCGGTGGTGGAACCATCGCGAACGGCAACAGGACAAGCCGCACACGCCGGGCGTCTGGGTCATTTATTTTGCCCTGGCCGCGTTGCCGCTGTTCGCCATTGGCCAATCGCTGATTCCGCCGGAGGATGGCGACCGTCGCCGCGCCACGTTCCTGCAAATGGCGGTATACGTCGGCAGCGCGCTCGGCCTGCTCGCGACCACGAGCTTACTTGGGCTGCGGAAATACCTGCGCCAGCGGAAGGCCAAGATGCCCGGTTCGTTGACGGCCGGCTGGCTCGGCCTCGGGGCGGTGCTGATTGCGGTGTTCCTCGCGATCGGCGCATTCTTGCCGCGGCCTTACTCCGAGGTGCCGTGGTTCGGCTTGCCGCGAACAGAATCCGACAAGCGGAACGCTTCCCAGTATGCCCAGCGCGGCGACTCGGCCGGCAAGGGCGAAGGAAACTCCGGCGACAAGGCCGAAAAAGGCGACGGCGCTTCCAGCGACAAGGAAGGCGGGAGCGGCAAGGGCAAGGGGAAAGGCCAGGGAAAAGGCGACGACAAGGACGGCTCGAGCGGCGAGTCCCGCGACAAGAACAAGGACGGCGACGGGCCCAACGCCAAGGCCGACCCGCAAGGGAACAAGGCAGGCGATGGAAAAAGCGAGCGGCAATCTTCCGGCCGGCGAACGCCCGAGACCAAGCTGGGCTCCGCATTCCAAAAGATCGGCGGCGCCCTCAAATGGCTGGTCATTGCTATTGTCGTGGCGCTCGTGATCGCGGCGATCGCGCTAGCGGTGCTGCGCTACCTCGCGCCGTTTACGGAGTGGGCGAGGAACCTGCTCGATAGCTTGAAAAACTGGTGGGCGAATCTGTGGGGCAAGAAGAAAAAGGCTCAGGCAGCCGCGGCGGAAGTTCCCGTGCCGACTGGGCCGTTGCGGCCGCCGCCGTTCCATCAGTATTCCAATCCGTTCGCGGACGGCAGCGCCGAGCGCCGCGCGCCGGCGGAACTGATTGGATACACCTTCGAGGCGCTCGATGCATGGGCCTGGGATCGGGATCATGGCCGCCGGCCCGCCGACACGCCGCTGGAATTCTCGGAGCGCCTGGGCGGCGACTTCCCGGATTTCGCCGCGCACCTGCGCCGCATGGCGAATCTCTACGCGCGGATGGCTTATGCCGAGGGGAACGTGCCGAACGAAGCCGTGCCGTTCCTGGAGCAATTCTGGGACGAGATGATCCACGGCGAACACGTCAAAATCGAGGCCTACTGAGTTATCCTGAGACGGATTCACCGGTCGATCGTGACCATGCTGGCTTCTGAGTAGCGGCCGCCGGTGACGCCGCCGGCAGTGGATTCCAGTTCCGCAACTTCCGCCGCCGTCAGGTGGATGTTCACCGCGGCGGCATTCTCTTCCAGGTACTTCCGCCGCTTCGTTCCCGGAATCGGTACCACGTCGTCGCCCTTGGCCAGAACCCAGGCCAAGGCGAGCTGGCTGGCCGTCGCGTCCTTCCGCGCCGCCAGCGCCTTGACGCGTTCCACCAGGGCCCGGTTCCTGTCGAACGCCTCGCCGGCGAAGCGCGGAAAGCGAACGCTGCGCACGTCCGTGCTGGCCAGGTCGGTCGGCTTGGCAATCGTGCCGGTGAGGAAGCCGCGGCCGAGCGGGCTATAGGGAACGAAGCCAATCCCCAGTTCGCGCAGCGTCGGGATGATCTCGGCCTCGGGTTCGCGGCTCCAGAGCGAGTACTCCGTTTGCAGCGCCGTGATCGGATGGACCTTGTGGGCCCGGCGAATCGTCGCCGGCGACGCTTCCGATAAGCCGAGGTACTTCACCTTCCCGGCCTTCACGAGTCCCGCCATCGCGCCGACGGTTTCCTCGATTGGCGTCTTGGGATCGACGCGGTGCTGGTAATAAAGGTCGATGCAGTCGATGCCGAGCCGTTGGAGCGACGCGTCGCAGGCCTGCTTCACGTACTCCGGGCGGCCATCGATGATCCAGAAGCTCGGGTCGTCCTTCTTGCGCACGTTGGCGAACTTGGTCGCGAGGAACACTTCGCGGCGGCGGCCCTGGATCGCCTTGCCGACCAGTTCCTCGTTGTCGCCGATGCCGTACATGTCGGCGGTATCGAGGAAGGTCATTCCAAGATCGAGGGAGCGAAGAATGGTGGCCGTGGATTCGGCGTCGTCGCGCTGGCCGTAGAATTCGGACATGCCCATGCAGCCGAGCCCCATCCGCGAGACCACGGCGCCCTGCGAACCGAGTTTCACCTTGTTCATGTTGCCCTCCAGGAAGAGAGGGCTGTTATAGGAGATGGCGCGCCGGGTGGTCCCGGCTCGCCATTACCTGGGCAACATGCGTTCCAGAGCCGTTCTGGCGGCCGTCCGCACTTCCTCCGACGAATCGCGGCTCGCCGCCTTCAAGTGACTCATGAACGCCGGCTCGAAGTAACCAAGCTTGCACAAGTGCTCGATGCACGATGCGCGAACCGCCGGGCACGGATCGCCCACCGCCGATTGATAGAGCACCGCCTTGACGTTATCCGTCGAGCCGTGCCGACATTGAGCGAGTGCCGTCGCGGCCATGATCCGCTTCGCAGGCGAGAGCGCGCTGCCGAGCGTCGCGGCGAACGGCCGGATCTCGCCCGGCAAGCGGCGTTCGAGCGGCGAGCGGGTCAGCATCCGCGCCGGTTCGTGCACCTCGATTGTCCTTACTGCAA
Organism: Urbifossiella sp.; assembly: GCA_035571955.1. Classification (GTDB taxonomy): domain Bacteria; phylum Planctomycetota; class Planctomycetia; order Gemmatales; family Gemmataceae; genus Urbifossiella. The sequence continues at coordinate 6,885 of DATNBQ010000575.1, read as the reverse complement.
CGGCCGGCTTCACGACCGGAGCAACCACCACGGGGGAAGGTTTCAAACTCGCCCGCGGCACCTCGGCAACGTGCTTGGCCACGGTCACCGGGGCCGGCGCGGGAATCGGCCGCGGGGCCACGACCGGAGCAGTGGCGCGAACGGGTGGCTTCGGCGCGATGGAGACCGGCGCCGGGGCGGGGGCCAGCACCAGCGTGCGAGCCGCGATCGACGGCGCCGGGCCGGACTTCGGAACCGCCCGTGAGGTCGTCATGGGAACCGGCGGAATGTTCGGCAAAGGCGAAGTCAGCGGCGGCGACACCGGCTTCACGGGAATCGCCGGCAGCAGCGTGGGAATGATCGGGGCGCTCGGCGCGGGGATCGTCGGCTTGGGCGGCGGTACCGGCGCGACCCGCACCGGGGCGGGCGGCGCCATCGGCATCGGCCGCGCCGGCATGATCCGCGGCGGTTCGCTATTGACGCGCTGGGAAGGAATGAACGCCGGCGCTGGGTTGAACACGGGAGTCGGGTTAAATCTCGGGGTCGGATTGAAAGCCGGTGTTGGGTTAAACGCGGGGCTCGGGGTCGGCGGAAGGCTGGTGGCCGGCATCGCCGGCGGCGCAGGCTTCTTGCCGAAGATGCGGCTGAACAAGCCGCGCTTCTCGTCTTCGTCCTTCGGTCGAACGGTGGGCGGGGTCGCTGCCGCGGCCGCCGGCACCTTCGGAACCGTGCTCGGCTCGCGGTGGAAGAGCCGGCCGTTGAAGAGCCGCCGTTCGCGCGGCGCTTCCGCCGGCGGCATCGGGGTCGGGCTGGCCGACGGGGCGTTCGGCACTTCGGTGAAGGTTTGTCGCGGGGCCGAAGGAGTCGCCATCCGCTGAGCGGACGGGCCCGTCGGCGTCATCGGCGTCGGCCAGAAGGCCGAGCTTCCGCCCGGTTGGGAACTGACGGGCGGCAAGGCGGGGAATGGCGCACCTGGTGGCGGCGGCGTCGGCCGCGGCGGCGCGACCGGCGCGCGCACGGGAATCGGCGCCGACGGCACGACCACCGGCGCAGACATCGGTAGAGCCACCGGTTCGAATGGCTTGACCGCGGGTGCGGTGATCAATGACGGGTCGATGAGCTTGACAATTTCGCCCGTCTTCGCGTCCTTAACCTCGGTTTCGGTGGTGCCGTCCTTTTGCCGCGTTGATTTCACGACGATCATGGTGCGGTCGGGCTGCCCGGGGAACTTCAAGAGGATCGAGGTACCCGGTTGCGGCGTCTCGTCGGCCTCGACGGCGGCCGCGCCGATGCAGGCGGCTCCCATCGCGACTGCCCACGCCCACCGCCGCCAGCTCCACCGCGCCATGGTCGATCTCCGGGCTACCGCAACCGGCCCCGCGCAGTCATCCATGACCGCGCGGGGCTTTTTCGCGTCTGCGGATAGATCGGACCGCCCAGATTCGCCAGTTGAGCGGCATTGTCGGGCTTTGCCGATCTTGCCGCGGAAACTGGGCAAGTTGTAACGATTGGCTTCCGAATTCAAGAATTCAAGCCCGCAGCGCCAGCAAGGGTAAGCCTTGTCCCTTGTCCGCACGTCTAGCGACAGGGCCACTGCAGCAGCGCGGTGGTGCCAGCAAGGATAAGCCTTTTGCCTTCTTCGTCCGTCTAGCGACGGTGCCTGTGCAGCAGCAGTGCGGTGGTGCAAGGATAAGCCCTATGCCCCTTGCTCGCTGCGGGCTTTTTGGGACTTGAAAACGCATTATTACTTAGTATAACCAAGTTGTGGTTTTGCTCGCTCACGGAGTGCTGCCATGCGATCGCGGCAAGCCTTCACGCTCATCGAACTCCTCGTCGTCATCGCCATTAGCGCGATCCTGATGGGGTTGCTGCTGCCCGCGGTACAGAAAGTGCGCGAAGCCGCCGCGCGCATGAAGTGCGCCAATAATCTCAAACAGATCGGCCTCGCCCTGCACAACTATCACGACGCCAACCGCTACTTTGCACCGGGCTACATTGACGGCAATTCCAACTCGGCCAGCACGCCGGATCGCGATGTCGGCCCTGGCTGGGGCTGGGCCGCGTTCCTTTTGCCGTATCTCGAACAGGGGAATCTGTTCAACCAGATCGACTTCAACAAGGGCATTGGCACCGGCGGGAATGCCATCGCCGCCCAGCAACCGCTGACGATCTTCCAGTGCCCGTCGGATCCCTTGCAGCAGAGCTTCACCGTCTGGCCGACGAACGTGGTGGTGGCCCATAGCAACTATGTCGGCTGTAATGGCAGCCAGGAGTGCTTCGTCAACGCCGGCGGGGCCAACCCCGCCAACAATGGCGTCTTCTATCGCAATAGCCGGAACAATTTCGCCAGTGTGTCGGATGGCCTCAGCGGCACGATCTTCGTTGGAGAGCGCTCGAGCAATCACGCGCCCGCCACCTGGACTGGCGCCGTGACCGGCGGCCGCTGCCCCGCCTGGAGGGCGGCACAACCGCCGGCGCCGTACTCGCCGCCGCCCGGCGTCGCCTACGACAACGCCGATTTCAACGAGGCCCTCATTCTCGCCCACGGCAACGCCACTCACATTCCCAATGTCGATTTCCCCATCTCCGATCCGGATGTTTTTTACAGCATGCACGCAGGCCAGGGTGCCAACTTCCTCTTCGGCGACGGCTCGCTTCACTTTCTCACCAGCGGAATCGATCCGAAAACTTACCAGGGATTGTGCACCATCGCCGGGGGAGAGTCAGCCGCCAACTGGTAAGCTCGGAACCTGGAACTTGGGCACGCCAAAACTATCATGGCAGAAGCCCACTTTCCTCCGAGACGAACATGGCCGACCTCGATCAGACTTGCATTACCACGATTCGCACGCTCGCCATGGATGCGGTTCAAAAGGCCAATTCCGGGCACCCCGGAGCGCCGATGGGGCTCGCTCCGGTCGCCTACACCTTGTGGAATCAATTCCTCTCGTACGATCCGGCGCAACCGTACTGGACGAATCGCGATCGCTTCGTGCTGTCGAACGGCCACGCCTCGATGCTGCTGTATGCCTTGATCCATTTGGCAGGCGTCCGCGATCGCGACGAGCACCTGAATATCGTCGATCGCCCCTCGTTGCCCTTGGAACAATTGCAGAGATTCCGGCAACTGGGCAGCCACACGCCCGGCCACCCCGAAAGCGAACTGACTTCCGGCGTCGAGACCACGACCGGCCCACTCGGCCAGGGCGTCGGCAACGCCGTCGGCATGGCCATCGCTCAAAAGTGGATCGCGGCGTATTATTCCCGCCCCGGCTTTGAGACCCTCTTCGATCACAAGGTCTATGCCATTTGCGGCGACGGCTGCATGATGGAAGGGGTCGCGTCCGAAGCGGCCTCGCTCGCCGGCCACCTGCGACTGAACAACCTCTGCCTCATTTACGACGACAATGGCATCTCCATCGACGGCCATACCAGCCTGGCGTTCTCTGAGGATGTCGCGGCCCGCTTCGAGGCATACGGCTGGAGCGTGATGCGGATTGCCGACGGCAACGACACGGCCAAGATCGCCGCCGAGTTGCAGACTTTCCAGAAGCATGCCGACCGCCCCACGCTCATCTGCGTCAAGACGCACATCGGCTACGGTTCGCCCAACCGGCAGGACACCAAGGAAGCTCACGGCGAAGCACTCGGGGCCGATGAAGTGAAGCTCACCAAGAAGGTGTACGGCTGGCCGGAGGACGCGCAATTTCGGGTTCCCGACGGCGTTTACGATCACTTCAATAAGGGGATCGGCCAGCGCGGCGCGGCGGCTTACGCGGCCTGGCAGAAGAAGTTCGCCGAGTACAAGAGCAAGCACCCGGACCTCGCCGCCCAGATCGAGACGTTCGAAAAGCGCGGCCTTCCCACCGGCTGGGACAAGGACATTCCGACGTTCCCGGCGGACGCCAAGGGGCTTGCCACGCGGGATAGCTCCGGGCAGGTGCTAAACGCCATCGCCAAGAACGTGCCGTGGGTGGTAGGCGGCGCCGCCGACTTGAATCCGTCCACGAAGACGTTCCTCAAGTTCGAAGGGGCTGGCGTCTTTACGGCCGAAAATCGCAAGGGGCGGAACATCCACTTCGGCGTCCGCGAGCATGCGATGGGCGCCATCATGAACGGCATGACGCTCACGAATCTGCGGGCATACGGTTCCGGCTTCATGATCTTCAGCGATTACGGCCGCGGGGCATTGCGGCTCGGGGCCGTCATGCAGATTCCGGTGATTTACGTCTTCACGCACGATTCGATTGGCGTGGGGGAAGACGGTCCGACTCACCAGCCGATCGAGCACCTGGCCAGTTTGCGGGCGATGCCGAACATGCGGCTCATTCGCCCGGCGGACGCCAATGAAGTGGCCGAGGCGTATCGGGTGGCGATGCAAACCGGGCACCACCCGATCGTGCTGTCACTGACGCGGCAAGCGGTTCCCACCTTCGACCGCACCAAATACGCCTGGGGCTGCAACCTTTCGAAGGGCGGATACGTCATGGCCAGTTGCGGCCAGCCGGGAACGGATTCCAAGGAGGTTCCGCAAATCATCCTCATTGGGACCGGCAGCGAAGTCTCGTTGTGCGTGGAAGCCTACGAGAAACTGACTGCGGAAGGTTTGAAGGCCCGCGTCGTCAGTTTGCCGTCGTGGGATCTGTTCGAAGCCCAATCGCAAGAGTATCGCGATTCGGTATTGCCGCCGAGCGTGAAGGCTCGGGTCTGCGTGGAGATGGCGAGCGCCTTCGGCTGGGAGCGCTACGCCGGCCCTACCGGCGCGATCATCGCCATGCGTTCCTTCGGCGCCTCGTCACCGCTGAAGGATCTGCTCAAACACTTTGGTTTCACGCTGGACAACGTGTTGAAGGCCGCGAAGGAACAGCTGGGCCAGTAAGCATCCACCGACAATCGCGCTGCTCGCGCCTGCGCGGTTCGGGCAGCCATCCATCGCTTGCCCAGGGGCCTTTTCCACGGTATCCTGGAAGCGTTGGAACCTGCCTGCCTTCCCGCCACATTGGCCCTTCCATGAATCCGATCCGCTTCGCCATTCTCGGCGTTTCCCTCTTGCTTCCGAACGTAGCGTCGGCTGCAATCACATGCTCGGTGAAGCAGATCGACCTGCGCGATGCTTTCGAAGGGCGGCAACTGCTCGTCGCCGAGAACGGCCGCGACGCCACTCGCGAAGCGGAGTATGCCAGCGCGAACCCGGCTGTCGCCCGCGTCGATTCGAAGGGATACGTCGTGGCCGCCGGCGACGGTCGCACTGTCATTCGCATTCAGCGCGGCAACGACAGCCTCGAAGTTCCCGTGTCCGTTTCCGGATTCGCCAAGGGCAGGCCCGTCGATTTCCGCACCGAGATCGAACCGCTGCTCTCGAAGCTGGGCTGCAACGCGGGCGGATGCCACGGTAAGGCCTCGGGACAAAACGGTTTCAAGCTGTCCTTGTTCGGCTTCGACACGGAGTTCGATTTCGACGCCATCACGCGCGAAGCCCGCGGCCGCCGCATCTTCGCTTCCAACCCGGATGAATCGCTGTTCCTGGCCAAGGCGACCGGCCGCATGCCGCACGGCGGCGGCAAGCGCCTCAATCCGAAGGGTTCCGATTACCGCGTCGTTCGCCAGTGGATCGCGTCCGGTGCCCCGGCTTCCACTCCGGATGCTCCGCGCGTCGTCAAGCTCCGGGTCCTTCCCACCGATGGCGTGCTGCAACCGAACCAGGAACAGCAGATCGCCGTGCTGGCCGAATATTCCGACGGCTCGACCCGCGACGTAACCCGGCAAAGCGAGTTCCGCAGCAACCTCGATGTCGTGGCCGTGGTCGAAGCGGCTGGACTGGTCAAGGCCCGGCAGCAGAGCGGCGAAGCAGCGGTTATGGCCCGGCACATGGGCTACGTGGCCGTGTATCGGGCGATGGTGCCGCACGGCCCGCAACTCGCCGCCATTCCGGAATTCCAGCCGATCAATGCCATTGACGAACTATCGCTGACGAAGTGGAAGAAACTCGGGTTGAAGCCGAGCCCGACCTGCGACGATGCCACGTTCATTCGGCGGCTGACGGTCGATCTATGCGGCCGACTTCCCACGGCCAAGGAGACGACGGCGTTCCTGGACGACAAGAGTGCCGACAAGCGGGACAAGCTGATCGACAAGCTGCTCGATTCGCCCGATTACCCCGCTTACTTCGCGATGAAGTGGGGCAGCATTCTGCGGAACTCGAATCTGGCCGGGGCGGACCAGGCTGCGGTCGCCTTCCACCGCTGGATCAAGGACTCGATTGCCCGCAACCGGCCGTATGACGAGTTCGTCCGCGGCATCGTCGCCGCCGCCGGCGAATGGCAAGACGCCCCGGCCGTGAACTGGCTGTGGCAAAACCGCGACGATCAGTTGCATCAAGTCACGGCGGATGTCGCGCAGATATTCCTCGGCACGCGGTTGCAGTGCGCCAAGTGCCACCACCATCCGTACGAACGCTGGGGGCAGGCGGATTATTACGGGCTGGCGGGGTTCTTCACGCGGCTTGGCCGCAAGAGTTTCGGCCAGCCGCCGCCGTATTATGCCTCCGCCACGCCGACCACCGGCGAGAAGAGCCCGCTCACCGGCAAGACGCCCGAACCCAAATTCCCGGACGGCCCGCTCGGCAAATTCACGCCGAACGAAGATCCGCGGCACGCCCTCGTGGACTGGATGGCGAAGCCGGATAACCCGTTCTTTGCCAAGGCGCTGGTGAACCGGCTGTGGGGCCACTTCCTCGGCCGCGGCCTCGTTCACGAAGTGGACGACCTCCGCGAAACCAACCCGCCGAGCAATCCGGAACTGCTCGATTACCTGGCCAAGCAGTTCGTCAAAAGTGGATGGTCGATCAAGGCGATGCATCGAATGATCATGCTGTCGAGCGCCTACCAGATGGCGTCTGAAAATCCG
>DATNBQ010000574.1:0-6117 GCA_035571955.1 Urbifossiella sp. | reverse complement strand
CCGTCTGTCGGCATCGCGGAACTCAGGATGGCGGCGGCAGGTTCGGGCATTTTCACTTGAGCGTCGTCAGGTATTCGATCAAATCGCGGACCTCGCGCGGCGACAGCGATTGCTCCACGGACGGCATTGGCGAGGCCGCGGCGGCGCGACGCTCCACATCGCCCAGTGCAATCGACTCCTTCTTTCCATCGGGATACTGCAAAGTGATCGCCTTCTTGTCCTCGCTGACCACCACGCCGGAAACCGTACGGCCATCCGCCAGCACGAGGGTGACCGTGCCAAAGCCGGGCGCGATCTTGGCATTAGGGGTGAGCAGCGATTCCAGGAAGAACTCGCGGGTCTTCTCGGGATAGCGCGACGCAACCCTGGAAAGGTCTGGCCCGGCGGCGCCGCCGGAGTCGTTCACCTTGTGGCAGCGAACGCACTGGGCGGCGGCGTGGCCGAGGAAGATTTCCTTGCCGCGCTCGGCGTTGCCGCCGTGCAAACTGACGGCGAACTTCGACGGAAGCGATGCTTCGAACTTGCCGCGGAGCCGATTGCGGTTGGCGCTGGGGGCGGCGTTCAGGGCTTCCAGCACGTCGAGCCGCAGTGCGGCGGGAACACCGCCGGCCGCGAGTTTCGCGGCCCAGGCATCGAGCAACTTCCCGGCATCCGGCGCCTTCATGCGCGGCAATGCCGTCAGCGCTCGCTGGCGCTCCACGATGTTGGCCTTTTCATCCGCAAGAACGGCGGCGAGCAATTCCGCGGCTTTCATCGGATCGGTGGCAGCGAGCACGTCGCGTGCCTCGGCCTTCAAGAGCGGCACATTCGCCTCCAGGGCCGCAGCAAGCGAGTTGGGAAGCGACTTCGACTTGCGATCCGCCAGCACGCGAAGCGCTGCCACGCGGATTGGAACGGCCTTCGCATCATCGGCCACCCATTCGTTCAACTTCACTTCACTGACATCCAGTTTCAGCGGTCCAATGAGCCCGACGACATCGGTCAGGAGCGGACCGGAAGCGCTGCCGAGCAACTTCTCGAAGCCGGGGCTCACGACGGCGCGGACAATTGCCGGATCGCGTTTGCCCAGCGGCCGCCAGAAGCCGGTGACGCGGTCGCGCGGCGGCGGATCGGACCAATCCTTGAGGCAACCGATCGCTTCGGAACGCATCGCCGGCGACAGCAGCGGATTGCTCGCGGCGGCGAGAACTTGCTTCGCCTGCTCAGGTGTGCCGAGGCGGTAGGCGGCAGAGAGTGCTCGCCGCACCGTGGCCTCCGAATCGACACCCGACGACAGTTTCGGCAGAATCTTCGCCAGGTCCGGGTAGAGTTCTTCGAGAGGCAGATCGTGAATGGCGCGAGCCGCCTCGGCCTTCACCAGCGAATCGGCATCGGTGAGGAATTTGGCAAGCACCGCTCCGTTAGCCAGCAAGGGATCAGCTTCACCCTCGCTGGCGCGTCGGGCTAGCATCATGCGGTTGACGAGAACCACGCCCAAACGCACCGAAGCGCTCGCATCGGCGGCCCGGTCATTCACGGCGTCGGCGTCGCCGATGCGGGCGAGGGCCGCGACGCAGGCGTGGCGAAGCCAGGGGTCTTCATCCTTGTTGGCGGCCAGCACGCTGAACAATCCCGATACGGCCGGCCTGTGCTTGAGCTTGCCGAGCGACTGGGCCGCGAAAAACTTCACCCGTGGGCTGGGGTCGCTCAGCAGTGCGACCAGGTGATCCGCATACGGCCCCCGCCTCACCTTTCCCATCCCAATGACCTTCGCCGCCTGCGTCCGAATCTCCGGATCGGCATCGCGCAACAGATCCGTCATGATCGGGGGAAGTGCACCGGACTGCGCGGCGATCTGCCCGATGGCCCAGATACAATGGATGCGGACGAGTTGATCCTTGCTCGTTCGCGCCAGCACGGCAAGAATGGTTTCCCTGGGCTGTCCCCCGCTCGCCAAAGCCCACTGGGCGCGGAGCCGCACTTTCATTTCCGGATGGCCGAGCAACTTGACAAGATGCTTGTCGTCCAGCTTGCCAAAGCCGTCCGCGAATAGCTTCTTCACTTGCAGCGCGCCTTCGCTTTCCACCTTGTCCGGATCGAAGACGGTATAAATCCGGCCGCCGAGGCTTTTGCCGCTCCAGTCCAGGTTCACGAAATCGGAAACGTACAGTTTGCCGTCCGGCCCCTGATCCACGTCGGTCGCCATGATCGGCGTGAGGAAGTCGTGATAATCGGCGATCGCGAAGCCGGCGCCTTTCGGCACGACCTTGAACGATTCGAGGCCGCGGCCGCCGGCGTAATTGCACATGAGGAAGCTGTTCTTGTAGCGGTCCGGCAGCATCGTGCCGCTGGTGAAGAGAAAGCCGCTTGGCCCGGTGCCGATCTTGCCGACCGGCGGCACAATCCACGCCGGTTGCCCCGCGTGCGGCAAGTGCCACATCTTCTCCGCGAACCACGGCCCGGCGATGTACGGCGCCGGGATCGTCTGATACGCCATGTTCCAGCCGCTATCGCCATCGTCCACCACGTAAACGAGGCGAGCGTGATCGCCCTTGTCGCAGTTGTTGTCGTCGGCGAACAGGTTGCCGTACTGGTCGAAGGCGAGTTCCTGGGGGTTGCGGAGGCCGCGCATCACGACTTCGAAATCGGTGCCGTCCGGATTGCAGCGGAAGACGCCGCCGGTGCGAAGACCCTGGAAGTTCTTGCCTTCCTTGGAAGTGACGTTGAAGCCGCGATCGCCGATGGAGAAGTAGAGTTTGCCGTCCGGACCGAAGATGAGGCCGTGGAGGTCGTGGCCGTAGAAGGCGCAGTTGACGCCGAAACCGGTGAGCATTTTGGTGAGTTGATCGGCGACGCCGATGCCCTTCGTGTCGCGCATCTTCCACAGGCTCGGGATGCAGGCGAAGTAGACGTTGCCGTCGCGGGCAAGCACGCCGGCGGCGAGGCCATCGAGCGGTTCGTTGAAGCCGCCGGCGAAGACGCTGCTTTTATCCGCCTTGCCGGAGCCTTTGGTGTCTTCGAGCAACCGCACCTGGTCGGCCTTCTTCGTGAAGTAACCCATGCCGCCGGGCAATCTGCCGGCCCACTTCTCGTACATCTTCAAGCGATCGTCGGTGGTGCGGAGTTGCAGTTCGTCGTTCAACCAGAAACTGAACTTGAAGGCGGGGTTGTCGCGGTTCTCGGCGGCGCCCTGGCCGAGGCGGTATTCCTCGGCGACGAACACGCGGCCCTTTTCATCCACGCTGATCGCCACCGGGCTGGCCAGCATCGGCTCGGCCGCGAACAGTTCGACGGTAAGCCCCTTGGGCAGTTTGAACGCGGCCATGTGCTGTCTGGCCTTGGCCGTGCCATCGGGAAGTACCGGCTCGGCGGCCAGCGCCGCGACGGGAACGAGCAGCGATAGAAGTGGAACGGCGGCGCGCCAGCGCATGAAACGACCCTCGCCCGAATGCGGTGAGCAATCCAAGCATTGTAGCCGAAACTGCGATCCGGATGCGTGGACGAAAAAGTCGATTGGCTGTGAACGTTCTTGCTGTAGGATGCTAATCAACGACTCAACGCTAACGCTTCTCAACATCATGCGACGCTTCAAATGGATCGAATGGAATCGCCAGAAGATCGCTGCCCATTCACTTTCGGTTGAGGAGGTCGAGGCCGCTTTCGACAAAGTTCTGTTAATGGACGAACGCGATGATGGTTCATTTCGAATGTACGCAGAGCTGGCTTCCGGAAAACGGATATGGGTCATCTGGCGTTTCGACCGCGAGGATGATGAAATACCCGATGTATTCGGCGAAGAGCCCGAACCCTCGATATTCGTTATTACTGCATACTGAGGGCACGAGTCATGGACAGTACGACAGCAGACGATCGATCAGTTCAGCGCCGACAACTCGATGAAGCGATTGCATCGGAGGCATTGCTTCCAGCGCCGGAGCTCTCCGCGGATGAGGTTCCGAAACCGATGGAAGCGTTCTTGAAGCGTCGGCGGCAACCGGTGGCCGTGGCCGGCGTGGTTGAAAATGGGCTTGTGCGCCTGCTCGACCCTTCGGTGCATCTCCCGGAACGGTCACGCGTCATCGTCGTCGCCGCGGGCTAGCTAGCTAAAAAGGGCCTACAGAGTCATGCGACGCGCCAGCGCTGCAGTTCGCGCTCGTCGAGTTCCACGCCGAGGCCGGGGCCGTCCGGGATTGCCGCGTAGGGCGGCCCCAGGTCGAGCGGCGACTGCAGCAGATCCGCCTCGTGGTAAAACGGCCCAATCGTGTCGGCGGGAAACTGTTCGGTATCCACTTCCGGGAATGCCGCGGCGACGTGCAGCATCGCGGCCGTGCCGATCCCCAGTTCCAGGTTGCTGCCGATCGTGCAGCGAATGCCGGCGGCCCTGGCGACCGCGATGATTTCGGCCGTCGCGGCGATTCCCCCGTGCTTGCCGGGATAAACGCTGAGCACATCCGCGCTGCGGTGCATCGTGAGCAGCCAGGCATCTTGCAGTGTGAAGACGCTCTCGTCGGCCATGATGGGAATGTTGCAATCGCGGCGCAGTTCGGCGAGCGCCGCCGGATCCCCGGCCGGAATCGGTTGCTCCGCCAATAGCAAATTGACATCCGCGAGGCGGCGCAAGCAGTGCCGCGCTTCTTGAATCGTCCAGCCGCAATTGGAATCGATGGTAACCGGGATGTTCGGCCCGGCGACTTCGCGGACGGCCTTCACCCGCGCGATGTCGGACTCGGGATCGAGGCCGGTTTTCACCTTCACGCAGGTGACGCCGCGGCGCAGGTGTTCCTCGGCCATGGCGCGGGAGCCGGGAATATCGCGCGCCCACACGACGAGCTTGATGCGAACGCGTTCGCGCACCTTGCCGCCCAAGAGCCGATAAACGGGCAACCCCGCGGCCTTTCCCGCGATGTCCCACAAGGCCATCTCCACTGCGGCCTTGGTGAACGGATTGAGCTTGATGACGAAGTCCATCGCTCGCCGCGCGGCGGAAATGTCGCGCGGGTCCGTTCCGATTAACCGCGGAGCGAGGTAGTCGGCAATCGCCGCGACCGAACCGGCCTGCGTTTCGCCGGACCACAGCCCCGAGATCGTCGCTTCGCCAAGGCCGACGATTCCCGCGTCGGTATGCACCTTGACGATGACATACGGCGACACGACGTGCTCGCCGTGAGCGGTCTTCGCGGTCATTCCCTTCTTCAAGGGAACGCAAACGGGAATCGGTTCGATCCTCGCGATTCGCATGATGGAATGATGAAAGAGCGTGCGGAGGCCGTCCTCCGCGTTATCGTCCGGGATCTCTCATTTCGCGTTTGCTCGCGGCATCACGAATTGGTTCCGCGGTATTGGTGCATCCGGATTATTTCATCCGTCAGTTTTTCCGCATCGTCGCGAGATTCCAAAGCTGCGCCCAGGCGAGCCGCCCACATGGCATTTTGATAATCGTGCTTTTCGAGGAGTACCGGGACGGCCGCGAGATAGGATTCGCAATCGAACAATTCCTGCGGCTTACGCATTCCCTTGAGAATGGATTGACCCCAAGTGGCCGGATCGCTTGTGCCGAAATCGTGCATTCCCAAAACCTGGCGGATTCGGCGATTCCGCTTGTCGCTGACCCTGAGCAGGAAATATGCGACTAAGCAGGTTATGGTCATCGCCCAGCCGACGGTGAGAAGAGTCGTGTCGATTTTGCCGCGCTTGAACCACTCCCAGGTGGCGATTGAGGCGAGGACGACTCCAACCAGGAGCGGCATCACCAGCCAGTATCTCAGATAGACTCGGAAGATGAGGGACCAAGTTAACTTGAGAGGCACGACTTGGTACTGCTGCTTGAAAACACCGGTTTCACCGTATAAATGCATCGCCCGCAGCGGCAGCATGGGCATATATGCAAACACGAAGCACTCGAGTGCATCGCCGCCTTTGCCGCCCGACCCACGAGCGAAACAAAACGATGTTCCGACGCCATTGACGGTGAATGCCACGTCGATCCTTTCAGTAAATGAGATTAATAGGAAATAAGGAGCACGACCCGGCAGCCCAACCAGTCCAGACTGCCGGGTCGAGGCTAGTGACAGCAACCAATGTAAAGCCACTGAGCCAACCAGCCCAACGCCTCTCCCCGTTGGGGAGAGGCCGCAATCT
>DATNBQ010000573.1:0-17660 GCA_035571955.1 Urbifossiella sp. | reverse complement strand
TCGGGCCGAACGGCGCCGGCAAAACCACGGCGTTCAATGCCATCACGGGGATTTACGAACCGACGGAAGGCCAGGTTTCGTTCCGCGGTCAACCGCTTGAAGTCGCTCTCAGCTGGCGGCCGATCGTCGGCGCCCTGGCGGTCGGTCTTTTCGCCGGGCTGGCCGGCCTGCTCCTCGCCGTGAACGTCGATTTACTCTGGAAGCAGGCGGTTCGCGATGTTCACCAGCGCGACTTCACCATCGGCAAGGCGTCCTCCATTGCATCGAGCTACATCGCTGCTCGACCCGGCCGCGCGGCGATTGGCTTCGCGGTGGGCCTGGCAATCGGAATTGCGGGGACGCTGGTGTCGTGGCGACGCACGCGGCGATCGCCGGATGTCATCACCCGCCGCGGCATCGCCCGCACCTTCCAGAACATCCGTTTATTTCAAGCCATGACGGCGATTGAAAACGTGCTGGTCGGCATGCCCCGCGGCTGGCGCGAATCGACGGCGAAGGCCAGCGAATTGCTGGCCTTCGCGGGACTCGCCGGCAAACACAACGAACTCGCCCGCAACCTCGCTTATGGCGACCAGCGCCGCCTCGAGATCGCCCGCGCACTCGCCACCGAACCGAAGTTGCTTCTTCTCGACGAACCCGCCGCCGGCATGAACCCGATCGAAACCGCCGCACTGATGGCCCTCATCCGCAAGATCCGCGATCGCGGCATCACCGTGCTCTTGATCGAGCACCACATGAACCTGGTGATGGGCATTTCCGACCGCGTGGCGGTCCTGGATTACGGCGTGAAGATTGCCGAGGGAACCCCGGCCGAGGTCAGCCGCGATCCGAAGGTAATCGAGGCCTACCTCGGTAAAGAGGAGGTGGTGTGATGGCGGCGATCTTGGCATCCCTACAATAGCAACTTTGCAACGATGGCCCTTGCCTGAGAGGTCGCAATGGCTGCGGTGAACTCACTCTATTACGGCGACAACCTCGAGGTGCTGCGCACGCATCTTAAAGATGGCTCCGTCGATTTGATTTATCTCGACCCGCCGTTCAATTCCAAGCGCGACTACAATCTGCTCTTCAAGTCTCCCAAAGGCAGCAGCAGCGAAGCGCAAATAACGGCGTTCAAAGATTCCTGGACCTGGGGCGAGCAGGCGGAGCGCGAATTCGATGAGATTCTGCACCAGTCCAATACGCAAGTATCGAAGCTGATGCAGACGTTCCGGGGATTCCTGGATCAAAGCGATATCATGGCGTACTTGACGATGATGGCCAATCGGCTGTTGGAGCTCCATCGAGTTTTGAAGCCGACCGGTTCTTTATACCTTCACTGCGATCCGACTGCGAGCCATTACTTGAAGATCCTATTGGACGCTGTATTCGGACCGCAACATTTTAAGAGCGAGATTAGCTGGCGCCGAGCCGCGGCTCATAACGATGCTAAACAAGGCCGGCGACAGTACGGAAATGTTCGCGACACCATATATTTTTATACAAAGTCCTCCGAATGGGTTTGGAATTGGGTGTTCACGCCCTACGCGCAGACTTACCTCGAGAACGAATACCGTCACCGCTCCTCGGAAGGGCGTTATTTCAAGGAAACCGACCTTACGGCAAATAAAGAAGGTGGAGAAGTCAGCTTTGGTTGGCGAGTAAAACGAAAACAAGATTCTTCTTCTCGATGGGAAGCAGATATTTCCGAGGAGTACAAGTCCCCACGAAACGGGTACGATTACAAGGCAGTCTATCCTTATCAAGGAAGATATTGGGCTTATTCCCAAGCAAACCTCGTTGAATTCGCCAGGGCTGGGAAACTAAGACACCGAAGCACTGGAATGCCACGACTCGTGCAATTCGCCGATGAAATGCCGGGTGTACCCGTGCAGAACGATTGGCAAGATATACCACCGGCGCTCGGCAATGAGAATCTCGGTTATCCGACTCAAAAACCACTCGCCCTTCTGGAGCGCATCGTCGCCGCCAGCAGCAACGAAGGCGATGTCGTGCTCGATCCATTCTGCGGGTGCGGCACTGCCGTTCACGCGGCGCAGAAACTGAAGCGGAAGTGGATCGGCATCGATATTACGCACCTTGCCATCTCACTGATCGAAAAGCGTCTCAAGGATGCGTTCCGTAGCCGATGTCAATTCGATGTCCACGGCACTCCCAAAGACCTCGAAGGCGCCCGCGATTTGGCGGCCCGCGACAAATATCAATTCCAGTATTGGGCCGTCTCGCTCGTGGAAGCTTATCCGTCTCAAAACAAGAAAAAGGGCGCGGACGGCGGCGTCGACGGCATCAAGTATTACTACGACGTTAAAGATACCGAAGCGCGAAAGATCGTTATCAGCGTAAAAGGAGGGAAACTGAAGGCCGATGATGTTCGCGCTCTCAATCACGTTCGCGAGCGCGAAAAGGCGGAGATTGCATTGCTGATCTCCTTGGACGAACCGACGGCCAAAATGAAATCGGATGCCGCGTCGGCCGGGCTGTACGAATGGCAATCCGGGAAGACCAAGAGCTCGAGAATCCAACTCTTGACGATCGAGGGTCTTCTCGATGGATCGGGACGCGCACAACATCCCGATGTGGTTCCCGATGTCAATTTTAAACGCGCCCGGCGCGAGAAATCGCAGGACGAACAAACTCTCTTCTAGGCCCTCTGAATCACAATGCCCCCTCCCTTGCTGAATGTTCGCGATCTCGAAGCGGGATACGGCGCCATCACGGTGCTGCACCGGATTTCGCTTACCGTGGAGCCGGGCGAGATCGTCGCCATGATTGGGGCGAACGGCGCCGGCAAAACCACGACGCTGATGTGCCTGTCGGGAATCGTGCCGGCGCGCGGCGGCAGCATCGCATTCAACGGCGAGAATTTCACCGCCGACCGCGTCCCGGCGCACCAGATCGTTCGCCGCGGCTTGACGCAGGCGCCCGAGGGGCGCAAGATCTTCCCCCGGCTTTCCGTCCTCGAAAACCTCCAGATGGGCGCTTATACGCGATCCGATGCCAAGGGGATCGCGGCCGATATCGAGAAGGCGTTTGCAATGTTCCCGATACTTCGCGAACGGCAGCATCAGGCCGGCGGCTTGCTCTCCGGCGGGCAGCAACAAATGCTGGCCATCGCCCGCGCCCTCATGGCTCGCCCCAAGCTGCTGTTGCTGGATGAACCTTCGCTCGGCCTCGCTCCGCAAATCGTCGTGCAGATCTTCGATGTGATTAAGGAACTGAACCGCCAGGGCGTCTCGGTGCTGCTCGTGGAGCAGAACGCACGGATGGCGCTGAAGGCGGCCCACCGCGGCTACGTGCTCGAAACGGGGCGCATCACCTGTTCGGATCGGGCTGAATCGCTGTTGAACGATCCGCGCATCCGGGCCGCTTATTTGGGGGAATAGCGTTCCTTGGTGGCACAGGCATTCTTGCCTGTGCGCGTTTGCACAGGCAAGAATGCCTGTGCCACCAAGGAATCGCGGCTAAACTGCCAACTATGCGAATCACACGAATCGCGACCGACCACCTGCGCGTTCCCATTACGTTCGGCAACCGCATTTCGCTTTCCGGACCGAAGCCGTCGCCCGAAACTATCGACGTTATCGTCGTCGATCTCGCGACCGATGCCGGGAATGGACTCGGGTTCACGTATTTGCAAGGACCCGGCGCCGCGGCGGCTCGCGACTTAATTGACAATGAAATGTCATCGCTAATGCTTGGCGAGGAAGCCGCCGACATCGAACGGCTGTTCGCGAAGGCCGAGAGCCGCTTTCGGCCCGTGGGGTTTGGCGGGCTCGCGGCCCGCGCTTACGCCGCCATCGACATTGCCCTGTGGGATCTCAAGGCCAAGGCGGCCGGCCTACCGCTTTACCAATTCCTCGGACACAACAAGCCGGCCGCGCCATTCTTCGCATCGGACATCGCGATTTTGAACCGCCCCGCCGTCGACGCGGTGAAGCTCGCCCAACCGCTCGTGAAGCAAGGGGCCATGGGCGTCCGCGTCGAAGTCGGTTCCGGCGACGTGCGGGCCGATGCCGACCGCGTTCGCGAGATCTCCGACGGCCTCGGCGACGCCGCCTCCGTCAGCGTCGCGGCGGATGGCCGCTTCGATCTCGGCACCGCCGAGGCCCTCACCCACTTCTTCGAAGACATCGGCATCGACTGGTTCGAAGATCCGATCCCAACCGCGGACGAACTCGGTTATGCCAAGCTGGCGAGCCTGGCGGAGATACCGCTGGCCATTGGGGCGTCGTTCGATTCGCGCGAGCGGTTCTTCCGCGTGCTCCGAAGCGGCACGGTGCGCACGGTGCGGCCGGACCCTTGCCGGCTCGGTGGCATCACGCCGCTACTCAAGATCGCGGCGGTGGCCGAGGCGTTTCAGGCCGCGGTGTCGCCGGTGCGGATGCCGGAAGTTGGCGTGCACCTGGCCTGCGGCCTGGCCGCGGTTCCCCACGTCGATCGCGTGTCGTGGTTCGCCGAACTCTTCACCGGCGCCCCGACAATCGAGAATGGTAAACTCACGCCGAGCCGCTTGCCCGGCCTCGGCATCGCCCTGGATGAAATCGCGGCATCGAAACGCCGCGTCGCACAGTGATTGCCGTTCCTACCCGCCGGGCTTATCACGAATCTCATCGCATCACCTCACACCAGGAGCCAGCGATGGCCAGCACTCCCGAGAAGCGCGTTCAGGAACTGCATCTTATTCTGCCGCCGGCGCCGAAGCCGGTCGCGGTCTACAAGACGGCCGTGAAGGCCGGCGGCATGCTGTACGTGTCCGGGCACGGCCCGCTGAAGGCGGACAAGAGCATGATCCTCGGCCGCGTCGGGGCCGACATGACGCTCGACCAGGGGAAGGACGCGGCCCGGCAGGTTGGGCTGGCGATCCTCGCCACGGTCCGCGACGTTCTCGGATCGCTCGACAAGGTGAAGCGGCTGGTCAAGACGCTCGGCTGGGTGAACTGCACGGTCGACTTCACCGATCAACCCAAGGTGATCAACGGCTTCTCGGAGTTGATGAAGGATGTGTTCGGCGAGGACGGCGGCGTCGGGGCGCGCAGCGCGGTCTCAGCGCACACGCTCCCCGGCGGCATCGCCGTCGAGATCGAATGCATGTTCGAAGTGGAGTGATGCTTCGATTCGGCGGGGCCGAGCCGCTGCCGCGGTTGCTCCTGCAGCGGTTCCCCCATACTCCGAAAGTATGGCTCACGCACCTCTGCCCCGATCGTCCGGCATACTGCTGCACCCGACCAGTTTGCCCGGCCCGTTCGGCATCGGCGACCTGGGTCCTTCCGCCTACCGCTGGATCGAGACGCTCGCCGCCATGCGGCAACGCTGGTGGCAAGTGCTGCCGCTCGGCCCCACCGGCGCCGGCGACTCGCCGTATCAATCGTTCTCCGCCTTCGCCGGGAACATCAACCTGCTCAGCCCGGAACTGCTCGAACGCGATGGCCTCGTCGCGTCGTCGTTCTGGGCCGGGCAGCAGTTCGCGGACGATCGGGTCGATTTCGACCGCGTCGGGCCGTTTAAGAGCGCCTTGCTGCGGGCGGCGTGGGACGCATTCCGCGGCGGCCGGGCGCCGCACCTTCGCGGCGACTTCACGGCCTTCGAGGAAGCCGAGAGCCCCTGGCTCAACGGTTATGCCACGTACATGGCAATCCGCGAATCCCTCGGCGGCCGCGACCTGATCGAATGGCCGGCGGACCTGCTCCATCGCGAGCCAAAAGCTCTGGCGGCCGTTGAGAAACCGCTCGCCGCCGAGATCGCCATGCACCGCTTCGGGCAGTTCCTCTTCGACCGGCAATGGTCCGCGCTGCGAAAGTATGCCGCCGAACGGAACGTCGGCATCATCGGCGACGCCCCCATTTTCGTCGCCCTCGACTCGGCCGAAGTGTGGACGCATCCGGAGGAGTTTCTGCTCGACGCGGACCGTCGGCCCCAGGTCGTCGCCGGCGTTCCCCCCGATTACTTCTCGGAAGACGGCCAACACTGGGGCAACCCGATTTACGACTGGGACCGCATGGCCGCGAACGGCTATTCCTGGTGGACCGCGCGATTGAAGAGTGCCCTGCGGCAAGTCGATCTCGTTCGCCTCGATCACTTCCGGGGCTTCACGCAGGCCTGGCACATTCCCGCCGACGAGAAGACCGCCAAGAACGGCAAATGGGTGGATGGCCCCGGCCTCAGATTATTCGAGCGACTGCGCGAAAAGCTCGGCGGCTTGCCGATCATCGCCGAGGATCTCGGCTTGATTACCCCGGACGTGGAGCAGGTGCGGCTGAAGGCAGGGTTGCCCGGCATGAAGGTGCTGCAATTCGCCCTCGATACGCCGAAGAACCCCTATTGGCCGCATAATTTCGATGCGCTCTGCGTCTGCTATACGGGCACGCACGACAACGATACGACCCGCGGTTGGTGGTCGGGCCTCGACGAGAAGAGCCGCGGCTACCTGGCGGCGTACATCGGCCGACCCGTGGAGGAACCGCACTGGGACTTGATCCGCCTGGCGTGGCGATCGGTGGCCGTGATTGCCATCGCCCCGCTGCAAGACGTGCTCGGCCTGGGCAGCGACGCCCGCATGAACAAGCCCGGCGTCGCGGACGGAAACTGGCGGTGGCGATGCCGGGCGAGCCAGTTCAACCAGGAACTCGTGTATCGCATGTCGGGTCTCACGGAGCTATACAATCGCTTGCCGCTCGTTCCGGCGAACGACAAATCTCGTTAATTCATGCATTGGGGCGAACTTTTTTGCCGATCCGCGAGCTGCCGGGGTTCCTCGCGAAAACACTACAAAACGAGCGGAAAAACGCGAGTTATTCTCGCGCCCGCGCGCGAAAGAACCCCGTTTTTTTGCGGAATCCGCCGCTAACCGTTGACGTTTACCCTCAAAACTCCTTAGTTTTCGTGGAGTTTCCGGACGAACCTCACTCATTTCATGGAGAGAGTGTCATGGCGAAGCCCGCGGGCAAAAAGTCGATCACCAAGTCCGAGTTCTACAACCGCGTTGCCGAGGCGACCGAGTTGAAGAAGACGGAAGTGGCGAAGGTGTTCGATGCGATCACGGATGTGATCAAGAAGGAATTGAGCCACAAGGGTCCGGGCGTGCTGACGCTGCCGGGGCTGTTCAAGCTCAAGGCCAAGCGCGTTCCGGCCCAGAAGGGCGGCAAGATGGTCCCCAACCGCTTCAAGCCGGGCGAAATGACGATGACCAAGGACAAGCCGGCCTCGACGCGCGTCACCGCGCGTGCGCTCAAGGGCCTCAAGGAAATGCTCAAGTAAGCCAATCGCCTCGAAAGCCCACGGACGCCAGTCCGTGGGCTTGGGTCATTTCTGGCGGCCGTGCTCCGAATCCATCGACTGAATGATCTGTTCGGCCCGCGCCGCGTCGCTTCTGTGGACCCACAGTTCCACCGATCGCGCGAGCGCCGTTCCGAAACTCGCTTCCAACGCTTCGCCGAGAACGTGGGCCTCGATCCCCTCGTCCACGAGCGCTTGCTTGTAAAGCTCGATCGTCACCATTTCGCCGGCCGCCACGCGAACCACGTCGTCCTTTTTGTCGGTCGTCATGGATGCTCCTCCGTTGATGCGTAGAATGCTATTTCCATGATACGCCTCGGCGTCAACATCGATCACGTGGCGACGGTGCGGCAAGCGCGGCGGGCCAAGGAACCCGACCCGGTGGCGGCGGCTGTCCTCGCCGAGCTCGGCGGCGCCGACGGCATCACTATTCACCTTCGCGAAGATCGCCGCCACATCCAGGATCGCGACCTTTATTTGCTCCGCGACACGGTCGCCACCCGGCTCAACCTGGAGATGGCATCCGCTCCAGAAATCGTGGCCATCGCGTTGAAAGTGAAGCCGGACGAGGCGACGCTGGTTCCCGAGAAGCGGCAAGAACTCACCACCGAGGGCGGCCTGGACATCATCGCCACGGAGGCCGCGACCCGCGCAGCGGTCGAGCGGCTCAGGGCCGCGGGTATTCCCGTTTCGCTATTCATCGACCCGGACCTGGCCCAGGTGGATCAGGCGAAAAAGCTTGGCGCCGACGCCATAGAGTTCCAAACGGCCAGCTACTCGGAGGCGCGCGGAGCAACGGCGATCGCAGCGGAACTGGCCAAGCTGAGCCACGCCGCCGCGCGCGCCGCCGGCCTCGGCTTGCACATTCACATGGGCCACGGCCTGAACTACAACAACGTGAAGCCGATCATGCGGATCGCCGGCGTCGAGGAGTTGAACATCGGCCACTCGATCATTTCGCGAGCAGTGCTGGTCGGCATGGAGCGCGCCGTCCGCGAAATGAAACAGGCCATGGTGGAACATTGGCCGGATCGCAAAAGAATGAATGGTTAGCCGCGACCCAACGGGGAGCGCGTGCTTTGGAGATTCCATGACAGCAACCGAGATTGCCGCGGTGCTCGAAGAGCGGTTCGGCGCCGCCATTACCGCCAAGAACCTCACCGCCATCGATCCGTTCGTCGCGATCGATCCGGCCAGGCTCGTCGAGATCGGCACGTTCCTGCGCGACGATCCGCGGTTGAAGTTCGAGCTGCTCAACGACGTCACGGGCGTCGATTATCTGGAACCGGACGCCAAGAAGGCGGCGAAGGCCGGTTTCGAGCCGCACCTGGAAGTGCTTTATCACTTGTCGAGTTTTTCCTTCCCGGGCCGGCGCTTCACCGTGAAATTGAATCTGCCGCGGTGGAAGGACGACAAGCCGGGCGAGCTTCCGGAGGTACCATCGGTGGCCGGGGTGTGGCGAACCGCCGACTGGCACGAACGCGAGGTTTACGATCTGGTCGGCATCCGGTTCCTGGGCCATCCAGATTTTCGCCGCATCCTCTTGGCCGACGACTGGGTCGGCCACCCGCTCCGCAAGGATTTCGAATACCCGCTCGAATACCACGGCATCCGTTGCCGGTAGATTGACCATGCCCACGGCCGATGACATCATTCGCCGGTTCCAATTGCAGCCGCATCCAGTGGAAGGCGGTTACTTCCGCGAGACCTATCGTTCGCCCCATTCCACGGCCATTTATTACCTGCTCAAGCCGGGCCACGTCTCGGAACTGCACGTGTTGCCGAGCGACGAGGTCTATCACTTTTATCTCGGTTCGCCGCTGCGAATGCTGCAACTCTGGCCCGATGGCAGCGGCCGCGAAGTGCTGATTGGCTCGGACCTGGCAGCGGGACACGTTCCGCAGTTAGTCGTGCCGGCCGGCGTCTGGCAAGGATCGCGATTGGACGGCGACGGCTTCGCGCTAGTGGGCTGCACGATGGCGCCGGCGTTCGACTATTCGGGTTATCGGAATGCGCCCCGCGCGGAGCTGACGGCGAAGTGGCCGGCGTTCGCGGCGCAAATCGCGGAACTCACCCCGCGGGGTTAGCGGCGCGCTCGGCTTCGCCTCGCGGCGAATCTCACAATGTTTTTAAATACTCGATGACCGCCTTGCGCTCTTCGTCGGTTAGCGCGTCGCCGAACGTGTGGCCGGCGTTGCTCCGGCCGCTCTTGGATGTGTCGTACACCTTGCGCCGCTCGTAAGCCGACATGTCCGATCCCGGGACGTAGTTCAGCTCCATGACCTTCCAGCCGACGCGTTGCTTGTCGTAATCGGCCTCATCGGTCTTGAAGCTGCGCGTGAACAGCTTGGGACGCTCTTTCGAATTGAGTACGTGGTAAAGCGTCGGGACCGAACCATTGTGCAGGTACGGAGCGGTGGCCCAAATGCCGTCGAGCGGCGGCGCCTGGTAACCCGCCGTCATCCGCAACGGCTTGCCGCCGCCGTCCTCCTTCGCGAACCACGATTCGGAATACGCCTTCCCATATTTCGCGCTGACGGCCTGGAAGCGCACCGGGTCGGTGCCGATCTCATCGAGCGGAATCACCTTGTTCGGATAGGTCCATTTTTCGCCGTAGGAACCGTGGCAGCGGGCACAGTTCTCCTTGAACACGGCTTCGCCGCGGGCCGCCTTCGCCCTGTCGATGGCGAACGGATACTTCGGCGGCTCCAAACTAACGAGGTACGCCAGGATGTCGCGAAAGGCCGGCTCGGCCTTGGGAAACGCCTCGGCCGTATTGAGCGGATGCATCATGAACTGCATGAGCGACCGCACCGACCGGGCGTCCGTTGCGCCGGTGTAATACATGGTGCGTTTCTTTTTCAAGAGCCACCAGGCCGGCACGTCGGCACAGGTGTCGTCGCGGAGGCCGAGGTTGACCCACTTGCCGCTGAGGCTCATATCCGGGTTGCGGAAGCCGAGCAGGTAGACGCCGAAGCCGTCGGCCTCGTTGGTGCCGCGGACGTTGCCGAAGGTGAATGGCGGCTTCGGGAGGCCATCGACCTTGTTGAAGTCCTCGAAGAGGGCCTGGATGTCGAGGGTGCTATTGCCGAGGCCGAGGTAGCTTTTGCCGAGAATGGAGCCGCCGTGGCAGAGCATGCAATCGGCGCCGATGCCAGGTTGGAAGAGCCGCGGCGCCTTCCGCAGGCCCATCGGCATCGGGCCGCCGCGGTATGGGGCTTCGTGCAGGCCGTAGTGCTCGCGGAAGGCAGCGGGGTAATTCGCCGGGCGTTCCTTCACGCCGGGCCACGCTTTCCAGGCGTTCTGCACGACGGTATCGCGCCAGAACGCCGGAATGAACGCGGTCTCGGTGAGCGCTTTCTTGCCGCGCTCCGCGGCGGTCGGTTCCGCCGCCGGAAGCGGCAACGACAAGATGAACAACGCAATGATTGGACCGAATCGCATAAGCCCAATATATACACCGGTCGGGGTTGCGATGCGGTCCCCCGCGATGCTAGCATTCTCCCCTGGGGGAACTATGCACTGCGCGGTGACCGGGGCGGCGGGGTTCATTGGCTCGCATCTGTGCGAACGGCTGCTCGCCGACGGCCATTCCGTCGCCGGGATCGATTGCTTCACGGATTACTATCCGCGAACGGTGAAGGAACGCAACCTCATCGGGTTCCGCGGCCATCCGCGATTCGCCTTCCACGAACTGGATTTGTCCGCGGGTGTGCCGCCAAAGGTTCTCGCCGATGCGGAATGGGTGTTCCACCTGGCGGCGATGCCCGGCCTCACCCGCAGCTGGCTCGACTTCGACCTGTACAACCGCCACAACCTCACCGCCACCCATCGCTTGCTCGAAGCCCTTCGCGGCTCGCCGGCACTCAAAAAGCTGATCTATGCCAGCACATCTTCGGTGTACGGCAAGTATGCCTCCGGGGATGAATCGCTGCCGACGCGGCCGAGTTCCCCGTATGGCATCACAAAACTCGCGGCCGAGCAACTCTGCCGCGTCTACGGCGAGGAGTTCGGCATCCCCGCCGTGGTGCTCCGCTACTTCAGCGTGTACGGCCCGCGGCAACGCCCGGAAATGGGCTACCACCTGTTCATCGACGCCATCCTGCACGGCAAGCCGATCAAGCTCACCGGCGACGGCCTGCAAATCCGCGGCAACACGTACATTGCCGATTGCGTCGAGGCCACGATCCGCGCGACCCAGGCCATGTCGGGCGAAGTCTTCAACCTCGGCGGCGGCGAACTGGTCACCGTATTGGATGTGATTCGCAAGCTGGAGCGCATCATCGGCAAGCCGGCGATCATCGAGCGCCATCCGCCGCGCAAGGGCGACCAACTGGCGACCGGCGCCGACGTGACGAAGTTGCAGCGGCACTTGAACTGGAAACCGACCACAAGCATCGACGACGGCCTGGCCAAACAAGTGGAGTGGCAACGGACCATTGGTTAGCCGCGACGTTCCAAACAGACTAACCACAGAGGCACAGAGACACAGAGAAATCACGGAGGATTGAGCATGTAACAATGAACAGTCTTTTTCTCCTCCTTTTCTTCTCTGTGTCTCTGTGTCTCTGTGGTTAATCATTCATGCTCGATTATCTGAATCGCCGCGTCATGCATCCGCTGATGGCCAGTCGCGGCCGCAGCAAGCATCTCGAGTACCTGCGCTATCTCGAACAGACGCAGTTCGATCCGCCGGAGATCGTTCGCGCCCGGCAACTGGCGGCGCTGAAGGTGACGCTAAAACACGCCTACGAAACCGTGCCATACTACCGGGCCGCGTGGCGAAAGGCCAGCGTCCATCCTTCCGATGTCCGTTCGCTTGCCGATCTCGGCGCGTTCCCGATTCTCACCAAGGGCGACATTCGCCGCCACGAACGGGCCCTGATTTCCAGTTGTTACGACGTGGCCAAGCTGCGGGTAAAGCGGACCTCGGGTTCCACCGGCGTGCCGCTCGCCATTCGCATCGACGAACCGGCCGTGCAGTGGAAAACCGCCTGCACAATTCGCTCGGACGAATGGTCCGGCTACCGCCGCGGCCAGCGCGTCGCCAAGGCGTGGGGGAACCCGGACTACCTGCACTTCGGCTGGAAGGGGCGGCTGCGGAACTTCTTCTTCGATCGCGCCATCCACCTCGATACGCTCAACCTCACCGAGGAACGCCTTGCGGCGTTCGCGGGTCAGCTTCGGCGGCACCGCCCCGGTCTGATCTTCGGCCATGCCCACTCGCTGTACCTACTCGCCTGCTCGCTGCGAAAAGCGAAGATCGCGGATATCCGACCCAACGGCATCATCTCGACGGCGATGCCCCTGCACGGCTGGCAGCGGACCATCATCGAGCGCGTCTTCGATTGCCCGGCGACGAATCGCTACGGCTGCGAGGAAGTGAGCCTGATCGCCTCCGAATGCGAACTACACCAGGGGCTGCACGTCAACAGCGATTCGGTGTACGTCGAAGCGAGCGACGGCCCCACGCTCATTACCGATCTCGCCAACCGGGCCATGCCGCTGATCCGCTACCAGGTCGGCGACGTGGCGGTCGGTTCGAAGCGCGTCTGCCGCTGCGGCCGCGGCCTGCCGATGCTGGAACGCATTGAGGGGCGCGAGGCCGATTACGTGCTTACGCCGGCGGGAAGCCTGATCAGCGGCATCTCGCTTACTGAGAACTTCGCGCTGCTCATCACCGGGGCCGCCCAGGTGCAAATCGTGCAGGAATCATTGCGGCACATCCGCATTCGCCTGGTGCCTGACGATTCCTTCGGCCCCGCCAGCCGTAAACAAATCGCCGACCTCGTAAATGATACATTCGGTTCGAGCGTGGATTACGATGTCGAACTGGTCGATGCGATTCCTCAGGAATCGTCCGGCAAGTATCGCTTTTGCATTTCGAAGGTGGGTCGCGACCATCTCCAGGCGATGAGCGCATGACGCCGCGGGTTTCGATCGTGATGGCGGCGAAGAACTACGCCCGGTTCCTGCCGATGGCGGTCGAATCGGTTCGCGCCCAGACCTTCGCCGACTGGGAACTCATCGTTGTCGACGACGGCTCGACGGACGACACGCCGCGGGTCGTGCAGCGGTTTCTAGATGATTCACGAATTCGCTATGTGCGTTCGGACTTGCTGGGACAATCGCGGGCCAAGAACCTGGGCATCGGTTTAAGCCGCGGTGAGTTCGTGGCCTTTCTCGATGCCGACGACGCCTGGCTGCCGACCAAACTCGAGAAGCAAGTGGCGCTATTTCACAATAACCCGGAGGTCGGCGTCGTTTACGCGCGGCGACTGCTCATGGATGAAGACGGGCGCGTCGCGAAGCCACTCGCGGGTTCGCGACCGCCATCCTCCATGTTCGTCCAGAACTTCGTTTGCTTCTCCTCGGCCGTGGTTCGCCGCGAAGTCTTCTCGCGCGTCGGCGGCTTCAATCCCGAATGGGATCTCTCGATTGACTACGATTTGTGGCTCCGCGTCGGCAATCATTACACCTTCGCGGGCATCGATGAGGAACTGGTGCTTTATCGCACCGGGCACGGCAACCTTTCCAAGAAGCTCGCCGATCGCGTCGCCACGGCCATGGCCATCATGCACCGCGCAGAAACGCATTACCGGATCGCTGAACCGCGCGAGGTCATCGCTGAGGGTTATGCTTCGACCTGCCGCACCATCGGCTACGTGATGCGCCCCTCCGAGCCACTGACGGCGGTCAAGTGGTATTGGAAAAGTCTCCGCTGGCCGCACGGCCGGTTCGCGTCTATGAAGGGGCTGGCGGCATCAGTGCTCGCGTGGCTCCGCGGCCAGCGCATGCCCGGCGCCGCCGAGAACGCCACCGCGAACCGTTAATCGGAGAATCCCATGGCGCTTTCCATCGCCTTCAAGGAATGGGCCGCGATCTGCCGGGCGCTCGGCGAGGGGCGGCAAGCGCTCATCCTCCGCAAGGGGGGCATCGCCGAGGTGGGCGGCGAGTTCCGACCCGAACACGATCGCTTCCTTCTTTATCCCAGCTACTTCCACGAACAGCATCACACTGGCATCAAGCCGGAACTGATGCCGCTGGTGGAAGCCGTGGAGCAAGACAAACCGCCGGCGGGTCGCATTCCCTTCGAGCACTTCGCCGACGTCTCGGCCATCTGGCATTTCGAGAGCATTGACAAAGCACTGTCACTCAACGCGTTCCACGGCTGGACGGCGGACGAAGTGACGAAGCGGTTCCACTACCGCACGCCCGGCCTTTATGCGATGGCAGTCCGCGTCTATCGCCTGAAGGCGCCCGTGGATCTCCCGGAGCATCCGGAGTACGCCGGCTGCAAGACATGGGTCAACCTGGAGGCTGTGGTCAATGACGCCGACGCAAAACCGGTGCTCGCCGATGCTGCCTTCGAGAAAGTGCTGGGCGAAATCACGAGCGCTATTTCGGACCGATCGTGACGGTGACCTGTAAGCCGACGAAGCGGGCCGCGATCGCCGACGACGCCGCATCGAGGTGGACCGTAACGTCGACGACGCGGCGGTCGGAATCCTCGCGCGGGCCGACCGGCATCACCTGGTTCCGCGCGATCATTCGCACGATGTCCTGATCCGAGTTCACCGTGCCGTTCAAGGTTTGCGGCAAGGCCGAGTTCGTCGCTTCCGCCGGCACCGGTCCCTTCTTGACCCAGCCGACAACGCGATCCACATCCGATTCGTAAACCTCGGCCACCGCCGTCATCTCTTTCAAGTTGGCCATCTGGATAATCGAATCGACGCCAGTCGGCTGCCCCTCGCGGCCGGTCACCTTGAGCACCGTACCGTCGATCGGCGCCTTGATGATCGTCAAGTCGAGCGTCTTCCTGGCCTGGGTCAGTTTTTCTTCGGACGACTTGATCGGCGCCTTGGCGATGGCTTCGGCGAGTTCGGCGCGAGCGGCCTCGAGCCGCGCGGTGGCGGCCTTCTTGTTCTCCGCATAGCTCGTCACGGCCTTGTCCTTGGCGGCCTTGGCGGCGATCAATTCCGCGTTGGCCTGATCCACGGCCAGCCCCGCCTTGTCCAAATCCTCATCGGCGACGCGGACTTTCTCGTCCCGCAACTTCTTCAACCGTTCGAGCATTTTCTCGGCGATTGCTTTTTGCTTTTGGACGAAATCGACCTTGGCCGTCAGCGATTTCAGGTCGTTGGTTTCGCCCGAGAGGAGTTGGTTCAAATCGGCTTCGGCGGCGTCGATCTTCTTTTGGCCGGTCGCGGTGGCGGCTTTCAAGGAATCCTTGGCCTCTTGAAGTTGCACCTCGGCGACTTTCACGTCGCCTTCGCGCTGATCGCGGCTGGCCAGGGTGGCGATCGGCTGGCCGGATTTCAGCATCATGCCGGGGAAGAGTTTCTCAATTGTTTTGATGCGGTCGCCAGGCGGTCCGTAAACCGGAATGACGCCGCCGGCGGGTTGCAAGCGGCCGAGGGCCGAAACGCGCGCGGGAACGCTGCCGGTCCCTTCATTGCCGACCGCGGATCGATCGGCGGAGGTCGTGCGGTTCGTGTAGATGACAGTGGCGGCGATGCCGGCAGCGAAGGCCGCGATCCCGATGACCGCCGTGATCCAGGCGCGGCCGGTGCGATGAAATTTCGAGGGCGTCATGGGCATCACCTCATCCCTGGCGGGCCAACAACAATGCCTGTGCAAGCTGAGACACAGGCAAGAATGCCTGTGCCACCAAAAACCGCATTCATCGCGGCAGGCCGTTGACGATGTCGGCGAGCGTCGAAGAAACAGCCTTCAGCTCAACGGGGATGCTCAAGGTCGCCCAGGTTCCCGTGCCGTTCGCCGTGGAATGCTCGCCGGTCGCCCGGCTCTTGAAGTAGTTCCGCAGCTTGTCGGTCCCTTCCGGCGCTCTGCTGTCGATTGCGATCCATAGCCGGTCCGCCTCCGAGAACGCGACTGCCGCCGCCCGCCGATCCGCCACCAGGCCAAGCCACTCTTTCTTGAGCATTTTCAGGATCGGCTTGTCGTTCCAGTTGGTTGGGGCGGCCGCGGCCCAGATCGCCGCATCGCTCGGGATGTGCTGGCCGATCACTTCCTGGAAGTCGGCGGAAAGGGGCGAGCCGCTTGCCCCGGCCAAGTCTTTGTCGCCCAGGCCGAACAGCCAAAGCGTCTCGGATACCCGCGCCATCTGGAGCGGGAACTTGTCAACTTGCACCTCGAACCGGCCGGGCGCCCCGGCGGGTTTCGCCTGCAACTGGCGCAGGAACGCTGCCTCGTCGGTAGGCGGTTGGCGGAACGCCACGGCGATGCCGAGCCGTAGCTCTTCATCCTTGCCGGGGAGATAAATGCCTACCGCGGCGTGGTCGATCTGCCGCAAGGTGATGCCGGCCTTGGCGAGGGAGGCGAAGATCGACGCGGGGATGCCGTTTTGCGTTAGCATGACGACGGGATCCTGATTCGTCCGCTCCGCGATGGCGACGATCGGCCCCGGCTGGATCGCAACGACCAGGTTCGTGCCGGGAGGGAGATGGTTCAGGGCTCGGAGTTGAAGCGGCGGGCGGGTCGTTGCCATGGGAACGGGCGGCGGTTGGAGTTGTTTCTGCTTTCTCCGCTCGTCGAGAATGTACTTGGCCACGGTGCCGGCGATGACGACGAAGATCACAACGACAGCGAGAGCCGCGAATTTGAGGCGGCTCTTGACCACCGCGCTGATGTCGGTCTTAAAGGGGTCGAACGGGACCGGGGCGGCTTCCGCGCTGCGGCCCGGCACCGTTTCGCCGCACCGCGGGCAGGCGGCGCCGCTCGCCGACGAGGCCGCGAAGACGTGATTGCAATACGGGCAAGAAAGCGTCATGCCGGCACCGTGTCGAAGGCGTGCTGCTTGCGATGATACGGCCCGTCGAAGTCGATCGTCGACTTGAAGCGCTCGTGGCGGCCGTCGCCCGCTTGCGGTTTGACGCGACGGAACAGCGAGTCCAGCTCCGCCTTGTCGAGCGGCTTGTATTCGCGCGCGATCTTCAGGTTCTGCTGCAAGATCGCCATGGAATCGATCCCCGTCACCACGGCGGCCACGTCTTGCATCAGAGCGAAGCGGATGCACTCCTGGACCGTCGCAATGCCGGCGGAAAGAATCTTAGCGCTGCCCTGTTTGCCGCCGCCGAGCGATTTCATGCCGATCGCCGCGGCCCCGATTTTCTTCGCTTCCGGGATCACCTGCGCCGCGAAGCTCCGGTAAAAGTGGTCGCAGACGTTGATCGGCATCTGCACCGTGTCCCACTTGTGCACCGGCATCATCTTCAAGTGGATGTGCGGCGACTTGTGCCCGGTGAACCCCACGAAGCGAACCTTCCCTTCCTTCTGGCACTTGAGCAGTTCCGCGAGGCCGCCCTGTTCGATCACCCACTCAGGATCGTTGTCCCAGTTCACCTCGTGCATTTGCATGAGGTCGA
>DATNBQ010000572.1:0-26413 GCA_035571955.1 Urbifossiella sp. | reverse complement strand
CCCTGCGATTGCGGGATCGGCACGGACGTGACTTGCACGTGCGGTTGGCCAGTCGTCAGGTTGAAGCCGACGTTGGACAGGCTCGCCAAAGTATTGGCGAACGTCGCATTGCTAATGTTGAACGCCAGGTTGGTGGCGGTCCGCGAGACGCCGTTAGGCGTCGTCACCGTCGCGTTGAACGTGCCGCTCGTCCCTTGAACCGTGATAGTTTCGATCTCGTCGTGGCGGACGCTGGCGAGCCCTTCGAGAGCCGTTTGCACCGCGAGCGCGGAGGCGCCGGCCGGGATGGTGCCCGTCGTCGATACCGCCCCCGTCTTGATGTCCGGCAGCGACAGCGTGAACGTCTGGCCGCCGGTGACGAACGCCTCGACCGTTTGCACTTCGTTAGTCGTTGAGTTGCCCGGCGCGATCGTGTTGGTGAAGACCATGCCGGACGTGGTGACGATCTGCGGGAGGTTGGCGTTGGCGAGGTCGCCGCCGAAGGTGACCGTGTATTGCACGCCGCCGGGGACGGCGATGGACGCGACCGCGGCGTTGCCGTTGAGGCCGTCCTGCACGACGGCCATCGTCGCGGTGACGGGCGGGGTGCCGGTCGCGACCAGCTTCGGCAGGTCGCCGAGCGCCGAACTGAAGCTGATGGTGAAGAAGGGCGACGCGCCCGAGACGAGCACGTTGCCGATGCCGACGCCGGGCAGCGCTTCCAGATCGCCTTGCAGCGTGGTGTTCGAAACGCTGGTCGGGATGTTGCCGGTCGAGTTGCCCCTCAAGGACAACTGGAAGGAACCGGCGCCGCTGAGTTGCAGCGTCTGGATTTCCTTGCGATTGACGCTGGTGAGGTTGTTCAGTGCGGTCTGCACGGCGGCGGCGGAGGCCTTAAACACGAGCGGAATCGTGGTTTGGCCGTTGAAGCCGAGCGTGAAGGCGCCGACGCCGAGCGGAAGCGTATAAGAACCGCCGGTCTTGCCCGCGGCGGCCGGCGAAGCGTTCAACGTCGCCGCGTTGCCCCCCACATTCACGATCTGATACGAACCGACGGTCCAGCCGAGACCGCCGGTGACCGTGATGATCGAGCCGATATCCGCCAACGTGAAAACGTGCGATGCGGAAGTCACCACGAGGTTGGACGCCGCCGTGACCGTGAGGTCGCCGGCGCTGAACGGCGTGCCGATCGTGGTGACGGTTTGGACTTCGTTGCGGCCGGTGCCGACGCCTTGCGGGTTCTGGATGGCGAGCACGCCGTTCTGCACATTCGTCGAACCGCCGAACGGATTGGCGTTCGGGAAGACGACGGTGCCGGGGCCGACCTTGGTGAACGCCGGGGCTGGCGTCGGCAGCGGCGTCGGATCTTGAACCGTGGGAATCGTGACGGTGGTGGCAGCCTCGGCGCCGATGCTCGCGTCGGAAGCCAGAGTGACGGCGCCTTGATAAGTGTTCTTGCCGCTGACGTTATCGAGGGCGCCTTCGCTGTTGACTCCGGCGCCGTTCAGGGCGAGAACCTTGGCCACGGTAATGCTGGCGCCGGTCGCGGTCGGGTCGCCGTCGAGTTCGAGCGACGAGCCGCCGGCGCCGTCGTTGACAATCGCCCCGGTGCCGCCTTGCTGCACCGTGTTCACGTTCACCGACAGGCCGGTCGACACGTTCACGGCGGAAAGCTGCGGCACCAGACCCAAAACCATAGGCCGCTGGAACGATACCGTCAGCACCTTGCCGCCCACGCTCGGCGTCTCGCTGACGAGCACGCCGGCCCCTTCGACGCTCGTGGTGACGACGGCGGAGGCGTTGCCGGTGGCGTTGGCCGCGATCATTTGCGGCAGGCTCGTATTGGCGAGGTCGCCGCCGAAGATCGCCGTAAAGGTGTTGCCGGTCCCGGACACCGTAACGTTGCCGTTGAGGCCGTTCTGCACCGTGGTGACGTTGGTCACGGGGCCGCCGGCGCCGGCTGCCGTGATGAGCGGCAACGGCACGTCGGCCAGCGTGCCGCCGAAGGTGATCGTGTACTGCGTGCCCGAGCCGAGCGGCGCGGAGGTTACCGCGACGCTGCCGAGCAGGCCGCCGATGCTCGACAGGGCGTTCAGGGCGTCTTGTACTTGCTGAGCCGTGGCGTTGAACGGCAGCGGCGCCGTCGTCTGCCCGTTGAACGTCAGGATGAACGTGCCGGTCGTGCTGAAGACAGCGACGGTCTGCACCTCGGTGGCCCCACCGTTGCCGAGCTGCGTGATCGTCGAGCTGTACGGCCCGGCGGTCAGTTGCGGCAAGTTCGTGTTGGCCAGCGAACCGCCGAACGTCACGTGGTAGGTGGTCGAGTTGCCGACGGTCGTCGAAGTCACGGTGACGCTGCCGGTCGGCCCGATGCTGGTCAGGGCGTTCAGCGCGTTCTGGACGCTGCTATTCGCGAACGGGCCGCCCGAAGCCGCCACGCCGATCGGCAGCGGCACCGTCGTCTGCCCATTGAACGACAGCGTGAAGAAGCCGGTCGTGCCGACCACTTCCACGTCCTGCACTTCCGAACGGTGGACGCTCGACAGGTTGTTCAAGGCATTCTGAATATCGGAGGCCGCCGCGTTGAACGGCAAGGTCGCGACCTGGCCATTGAAGTTCAGCGTGTACGTTCCGACCGTTCCCGATTGCACGATCTGCTGCTGTTCCGACTGGCCGATGGCGTTCAGGGCGTTGAGTGCAGCTTGCACCTGGGCCGCCGTCGCGCTGTTGCTCAGCGTCGCCGTCGTCAGCCCGTCGAGCGACAACTGATATGTCAGCCCGCCGGCGAGCCCCGTGATGGTAATCGTCTGCACCGAACTGGCGGCGGTATTCGCGCCGAGGCTGTTCGAGTTCTGGATGCGGAGCGAGCCGCCGACAATGTCGCTGCCGCCGAGATTCACGCCCACTTCCGTCGTGCCCGTGTAGCTGTTCGCCTTCATCAAGGTCAACCGGCCGGCCCCGACCTTGATCAACCCGAACGATCCCTGCGTGGAATCCTGCTGAATGTTCGTGTTGATGTTCAGATTGTCCGTCACGCCGGGCACGCCGCTATCGTCGACGCCGATGGCCACGCGCGTGCCGGGATTGGTCTGCGGCGAGAAGTTCGGATTGATGTTGAACGTGATCGGCCCGGACCACATGTTGTTGTTGTTGCCCGAAGGGTTGGTGTCGCCGCGGACGTTCTCCAGGGCCCCGGTCGCATTGATGCCGGTGCCGGAAAGGAAGAGCGGTTCGGAAGCGATGGCAGTCGGCGTCAGCGTCACGGCATTGCGGGCGATCTGCAACTGGGCCCCGTCGAGAACCGTCGTTCCCGCGAATTGCCCCGAAGCCCCGAGCGCGTTTGCGTCCTCGACGCGGAGCGCGCCCTGATCCACCGTAATCGCGCCGCCGATCGCGTTCGGAGTCGCTAGCACCAGCGTGCCGACCAGTTCCTTGTCGATCGAGAAATCGCTTCCCTGATCGTTGATCGTGCCGGAACCGGAGACTGCGGCGCTCGGGTCAACGCCGATGGTCAGCGTCGACCCGGAATCGACGCCGATGGTCGTGTTCGTGCCCATGGTGAGCACGCCGGTGTAGACGTTGTTGTTGGCGACGCTGCGAATGGCGCCCGTGTTGTGGTTGTTGAACGGGATGCCGTTGCCGTTGATGAGCACCGGTTCGCCCTGCAGCGACGATTCCAGTTGCAGCGCGGCGCCGGCGGCCACGATGGTGTTCGACGTGTTGGTCGTCGCGGCGCCGAGCGAGTTCGGATTGGCGCCAAGGGCGTTCGGGTTGTTCACTTCCAGCACGCCCTGCTGCACCAGCGTCTGCCCGCCGTAACTGTTGTCGCCGGAGAGAATGACTGTGCCGAGGCCGATCTTCGTGATCGTGCCGGACGTGATCTGCGGCTGGTTGCCGGTCCCCAGCGCCGACCCGAACGTGATGGTGTAAATGGTGTCGCTGAGTGGGCCGCTGGCGCTAACGCTCACCGAGCCGTTGAAGCCGTCCACCTGCGTGGAAATCGCAACGGTCGGCGCGTTGGCGCCGATGCCGAGTCCGGTCAGTTGATTCACGTTCTGATTCTTGAAGCCGCCGCCGCTAAAGGTCACGATGTAGCGCGTTCCATCGACGATCGGCGTTCCGGACACCACGACGCTGCCGATGCTGCTGATGGAACTGAGGGCATTGAGCGCGGCCTGCACGGCGGCCGGCGACGCCCCCGTTGCGATCGCCGCCGTCTGCCCGTTGAACGTCAGGTTGAACGAACCGGTCAGGCCGGTCACATCGACCAGCTGCACTTCCGAATGCTGGACGCTGCTGAGGCTGTTGAGGGCGTTCTGCACCTGAGTGGCCGAGGCGCCGACGGGGAGTGCCACGGTCGTCTGCCCATTGAACGACAGGGCGAAGTTGCCGGTCGGGGCGGTCACTTCGACCGTTTGCACTTCGGCCGACGTTGCCGTGCCGTCCGCCGTCGTCGTCACGGCCTTCACCGTGCTGCTGATCGGCCCAAGAATGTTGATGGCCGCCGCGGCGATGCCGTCCTGAATCTTCTGAGTGCCGTCGGCGTTGATGGTCGCGTCGCCGATGAGTTGCAGCGGCCCGGTCCATTCCGATACGCCGCTAATCACGCGGAGGGCTCCGGAGCTCGCCTGCGAATCGGTGAGGAAGAGTTGGAAGGCGCCGCGGCCGTAAGTGCCGGCCGTCAGCGTGTTCAGCGACTGGTTCAGCGCCAGCGAATGCACCTGAACCTCTGGCATGCCGGCCCCGAACTTCGCCCAGTTAAACGTCTGCGTTTGCGAGGCGTTCGGCAAAGCCCACACGCCCTGGTCGTTGCCGACGTACACGGTGTCGCTGCGCGGGTCGATTGCCACGGCCCAGGTCTGCGTGTTCGGCAAGGAGCCGGCCGCCACCTGTGCCGTCGTCAGGTTCAGCGTCCAGTTCAAGAGCGTGGCCGTGTCGGTCGCCACGGTGTCGTCGATTTCGAGCGTCCAGACGCCGCCGGTGTTGCCGATCGGGTCGATGCCGTTGAATGCCCCGAGCGGCGCCTCCGGCTTGAACGAACCGGAGAACGGCGCCGTTCCCGCCGAGATCGGCGTCGTCGCGTTGTCGTCGAACGTCGTGTCGGTGAAGTTCTGGTTGTTGGACGGGAACGTGCCCCCTTCGTTCTTGGCGAGCGGCACTTTGGTGCCGTCCGGCCCGACCAGGAAGAGCTGCAGATCGCTATCCGCGGCCATCTGGATGTTGACGTTGACCGTGACGCCGGTGACGACCTGGCCGCCGGGCGCAGACACCGTGACCGTGGAGAACGCCTTGCCGGTCGGGCCATCGGGAACGGCCACCGACGTGTTGTTGCTGAACGACGACGGCGAGGCGCTCGACGTGTGCCCGGAAATATCGGTCCACGTTTGCCCGGCATTCGTCGAACGGAAGATCGTCGGTAAGCCGGTGTCGCCGGTCTTGTAGCGGACGGTCGCATAGATCGTATCGCGATCGCTGGGATCGACGGCAATATCCGTGATGACGGCGGCGCCGCCGGAGGAACGCACCGTCACCGACGCGTTGATCGTGGACATTCCTGGCAAGCCGTTGATCGCCGCCGCGACCTGAGCGGCCGTGGCGTTGAACGGAATCGGGCCGGTCGTCTGCGTGCCGACGCCCGGGATGCGGAAGCGCAATTGATAGCTGCCGCTCGACAGCACCGACTGGATCGTCTGCTGTTCGTTGACGCCGAGACTGCCTTGAACGGTCGTGGTAATCGTGACGCCGCCGCCGATGCCGACGACGGAGAGCTGCCCCACGTCCGTCCCCGCCAGCGAGCCGCCGAACGTCACCGTGTACAAGTTGTTGCTGAACGGCGAGCGACTGACCCAGGTCACGCCGTCGTTCTTCGTCAGCCGGATCGTGTTGCCGTCCGTCGCGTAGATCGTGGACGGATCGTACGTGTTGGCCAGTTTGTCGGTGACTTGCGGGAAGGAGGGGTCGAAGGTGAACGGCCCCTGGAACACCGCGGCGGCGATGGCCGTGGGCGAGATGCCGGCGTTGAGATTGGTGAAGGTGCCGGGCAAGTTCGCGTCGGATGCTCCCGCCGTGGTCGATTCCAACAGGGCGTTGCCGCCGACCAGGAGCCGCTGCGGGTTGATCGGGTCGTTGTAAAGCGGGAAGGCGTTGACGCCGCTGGCCTTCATGATCAACGACCAGGTGGCGCCGCCGTCAATGGTCCGATAGAAGTTGCCGCCGGCGGAGGCGTAGGCGACCATGTCGTTGATCGGGTTGTACTGAACGTCGCCGGAATTGCGGGTCTGGTCGTTGCCGGTGGCGGGCAATGGCAGCGGCTGGCCGGTCCAGGCCGGCACGCCAAGGTACTGCTGAACGCCGTTGTTGTAAGACGCCGCGAGCAGAGCGTTGAAATCCGTCGGATCCGGAGCGGCGGCGTTCAACTGCGTGATCTGCAGGTTGCTGTTCAGGTTCGCGAAGACATTCGTCCCGATGTTGCCGCCCGTGGCGTCGTACCAGACGCCGCCATCGGTGCCGATGAGCAGGTTCTTCGTCTGCTTGTCGATGTAGAGGGCGTGGTAGAAGTTGGCGGGCTGGTTCGCTTGGTTGGCGGAGATATTGGCGAATGCGGGCGTGGTGCCGGCCGGGTGGCCGATCGTGCTCGAATACAAGCCGAACTGCCCGGCCAGGTAGACCTGGGCGTTCACGCCCGGCGTGAGATCGAGCAGGCCTTCCTTCGCGCTCGGGCCGATCAGCGTATTCGAATAGCGGCCCGTGGCCCACGTCGTTTGGATATTGTTGACCCCGGTATTGCGGCCGAAAGGATCGGTCCCCTGCGGGAAGCTCGGATTGAGAGCGGTCCAGGCACTGCCGATGCCGCCATCCCACGGCGAGGCCTGCATGTTGAGCAATTCATTGGTCCGGCTGAACTGCGTGTTCCCGATGTTGCCCCCCAGCGCCGTACTGAAGGGCCAGAAATCGACGGAGTTGCCCAGTTCCGAGCTGAACACCTGGATGGAGGCGTTCATGCTCTGCCCCTCTTGCAAGAGGTTGATGTTGGCCGGAACGTTGCTCGGGTCGACGTTGTAGTAGCGCGTCACCACGGCGGTAATCTTGATCCATTCGTTGGCGCCCGGCTGATGGAATGGGTTCGGCGGAACAATCGGACCCACTTGGTAGGAGTTTCCGCCATCGTCCTCGCGCGCGTCGGGCACGGTCGGCGGCGGAATGGGATTGGTGAAAAGGGAGAGCGGCGCCTCGGCGCTGTTCACCGCCGCGACCGGGAACGAAGTCCCCGTGCCGATCCACCACGATGGCCCCTGACCCGCGGGGAAGGCGTTGGCCGGATTGTCCGTGCGATAGACGGCGTTGAAGACGCCCTGCGCGCCGGCGCCCAAGAAGTAGGCTTGCTGCGATTCGCCGAGCGCCGCGTAGAGCACCCAGGTGTCGCCGACGACTGGCGTGCCGGGAACCGTATTGCCGGGGTTCGACCCAAATCCCGGTCCTTCGCGGACCAGTGCGATGTCGCTCCAGGTCGCGTTCGATTGCGGGAACTTGATCCGATAGTCGTCGTCCGGGCCGGCGTCGTTCGGCGGGCCCACGCCCGTCGGCGGCGCATCGTACGGCGCCTGGCCGAATACCGTCGCCCGGTTCAACGACGGCGCCCCCGTCAAGTTCACCCACGTCGGCACGCCCGCGAAGCCCGTGCCGTCGTAGCGATAAACGCCCGGAACCGCCGTGACCGGAATGTTGGTCGCGATCGGCGACACGTTGGCGTTGATGACCGAGGCGATGCCGGTCGCCACATAGATTCGCAGCGGCGAGATCGGATCGACGAGCAACTTCGTCACCACGAGGCCGAAGATGGGGTTGCTGCTGTTCGGCCCGGCGACCAGCGTCCAGGTGGCGCCGGCATTCCGCGAAACGTACACGCCCGAGCCGGCGAAGCTATCGGCCTGGCCGATGATCGGCGAGCCGTTCGGCCCCGCGTTCGGTTCGCCCGTCGCGTAGTAAACCGTGTTCGGATCGCTCGGCGCGACGACGATCTGCGAGCCGTACAGCACGGCGGCCGCGTCGATGGTGGCGTCGAACAATTGCACCCAGGTGTGCCCGCCGTCCTTGGACTTCCAGGCGCCGCCGCCGGCCGTGGCGACGTAAATCACGTTCGGATCGGTCGGGTCGGTCGACACGCTGGTGATGCGGGCGCTCGTGGCCTGGCCGCCGGCATTCGGATTCCCGTTCGTCGACGCCGCGCCGATGTTGAACCACTGATCGACGAGGCTCGAGGCCGTCGGCACCCCTTGCCCCTGCAGGGTCAGCGGTTCGCCGGCGATCGTCAGGCTTCCCTGCACCTGAATCTGCGCCTTCGGCGCGACAATCGTGCCGTTGGCCGTTTGCCCGAAGGCCGTGCTATTGGCCGCGGTCGCGGTTCCTTCGTCGATGTAGGTCGTGCCGCGATAGGTGTTGAGGGCGCCGATCAGGAGTTCGCCCTGGCCGCGCTTGATCAAATCGGCGCCGTTGGCGTTCGGATTGGTCGCATCGTCGATAACTCCGAAGAGATTGATGCGCGAGTTGGCCGCCGTGGCGATACGGCTACCCGTGGCGAGGGCAAACGTGCCGCCCGTGGTCGCGACCGCCGCCGGCGAAGCGCTCAGCGTCGCCGCCCCGCCCTGCACGCTTACGATCGTGTACGAACCGACGGTCCACCCCGTGCCGCCGGTGACCAGCAAAATCGAGCCGACATCCGCTGCGGTGAAGGCGCGGGTCGCCGAAGTGACGACCAGGTTGGAACCCGCCGCAACCGCGAGATCCGAGGCGCCGATGGCGGTGGCGCTATTGAGCGTCACCCCGCCCCGCCAGGCATTGTCTTGCGACAGGCTCACCAGCGATGCCTGCGAATCGTAGCCGTCGATTTTGGTCGAACCGCTGACGGTGATCTCCGGCGTGCCGAGCGGCGCCGCGATTGCCGTGGCAATCAGCGTCGGAGCGTCGGTCGATTGTGCCGTGCCGAACACGATCGTGTAGACGTTGCCGACCCGCTTGACGGAAACCGAGCCAACGTCGTCGACGAGTGTCTGCAAGGCATTTAGGTCCGCCTGCACCTCGCTGGCCGAGGCCGTGATTGGAATGGCGACCGTCGTCGCGGTCTGACCGGGATGGGAACTCTTCGTCGAGTCCGAGGGACTCGTGTAAGTGAGCGTGTAGCTGCCGGTCGATGGGACGATCGAGACGGTTTGCGACACGTTCTGGTTGCCGTCGCCCGTGATGACCGGGGCGATGCCATCCGGATTGGCGACGGTGAGCGGGTTGAGGACGCCCTCGGTGGCGAGGTCGCCGCCGAAGGTGAGCGTGTACAGGTTGCCGCCGCCCGGCGCTTCGACTTCGGTCGCGGTGACGGTGCCGTTGATGCCGTCGCGAATCGTGGTGACGACGGGGCCGGCCGTGCCGCTCGCGGCCATCGGATTCAGGTTCTGGAAGGCGAGGTCGCCGCCGAAGGTAATGGTGAACGTCGAGCCGAGGAACGCGGGCAAGGCGGGGGGCACGGGCGTCGAGAACTGTTGAGTCGCCTGGACCGTGATGATTCCCGCGATGCCGGGTTGGGGCGTGGTGACGACGACATTGGCGCCGACGCCGACGCCGGAGATCGCCGGCTGGTTGCCGAAGTTGTTGAACGTGACTTTGTACTGGATGTTGGTGCCGACCAGGGTCGAAGAGACGACGACGCCGCCGACCGCCGCGATGGAAGCGAGTCCGTTCAAATCGCCCTGCACGGCGGCCGCGGTCGCGCCGACGGCAATGCTCGACGTCGTCTGACCATTGAAGGTCAGCGTGAAGTTGCCGGCCAGACCGACCACCAGCACGTTCTGAACCTCGACCTGATTCACGGTGGTCAAAGCCATCAGGGCGTTGGCGACCGTATTGGCCGTGGCGGCCGTCGCGATTGGAATCGTCGCCTGGCCGTTGAAGTTCAAGGTGAAGCTGCCGGTGGCCCCCGTGGTCACTTGCTGGATTTCCGAGCCGTGGATGCTTGGGATTCGGTTCAGGGCCGCGGCGAGTTCATCCCCCGAGATTCCCGGCGTTAAGGGAATGGTCGATGCCGCCGGGCCGATCAGGTTGTTCTGGAACGAGAGGGTGAAGCTGCTCGGCGCCGGCGTCACGTTCCCGGCCACGGCGACCTGCTGAGCCGGGCTATTCAGCACCAGGTTCTCGTTGTTCGTCTGGATGCCCGAGCCGACCCCGCCGTTGAGCATCGGGATCGATTGATCGAGGCGGAGGTTGGCCCCCGATTCGACGACGGTCGTGGTGTTGGAATAGCTCTCGGCGTTGGTGGCCCCGGTGCCGGAGGAGTTGAGGCCGAGGGCGGCCGTATCGCGATCGCTGACCGCTCCTTCGCGGATGTCGTTGGCGAGGGTGTAGGTGCCGTCGCCGGCGAGCGTCAATTGCTGCGAGCCGAACTTGATGAAGCCGCCGGGAACGGGCTTCGCCGGATTGGTGATGTTGTCGTCCTTCATCATGCCGACGGACATGAGGCTGCTGGTCGCGCCGGGCTCGGCCGTTTCGACGCCGATGCCGGCCTGGCCATTCAAGGCGACGTAGCCGAACCAGATCGGCGACGTGGCGCTATCTTCGCCAATGATGTTGTCGCCGCCGATGCTCATCAGCGCGCCCTTCTGGCTGATGAACTTGTACGGCAGCGTCGGCCCGATGCCGGAGAGCACGAGGTTCTCGTCCACCGTTAACGGCGGGCTGGTCGGCGTCAGCGTCCGCAGCATCACGGCCGCCCCGGAACTGACGAACGTTCCCGGCTGCAGCGTCGGCGCGAAGTTCGGAATGTTCGCCCCGAGCGAGAAGTTGTTCTGGACCGTGACCCACCCCTGCTTCACGTGTGTGTTTCCGGTGTAGGTATTCGCCACGGGCAGGATGAGTTGGCCGAGATCGACCTTGTCGAGCACGCCGCTGCCGGTGCCGGCGAAGTCGCGGATGGCGTTCGTGGTGGTGAGGCTGTAATCGTTGGTGAAGTAGTTGGAATCGGCGGTGGGGTGGCCGGGCCGCGGGTCGAGATCGACGCCAATGGCTGCCGTGCCGATAAAGATCCGCGCCGTCCAGATGTTGATGCCGGTCGCGCTGTACAAGGCGCCGACGGGCCCGTTCGGGCCAACCACGCCCTGGCCGAACAGCGTCAAGGTGTTCGAGATCTGCAAACGGTTGGCGTCGAGGGTGACCGAGTCGAGGTTGAGATTGCGGCCATGGGCATCGACCTGGGAAACGCCGGTGCCGCCGATCCCCGCTTCCACGTCCAACTGGAGCGTCGCTCCATTGGCGACTTGAGCGGCCCCGGTGCCGAGCGCGTTCGAATCGCGCAGGTCGAGCGTCCCCTGGCTCACGAAGGTCGGGCAACTATAGACGTTGTCGTTGTTGAAAATCAGTTCGCCCGCGTCGACCTTTTGCAACGACGACGAACCGGATTGGCCGCTCGTGCCGTTGTGCGAATCGATGACGCCGCTGATGGTGAGCGTGCCCTTGCCGGTGCCGATGGTGACGGGGACGCCGTTGGGGAAGGCGCTGCCGAGCGTCACCGGCCCGGCCCAGGTGTTGTCCGAGTTGGTGTTCGTCAGGGCGCCGGCATTGGCGATCGCGAAGCCCGTGGGGCCCTGGCCGTTCAGCGTCAGCGCTTCGTTGAGGATGGTGAAGCCGCTGCCGGCCGAGGCGAGGCGCAGCTGCCCTTGCTCGGTGGTCGAGGAATTCACGACGGTGCCGTTGGCGGCGCCGGTCTGGTTGGTCGCGGCCCCAAGGGCCAGGGCGTTGCCGACCGTCAGGATGCCGTTATTGACGAAGGTGGTGCCGCGATAAGTGTTGGCGGCCTCGAGTTGAACTTCACCTGCTCCTTCCTTCGTCAGGTTTTCGCCCGAGCCGTTGTCGCTGATGATGCCCGTGATGGTAAGGACGGAACGGGTCGCGGTGGGCGGCGGCGGTGGGGGCGGCGGCGGCGATGCCGGAGGACCGGGCGGCAGCGGCGGCGGAGTCCAGAGCCCGGCGCCGATCACCACGCCCGTCGAGCCGTTGCTGCTGTCGAGCACGATCGACCCGGCCCACGTGTTGTTCCCCGAGACATTGAAGAGCGCGCCCTGGCCGTCGGTGCCGATGCCGTTGAGCGTCAACGGTTCGCTGACCGTACCGGCGCCATCCAGCACGTCGAGGCTCGAGTTCACGCCGATGACCGTACCCTTGGTAATCGTTCCCAGGGCCGTGGGCGTGGAAATGGCAAGGGTGCCGGCGTTCGATTCGACCGTGATCGCTCCCTGGTAGCCACTGTTGTCGCCCGCCAGCGTGAAGATGCCCGGGGCCTGCACGTTGCCGGTCTGCGTCAGCGTGGCGTTGGCCGCACCGGTGAGTTGACCCGAGAGCGTCAACTGGCCGCCGGCCGGGATCGAGATCGTGTTCAAGCCGACGGCGATGTTGTTGCTGATGCTGACGGCGGTCTGCGTGTTGACGCTGATGGAGCCGGTGGCGGGGTTCAGGGCAAAGTCGTTGCCGCTGATGGTGTAGCCGGCGCCGTTGGCGGAGGAGAAGACGAGGGAGTGGAAGACGCCGCCGGCGATGTCGTCGGTCACGCTGCGATTGGCGACTCCGGCGGGGAATACGAGGTCGTCGCTTCCGGATGTGCCGAGTGGGGCGATTCCGCCTTGCCAGTTGGCGCCGGTACTGAAGTTGGCGTTGAGTCCCTGTCCGGTCCAGGTGAAGGACGCGGGCGCGAGTCGGGATTCCAGCTCTTCGAACCGCAGCGTCGGGAATGGACGCAGGATCGATGGGCGACGCTTCCGCCAGCCGTTCCATCGATGGTTGCGGGGCTCCAGTGCCATGAGTTGGCTCGCTCGTTGCTCGAGGATGAGGGGCGCGCGTGGTCATCGGCCGCGCGGCGCGCGCGGTACACAAGAATAACCGGACACCGCATCCGCGCCAGCGAATCGCCCTGAATCGGGCCGCGAATTACGGCGGGGATCATCCGCATGGGGCGAAAGGTGCGGTTCTTCGGTTCCGGTGGGCTTTCCGGGAGGCCGCGCAAACCGTTCCCATTATGCCGGATTCTCCGATTCGGGGGGTAGCGAGGCGCGCTCGCTCCCCGGTCGGAACGCGGTGTCTTTCTAACAGACGAATGGAAGCGCATCGCGGTTTGCCCAACCGCGAAAGTCGATGTGGAGTTTTACAAGCCCACCCGCAGCCGCGGGCGGGCTTTGGAAGTGAGCTCAAGAATTCGACCAGTCCAGACCTGGCCACTGCTCGCCACTCCCCAGCCAGCGGGCAAGCGCCATACGCGCCTGCTCTGTCGTTACCGCATCGGCCGCGGGCACGGCGAAGACTCCGCCTTGTCAGTCGGGGAATCCGCCCAGTACGCCTTCAAGCCCGGCTCGCCCCGGATCGCGGGCTAAGTGTTCGCAATGCTTGTCGAGTCGGACGAATGCCATGCCTTCGCTATTGAGCCACGTCCACATGCAACCCAGCG
This sequence comes from Urbifossiella sp., assembly GCA_035571955.1. Taxonomy (GTDB): domain Bacteria; phylum Planctomycetota; class Planctomycetia; order Gemmatales; family Gemmataceae; genus Urbifossiella. The sequence goes on along the minus strand of DATNBQ010000572.1, from coordinate 12,960 downwards.
ACACGTCGGACGGTTCGTTCGGCCGGTGGAGCACAGCGTCCACTTCCAGCAGTAGCGGCCCGGTGGCGAGCGCGGCCAGCACCGCGGCCGAGTCCTGGGTCGTGAACTCGCGGACCGGCGCTGTGCCGCGCCGGAGCGTCACCTCGAACTGGCTATTGACGGTCAAGAAAACAATGTCCGCTTGCTCTCCTCAGCCCGAAGGGCTGGGACAACATAGCCCAGGGCAACGCCCTGGGAATCGAGGTAGAAAGCAGGCCAGCCTGAAAGGCTGGGACAGTAGCTTGTCGCAGCCTTTCAGGCTGCTTTTCAATGGCATAGCTATCCCAGGGCGATGCCCTGGGCTATGTTGTACCAGCCCTTCGGGCTGAAGAAGGGCTGCCCACCAAAGCCGAGTCAATCAGCAACGGCCGCATTGCCGATTCAATCCTGCGGATAGAGCGCCGTGCTGAGATAGCGTTCGCCCAGGTCCGGCAAAATCACGACAATCAACTTGCCGGCGTTCTCCGGGCGGCTGGCGACCTTGACGGCCGCGGAGGCCGCCGCACCGCACGAGATGCCGCATAGCATCCCTTCTTCCTTCGCCAGGCGGCGGGCCATCTCGAACGATTCGTCGTCCGTCACCTGGACCACTTCATCGATGATCGCGACGTTCAGCACGTCCGGGATGAAGCCGGCGCCGAGCCCCTGAATCTTGTGCGGCCCCGGCTTCAACTGGTCGCGCGGAATTCCCTGCACGATGTGCTGCGTGATGACCGGGCTCGCCGTCGGTTCCACGGCGATGCACTTCACCCCCGGCTTGCGGCTCTTGAGCACTTCCCCGCAGCCGGTGATGGTGCCGCCCGTGCCCACGCCCGAAACCAGGATGTCGATCTTTCCGGCCGTCGCCTTCCAGATTTCCTCCGCCGTCGTCTTGCGGTGAATCTCCGGGTTGGCGGGGTTCTTGAATTGCTGGGGAATGAAGGTCTTCGACTCGCCGCCGAGTTCCTGCTGCAGTTCGTTGGCCTTGGCGATGGCGCCTTTCATGCCGAGTTCGCGCGGCGTCAGGTACAACTTCGCCCCCATCGCCTTGAGCAACCGCTGCCGTTCCAGCGACATGCTTTCGGGCATGGTAATGGCGAGTTTATAGCCGCGGGCGGCGCACACAAAGGCCAGGCCGATGCCGGTGTTGCCGCTGGTCGCCTCGATGATGGTCGTATCCTCGGTGACCTTGCCGGCCTTCTCGGCGGCATCGATCATGGCCACGCCGATGCGATCCTTCACCGACCAGAGCGGGTTGAAGTTCTCCAGTTTGCCGACGACGGTGGCTTTGGCGTCGCCAACCACGCGGCGGAGGCGAACGAGCGGCGTGTGCCCGACGGTCTGCGAGATGTCGTCGTAAATGTGGCCGCGGATGGAGGTTTCAGCCATTATAGAATCCCTCGGAAGAGGAGAAAAACCGTAGCGGCACTTTAGCCCGATGCCCTTGGCGGGGCAAGGCAGTTCAAGAAGCCGAGCCAGCATTGGATGTGCCAACGATTCTTGGGTCTCACGAACTCGTGTCGGGCACAGCCCGACCTACAGGGCGGTTTTGTAGGTCGGGCTGTGCCCGACGCTCTTTAGCTCCGAGAATCTTGCTACTCCTCGCTGGCTTTCGCATCAGCCGCGGCGGAGCTTTTCGCCCAGCCGCCGGAGGCCTTCCTCCACGCTAATGGCCGGGGCGTAGCCGAGGTCGCGGCGCGCCGCCGCGATGTCGTACCAGTGCGACGTGGCCATCTGGCTCGCCACATAGCGCGTCATCGATGGTTCGCCCGGCAATCGGAAGACGCGAAACACGCCCTCCAGGATGCGGCCGGCCAATCGCGCCTTCCACACGGCGACGCTCCGCGTCACCGGCGGTATGCCTGCTTCCGCCAGCACCCGGTTCAAGAAATCCCATAGATCGACCGGTTCGCCGTTGGTGATGAAGTAGGCCCGGCCCGAAATCGTCGCGCCGATATCGAGCCGTTCGGCGGCGAGCCAGTGAGCCTCGGCGGCGTTGTCGATGTAGGTCGCGTCGATGCGGACCGGCCGCTTGCCGAGGCGGCGAAGTTTGCCCTCCTTGGCCCGGGCCATGAGGCGCGGGATGAGATGCGGGTCGCCGGGACCCCAGATGAGGTGCGGCCGCAATGCGACCGTGGCCAACTCCGGCCCATTCGCGGCCAGCACGGCCTTCTCCGCAACGGCCTTGCTTTCGGGGTAAGCCGCTTCAAAGTGCTTCGCGTAGGGGGCAGTTTCGTTAACTCCCTCCAGATCGCGGCCGCCATGCACCACGCTCGGCGTCGATGTGTAAATCAGCTTGCGAATGCCGAGCTTTTTGCAGGCCGCGATGACGTTTTGAGTTCCCGCGACGTTGGTGGCGAAGTAGTCGTCGCGGCGGCCCCAGACGCCGGCCTTGGCCGCGACATGGAACACCATATCGCAGCCGGCGGCAGCGACTTCCACGGCGGAGGGGTCGGCCAGGTCGCCAAGCGACTGCTCGATGCCGAGTTCGGCAAGCCACGGGTAGGAGGTGCGGGTGAAGGACCGGACGCCGTGGCCGCGCTCCCGCAGCAGGCGCACGATCGCGCCGCCGAGGAATCCGCCGCCGCCCGTGACGAGTGCCTTCATATCCGCTTGTTATCTTGCGGCCGCCACGCTTTGCCAAGCGTTCGGTCCGCCCACGCGGCCAGTTTCTCACGGAAGATCTTCGAGTTATGGCGAACGTCCACTGGGAAGCCTCCGCGATAGTTCAGGAACGTCGCGATCCGCCGCGTGTGTTCGTATTGTGACGCCGCGACGTGCAGATCGCGTAAGAGTTCCTCCCACGGTCGCGTCGGGAGAGCCTCAATGCACAAAACGGGATGCGTCGCGCCATAGCGAGCGACGCCGACCAGTGCTGACCGGAAAACGCCGGACACCGCGTTGAAAACCGGTTCCACCTGGTCCGTGAACAGCGTGCCCCACGGCGCATTGACGCGGTGCGATTTGCGCCCGCAAAACCACAAGCGGCCCTGTTCGTCCCGATAGCCGACATCGCCCATGCGATGCAGCATTTCACCGGTGCGAGGGTCGAGCATCTTGGCCAGTTTCGTCGCCTCGGGCCGGCGAAAGTATTCCTTCGTCACGATCGGCCCGCGGACGGCGAACTCTCCGATTTCGCCCCGCGCCAATTCCAGCGACTCGTCCCACTCCGGAATCGCCTCGTCGCGAATGGGGATGATCTGAACGATGACCCCGCTGACGTGCCGGCCAATACAGACGCCCTTGCCCTGTTCGGTAAACCGGCGCGTCTCGCCGAGAACCTCGCGGCTGCCGATGTTCGCGACCGGCAGCGCCTCGGTGGCCCCATAGGGGGTGAACACCTGCACTCGATCCGGGAGTAGCGGCATGAAGCGTTCCAGGTCGCGCGCGGAGGCCGGCGCCCCGGCGGAGATGACGCGCCGCAGAGTGGTGAATCCAAGCACACCCACGGCCGTGGGTGGGCTTTCCGCCAACTCTCCCAATCGCCGAATGACCGCGGGCGAGCCGAACAGATTGGTGACGCCGAACCGGCGGATTTGCGCCGCGGCTTTATGCGGATCGATGCGTGCCGGCCGCCGCGCGTCCATGTCCGGGATCACGCAGGTCATGCCAAGGGCCGGCGCGAACAGGGCGAACAGCGGGAAGGTGCAGTAGTCGATCTCGCCGGGCGCGATGCCATACGTGGACTTCAGCAGTTCAATTTGCGCGGCGAAGATGCCGTGTGTGTAGACGACCCCCTTGGCGACGCCGGTGCTGCCGCTCGTGAACAGAATGGCGGCCATTCCATCGGGCTGAACCGCGGGGCCGGCATCCTGTTGTCCCGGAGTATTCCGCAGGCGGTTCAAGGACGCATCGCAATAGAATCGCCCGCGGCCCGCGTTCACCGTGATGCGGATCGATCGCCTGGCCCAACCGAAAAGCCGGCGCGCCATGTGGGCCTTGGGAATTCCAATGAATGCTTCCGGCGCCGCTTCGCCGAGGCACTTGCCCAGGTTCTTGATCCCCATGCCCGGATCGATGAATACCGGAACCGCGCCGAGTTTGAACAGTGCGAAGGTCGTCGCGAAGAAATCCGGCGACGGCGGGACCATGAGCGCCGTTCGCATTCCCCGAGTGATTCCGAGTGTGAGCAATCCCCGGGCGATCGCATCGCTCTCGGCATTCAGTTGTGCGAAGGTGAGGCTGCCGGCGGGAAAGTGAATCGCCGGGCGATCCGGCTCGGCGGCGGCCATGCGGACGAGATGCTCGGCGACATTGACGGAAACCATCTCAGCCGATTTCCGTGACGAGGGCGTGGGGATCGCGCGGTTGCAGCTTTTGGGCGCCGCAATCGACGATCAGGTCGAGATCTTCCATCACGATGGCGCCGAGGAGAGCGTCGGTGCGGGTCGGTTCGAGAATGGCGTGGAAGACGCCGGAACGCCCCATGAGTTGGACGTAGGCATCATTGGCGACATCGCGCTGAGCCGTGCGTTGATCGGCGAAACGGACGAGCGCCTGGCCGGAAACCGGCAAGCCGAGTTGTTTCCCGACTGCTTCGGGCAACACCAATCGCGCGGCCCCGGTCTCCACAATGCCCGCCAGTTTGATCTTCCGAATCTTGTCGGAAGTCAAATGCCCGCCTTCTACCATCTTCACATCGGCATAGTTCGATACTTCGAATTCAACGGTGACGCGACCCATCGGATTTCTCTTAATGGTCGTCATGGAATTGCTCCTTCCGATGCCATTGTAGCAAGCCAATAGAATTGCTCGTCACCCTTGATTGGGCTCCTCGCCGAGCTTCTTGAGGGAACCTTCCTGCGGAAGCGGATAGATCTCCTCGATGACGGGGAGTGCGGTGCCGGGGTAGAGCCAGCGGCCCACACTCGCGATCGAGGGTGTTTTGCCGTCGTCTCCGCTTTTTTTGCTTTCGAACAATTCCAGGACGACGGTGCCGCTTTCCCGGCAGGATTCGCAATAATGAACGTGCAATTCGGTCTCGCCGATCTCCGCGGTCTCTTCGTAAGCTCGCAGCGCTGCGAGTGCCGCAATTTGGCCGCTGGCAATGAGGGGCTGGATTTCTTCCCGACTCGACGGCAGAGCCCCGATGCGCCGATCGATGAGCCAGGCCTCGCATGCCGAGCAGAATGGCTGCCGGGCCAGGTGTCGATTCAAAAAGAGCCCGGTTACGGCAGTGATCGGGCCCAGTAGATAAGCAACTCGGTGCGGGCCAGGCTCAGTTCCCGCGACGAGATAGATCGCGCCGGCAAAAAGCAGCGGACCGCTCAAGCCAGCCACGGTTGCCAATCTCGTGCCGCGAATCCGCCAGCGGCGAATCAAAATCGGATTGGCGACGGCCGCGAGCAGAAATAGTGGGCCGCCGGTGAGCACGACGCCGAAGCCCCAGCGGAACGATAATCCGAAGCAGGCCAATCCCAGGGGCATGAGACAGGCCAGCCCCCCGAGGAGACCGAGGATAAGAACGCCGCTCCGGGTGAACGCATATGTCTTGAAAAACGGAACGAAGAACGCTATCGCCACGGCTGCAGATAAACAGAGAAATCGCCAGTCGTGTGGCGCCCACGCGGCCGTGGCTTCGGCAATTTCGATCGAAGCAAAGGCAATCGCGACGCCGATGATTACCGCGACCGCGGCCACGACCGCCAACACGCGAACCGACAGATCAGTCGGGCAATTCCAGACCGGCCGGTACTCCTCGACTGGGAACCGAACGGAATCCGGAGTGTCCGGCGGCGCTGGCTGCGGTCGATCCCGGAATGCCGCGGCAAAATCACGACATACTCCGGCGACAATCGTCCTCCGTCCGTTCACACTCACGACGCGGATCGACGACTTGACCCAGGACACTGCAAGCAGCCCAAGGGGAATCGCGGATAGGAATCCCACAATTATCGTGAGGCTGATGCGTCCATTCTCATTCTTGATATTCTGCGGTGCGATGAGCGGCAGAAGTTCCCACGCGGCCGCTGCGGTGACGACCGTGCCGAAAAGCACGAGGGCGGCACCGACCCGAGCTCGAAAACGTGCCGTCTCGCAGTCGTCAAAATGATCTCGGCAGAGAGGAATCGCAAGCCCATCGATCCGTTTGGCATAGCGTGCCGGAATGGGACACAAACGGGCACCTTCCGCACCGCAGCGGGCACAGCGATCCGGCCAGAACCCGGGGTCAGAGCATCGCTGGGCATCAATCACGATCTGGGGCACGTTACGTTCCTCTCGTGCAGTCACGGCACGGCTTCCAGCACTTCCACTTCGGGCACGCGCTTGCGCAGTTCGGCTTCCAGAGAGGTGATGACGGTCATGATGGTGGCGGGGCAGCCGGAGCAAGCGCCACTGAGCCGCACCTGGGCAATGCCGTCAGCCACGCCGAGCACCTCGATGCCGTTGCCGTCGAGCATCAGGGCCGGCGCGATCTCGTTGCGAAGAGCATACTCAATGCGATCTTTCAGGCTCATGGCACGCTCCGCTTCGCTTCCTCAACATCCCGTTTCAACTGGGCGATCAGGTCGTCTTTGCCGGCGAACGCACGGACGTCGCGGATGCGGCGCAGGAACTCGACGGCCAGCGGTCGGCCGTAGAGATCGCCGGTGAAGCCGATGAGGTGGACTTCCACCTTGGCGGCACTTTCGCCGAAAGTCGGGTTGGGGCCGATGTTGATCGCGGCAGGCCAGGCCGTGCCATCTTCCAGCTTCGCGCGGCCGGCGTAAACGCCATGACCTGGGAGCACGGTCGGGATGGCTCCCAGGTTCGCCGTTGGGAAGCCGAGGGTGCTGCCGCGCTTCGCGCCGGCCACCACCGTTCCGCAAACACGGTAATGTCGGCCGAGCATGGCCGCGGCCCGGGCCACGTCGCCCGTCATGAGAGCCGTACGCACCCGACTGCTCGACACCGGGTCGCCCTCGTGCAAGAACGGCGGCACTTCCTCGAAGCGGATTTCCTCGCCGGAACAGAGGCTGCGCAGGGTGCCGGTGTTGCCGACGCGATTGCAACCGAAGCGGAAGTTGTACCCTTCGATCACGGCCTTCGCGCCGAGTTGCCGGATCAGCACTTCCTGGAAAAACGCCTCGGGCGAAAGGGCCAGCAAGTCCGCCGTGGTGCGGAGCACGAGCACCCAGTCCGCCCCGGCGGCTTCAAGCAGTTCGATGCGTTCGGGCAAGGTCGTGAGCGGCGGCCGCGGCGGAGCGGTTGGAAAAAGCACCTGATACGGCGGCGGGTCGAAGGTCACGGCGACGGCCGGGCCGCCGACCCGCTTGGCCCACGCCGCGGCCATGTCCACGAGAGCGCGGTGGCCGCGATGCACGCCGTCGAAATTCCCCACGGTCGCGGCGCCCTCCGCGAACTCGGGAAGCCGCGCGTCCGTCCATTGAATGTTAGCCGAAGGCATGATGTTATCTTCACGGATTGGCCGCGAATCGGTAAGGTGGAAAGCGGGTCCGTCGGTCGGCTGGACGGTCGCTGGGATCGGTGTGAATAACACTGATCCGAGAGGAAAGTCCGGGCTCCTCAGGGCGCGGTGGTGGGTAACGCCCACCCCCGGCAACGGTTCGCGCTTCGGCGCGGGCCGCCATCGGGCGGGACAGTGCAACAGAAAGATACCGCCCCTTTCGAATTCGGAATTCGGAATGCAGAATGCGGATTCGAAGTCTTCAATTCCGAATTCCGCGTTCCGAATTCCGCGTTCGATCGGGGTAAGGGTGAAATGGTGCGGGGCTTCGGCCCTTAAAGTAAGAGCGCACCAGCAGTCGGGCGACCGGCTGGCTCGGCAAACCCCACCGGGAGCAAGGCCAAGCAGGGGAGAGGACCGGCCCGGTCCGCTACCATCCCCGGGTAGGCTGCTCGATCCCGCGGGCAACCGCGGGGCTAGATAAATGACCGTCGCCCGCTTCGGCGGGAGACAAAACCCGGCTTATAGGCCGACCGACGGACCCTCTTTTCGCGTAGCCGCGACCCAGCGGGGAGCGCGATTGTTTCATCTCAGCCGGGCTTTTCACGGTTCCCTCCTCACGCTATAAGGGCGCATTCTCCGACGGCGGCGCGGAGCGTTTCGGACGCCGCCGAGATGGTTTGAGGAGACGCACACCATGCGAACCGTCGGCTATTCGTCTGCCGTGGTGCTGGCCGCTGCCCTGGTCGCTTCCGCCCAGCCGCCGGGCACCCCCGCGCTTCCCGCCGCCGCACTCCCCGCCGCCGATCCCGAACTCGATCGCCACTTGCTCGGCTGGCAAAAAACCATGGCCGAAGCCAAAAACTTCTCCGCCCAGTTCGAACAGGTCAAAATGCAAGCGCCTTTGAACAAGGCGCACAAGTACGCCGGCAGCGTCCTGTGCATGAAGCCGAACCTCGCCCGCATGAGCAACGCCAACGTCAAGGATAAGAACGACTTCGTCGCTTACATCTGCAATGGCAAATCCTTGTTCCAGTACGAGTGGCAGCAGAAGCTGGTGACCGAGATTCCGCTCGCGGATGGGATGGGCGACAACTTGATGCTCGACTTCCTGAGCGGCATGTCGGCCGACGCCGCCAAGAAGCGCTTCCACATCAAGCTCGAACGGCGCAATCCCCCGGACACCAATTACATCTACCTGAACATTGCGCCGAAGTTGCCGAAGGACGCCCAGGAATTCTCGATGCTGCAGATGGCTCTCTATCACCCCGCGGTGCCGAAGCCGTACGTTCCCTATCTTCCGGCCATGGTGAAGATGAAGAAGCCGAACGGCGACTCGGAGACGTGGGCGTTCAGCAAGCAGACGGTGAATGCGACGAACGTGGGTCCGCAGATGTTCCAGTACGAGAAACCGCAAGGAACGGGGTGGCAGTACAAGAAGGAGCAGGTGCGGCCGCCGGCGCCGGGATTCGCCGCGCCGCCGATGCTGCCGGGTGGCAACGGCCTGCGTCCCGGCGAGGGCGCCGTCAAGCCGCAGCGCTAACGATTCGCGATCGAAAGGGAGCGCGCTCGCGGCTGTTGGCAGTCATCAAAGTTAAGACATCGAGCCAGCCAGTCCCATGCCTCTCCCCGTTGGGGAGAGGCCGCAATCTCGCGCTAGCGAGATTGCGGGTGAGGGGTCTTGTAATTCAATTCAGCCCCTCACCCGGTTTGCTCGCTGCGCTCGCAAACCACCCTCTCCCCAACGGGGAGAGGGTCAGAGTCGCTGGTTGGCTCGATGTAAATAAACGGCTCACTTGCCCGCGTGCGGGCTCTTCACCGCTAAGCGCTTCAGATCTTCCAGGTCCACGAACTCGAGCGCGTGCATGTGCGTCGCTTCTAAATCAACGGGGCACGCCATCCCGGCTTCCAGCGATTCCTTCCACCGCGTGATGCAGACGCACCACTGGTCGCCCGGCTTCAATCCCGGGAACCCGAACGGAGGGAACGGCGTGCTCAGATCGTTGCCGATCGACCGCTGATGGGCGAGGAACCCCGCCGTCACCCGGCAGCAGATCGTATGCAGCCCCTCGTCGTCCGGCCCCGTGTTGCAGCAACCGTCGCGATAAAAGCCAGTCAGCGGGTCGGTGGAGCAGCTTTTCAGCGGCCCGCCGAGGACGTTCTTGGCGTTGGCCATGGTGCACCTCAGGATGGAGAAAGATCGGGGTGTGCAGTCATCATAGCCGCGATCACGGCGCGTTGCACGGCGCGATCGTCCATGATGAAGGAATGGATGGCCGGGAAGGTGAGCGGTTGGTCGGCGTCGCGGATGCGGGTTTCCGAAACGGCGACGATACCGTCGTTGGGTTCGTCGCCAAAAGCGAGCCGCGAATGGAAGGAGCTTCGAGTGCCAGCGATGAGGGTGTAGGGAACGGTCGGCGGCGGGATGGCGGGTATGGCATCCGCCGAAGCGAGGAAGCGGCCGCAATCGCGCGTGAGCGCCCGGAAGAGCCGCCACCGCCAGAAGTACGCCGCCAGCCGCGGCGGCCGGTTCGGCGTCCCCATCATCGCTAGCCGACGGACGCGCAATTCCGGCACATCGAGCAAGGCTTTCCGCAACAGCAGGCCGCCGAGCGAATGGGCCGCCAGCCCGACTGGTTCTTTCAACGATGCCAGTTGCCGCAACCGCCGCGTGAGCCGAGCCAGGATTCCTGCCAGCGATTGGAAGGTCGGCATGTAGCCGAAGTAAGCGGTGCGATGCCCGGCCCGGCGCAGCGCCGCCCCGAGCCGGAACATCGACGCCGGCGTCCGCCCCATCCCGTGCACCAACAGGATGTTCATGGCTTAAAACTAACCACAGAGGCACACAGACACAGAGAAGGTTTCATTCTGTCTTTGTCTGAGTTGGATCGGATTTCAGTTCTCGTATTCTGAGTTTTTCTGCGTCTCTGTGCCTCTGTGGTTAGTTTTAAATCGGCTCGTTCCCATCAAGCGAAGGGCGTAGGCCCACAGCCCGATAGTAGCCAGGGTGCCGAAGCCCGCTTCGCGCAGCCATTCGAAGTGCGGCTCCGGAATCGCCGGGATCGCGGTGATGATTCCCCAGGCCGTCAGCATCGCCACGGTGCGGCGACTGCCGCCTTCGCTCAGATGCCGTAGCCACAAGCCGCTTACCAGGGGCAAGACCATCGCGTAGTAGTGCAAATGCGAGATCGGCGTAATCAGCATCATCAAGGCGCACAGGCAGCCGAGAAAGAGCAGTTGATCGATCGGATTGGCGGTGAGCCGGTTGCGGGCCGCGAGGAGTGTGATCGCCAGCATCGCGGCGGAACTGAGCACGTGCGCCCATTGGGCGATCGGCGCGACGACATCCGGGCGGCTGCCGCGATCCGGGTACATCCAGGTGTGGATGGCGGCTTGCACCGACTGGCTATGGGTCGAATTCGCCCCATGCAGTTCGCGCATCCGCGAATGGTCGGCGTCTTGCGAAACGACCGGCGCCAGCACGAGGGCGATGGTCCGGCGGTTGGCGTCGATTGCGGCGGGCACGCCCCAGACGGCGGCGGGCAGCGCGAAGAGCAGGAGCGCCGCCGCCGCGATGCCGCCGATCGCGCCGCGCCAATCGCGGCGGCAAAGCGGGAAGAGCACGAGCATTCCCGGGATAATCTTGAGCACGGCGGCACAGGCCAGCCAGGCGCCGCCCAGGCCGCGCCGCCCGCGCACTGTCGCGGCAAAGCCCGCCGCCACCAGGGCGATCACCACCGTGTTCACCTGCCCCCGGCTGATCGTCAGGACGATCCCGCTGGACGCGAAGAATGTCGGAACGATGCGCGCCGACCACCAGCGCCGGGAACCGCGGATCGCATCCGGCAACGCGGCCGAGGCGAACGCATGCACCGAATAAATCACACACAGTACGCTGATGACGTACCAGATGGCGGCCGAGGCCCAGAACGGCAAGTAGCCGCGATGCGACAGGAATGGGTAGGGGTCGGCGAGCGGGGCCAGGAGGATGGCGAACGGCGGCGGATAGATGTAGTGCCAGCCGTTGTTGTCGGTGACGGCGTAAAGGTCTTCGCTCACGCGGACCGCCCACGCCGCCCGCGCGTAGACCTGGAAATCGGTTTTCGGGCTGGAGAGGAATGCCGAGCGCAGGACCGTCGTGACGCCGAGGCCGAGGTAGAAGAGTGCCAGAACGGCGAGACCGACTTTGGCGGCGCGAGAGAGTTTGTCCGCGCCGGTGCATGGCGCCGCCGTCGCGGCGGGGCCCGAACGGAACGGCAGGGACATTAACCGCAACAGGGATGGCATCGGCATCGCCACTCGCACCGGGAACCGCGGGCGACGCAGTTTACCGAGATGGCCACGCCGAACAAGCCTGATTTGTGACTACCCTCGACGCGGGGTGAACCAAAGATCTCGGGAACGTGATCCGCGTATGCGATTCTTGGGTGGCACTCTTTGGCCCCGAAGGGGCCGCCGAAAATAGCCAGGGGCGTAAGCCCCTGGTAGGCGTCTATCCTCCGTGGAGCTCGAAGGCCCTTACGGGCCGTGGGTCGTTCGACTTTGGTGGAGTAAGTGCCATTGGACTTCCAGCCGGGGCAAGTAAAGACACACCGGCTGGAAGCCGGTGCCACCCAAGATGGGCAGACCTCCCGAGAATCTGGTTACACCCTCGACGCGAAGCGCAGCGAGCCTACTTCCTCTCGGTCACCGGTTCCAGAATGAGCCACACCTTGGAAAAGAGCGGCGGCACGCGGTCCGTCTTCACTTCGTAATTCAAAGTCGCGTCGTCCTTGTTGATCTCGATGGGAAGTTCCAGCATCGAATACGGAAAGTTCGAGACGCTGATCACTTCGCCGCTGTTGGCGCCGTAAAAGGCCTCGGCCTCGGGATTGTCGGCGTCCTTGATCAATTGGCTGCCGGCGAACACCCAGTCCACATCCACGGCCTTCTTCTTCATGCTGTTCCAGATCCATTCCTGGGCGCGGTGAGTGTGCAACTTGCCGTCCTTCTTGTAATGGACGAGCACCTTGATTTTGGAACCGGTCGCCGGCTTGAACTCGGGTTCGCCGGTCTTCGGGTTGAGGAATTGCGGCGTCTTGCCGGGCTTCCCTCCCGCGGCCACCAGCGCCGTGTGAATTAGCTTGGCATCGGTCGCGACGCGCAGAATCGATTCGTGTTCCTTGGTTCCCTTCTTGCAGCAGAAGACTTCGAGCGGCCCCTCGCGCAGGCAAAGATCGGTAGCCACTAATACGCGAATGAACTTTTTGTCCGGCCCCTGTTCCATCAGGAACGTCCTGTCCTTGTCGAGCGCGACGTGGTTGTTCTTGGGGTCGAGCTTGGGCGGCTCGGGAAGGGTTTCCGGCGGCGCTTCCTTGGCAGGTTGTTGCGCCGAGACAACATGCGACGCCGGCAGCGACTGCGGCGCCAGACCCGCCGCCAATACCACACCCCCCACCGCAGCCGCCAGCAATGCACTCTTCATGGGAACGCCCTCGATTCCGGTGACGGCTATTGTATCACGCCCTACCCCGTGTGTGCGTTGCCATGCGATCGAGCTATAAAGACGACCACCG
>DATNBQ010000571.1:0-3459 GCA_035571955.1 Urbifossiella sp. | reverse complement strand
CCTTTGGGTGGGTCGCTTGCATGACGATGCTCCTTCCGGGAATTGAGCCGTAAAAAGCGTAACATTCCCGCAAGAATGGTCAACCGAATGCACGCCGAGCATCGCTCGACGGTCCGAGGCTGAGCCTCGTTAGCGTTACCCCATAATTGAGACGCTTACCCCTTCAAGTATGTATCTTGCATTATGCGGACGGGGCGGCTTCGGATAAACTATAAGGCGCGATGCCTCGATCCTTGCTGCTTGTGGTTCCTGCGTTGGCCGCGTTGGCTGCGGCCGCGCCGCCCACCGCGCCGGAGGACTCGATCCGCCGGGCGAATGCCGCGTTCTTGGCCGGCGACCCCGATCGCGCCGAAGCGCTCTACGCCGAAGCCGCCGAACGTACCGGCGACCCCGGTCTGGTTTCCTTCAACAAGGCGGCGGTTCTCTTTCAGAAGGGCGAGTTCCACGCGGCGGAAGTCCATTACACCCGCACGCTGGACGATCGCGATTGCCCGGCGGATCGCGCCGCGCGGGCCTGGTTCAATCGCGGCGTCTGTCTGCTCCGCCGCGGCGGCAACGCGGCCATCTTCCGATCCGCCATCGCCTGCTTCGAACGCAGCTTGGACGATAACCGCCCCGATGAATCGCTCAAGGCGGACGCCCGCTACAATCTCGAGTTGGCGAAACTGCTCTGGATGGAGGCAAACAAGAAAGCGGCCAAACCGGAATTGCCGAACGCGCCGACCCGCGAGGACGAACCGCCCGACCCGCGGCCGACGCCGCCGAGCGGCCTCGACCCCGCCTCGACCGACCCCGGCAACGAGGGGACGCCGAGGAAGGAAACGCGGCCGACGACGGCGCCGGCCGCCGGTCAGTCGCCGAGCGGCAAGCCCGAGGACGCGAATGTGCCGCTCGCCGGCGACGCCGTGAACCCGCCGCTGCTAATGGACGACGGCTCGGCGCCGCGGTTGAGCCCCGACGAGACGCGCGAATACCTGCGGAGGGCTGAAGCACGCCTCCGCGAGGAACGCCTCAAAATGCTGAAGATTCGCTACGGCCCCGATCGGCCCGGCGTCCGCGATTGGTGAGACGACAGACGTTGCTTGCCGAGATCTCCAATTCATTCACGAAATCGAGCATGTTCCTTTTTGAGAATCTTGTGCATTTTTGCGGCTTCCGACCGGCAATGGCAGCGATCTTACGGCCACAAGAAAGCATCAGAAGCACAAAACAGACAGTCGAGAAAACCTTCCCCAGATTTCGCGGGGCCATGCGGGTTCTCTCAGGCGCCTTGGTCCTGCTTCTCGCGGCCTCGGTCGCCGCGGCTCAGCCTCCCTTCTTCGAGCCGGTGCGGAACTATTACAAGGCTCGCGGCGCCAAGGTATCCGCGAAGTGGAGCGTCGATCGCGACACCGTGCCGCTCGATGGCGCCCTGAACGCTACCCTGACCATTCGCGGCGCGGTCAACCCGCGCGACATCGTCCGCCCCGAACTTGCCAATGTCGTCGATGCCGACGGCCGGCATCCGTACGCCGATCGCTTTCAGATTGAGGATGTGCCGGGGCCACCCATCGCGGCGGACGCCCAGGCAGTGTCGTTCGTCTACCGGTTGCGGCCGCGTCATCGGGACATCGCGAAGCTGCCGAACTTGTCGTTCGTTTACGACACCGGCAAGAAGTTCGGCGACCCGTTCCAGACCACGGTGGCCAAGGGGCCGAAGTTGACGATCACCGAAGCCGCTGCCAAGAGCGTTGTCGAGGCCAAAACGCCGTTGGTCGCGCCGGAGCATCTGTTCCATATCGAAAGCGGTCCGCAGTTGCTGCTGCGGGAACCATTCTCGGCAAGTCCGGCGGAGTGGTGGCTCTTGATCCTCGGGAGCATCGCGATTGCCGCGGTCTGGTATGCGGCATGGCGGCGAGTTTATCCCGAAGGGAGGCGGCTCGCGCGCCTACGACGCAGTCGGGCACTTCGCCGCGCGACCGATGCCATTCGCCGGGCCAACCGCTCGCGCGATCCCGCCGCGGCCATCGCCGCAGCCGTGCTCGGTTACCTGCAGTCGCGCTTCCCCTTGCCCCCTGGAACGGAAACCCCGGGCGAGGTTCAAGCTGCTCTCCGCGCCAGTCCTGTTCCGGAAGATGAAATCGAAGCCGTCGCCGAGTTGCTCCGCCGCTGCGACGCGGCCCGTTTCGCTGCTTTCCGTGACGACCCATTGTCACTCGCCGCCGAAGCCGAGACGCTTTTGAACCGCTGGGAGGCAGTCGCATGACGGGCAGCCTTCTGCTTTTCGCGCTCATCGGCCTCAGCGACGCCAAGCCCAATACGGCCATTCTTCAGGAAGCGGAACGGTGTTTCGCCGAGGGGGCCGCGGCGCGGAACGATGCTTCCGCCGCCCGCGGCTGGTTCGCCCGGTCCGCCCACGAATACGACGAGTTGTGGCAACGCGGCTTCCACAACCCGGGCCTCGCCTTGAACCGTTCGCGCGCCCATCGCTTGGCCGGCAACCTTCCCGCGGCGATCGCCGCCCTGCGAGCCGGCCTGGCCGTTGCTCGCTTCGATCGTGCTTTGCAAGTGGAACTCGAAGACTGCCGCGCGGCCGTGGAATACCCGAATGAGGAACTCGCCATCGAGTGTCGGCCGCAGGCCATCTCCGGAATCGGCAGCCGCATGGCGCCAGTGGAAGCGTACGTGTTTTGCGGAGCGCTGTGGCTGGCTGCGTGGCTTTGTCTCGCTCGCCTGGCCATGACGCGGCGACCGGCGTGGCTCATCGCCGCCGCCATTGCCTCGGTCGCGCTGACTGCGCTCGGCGGCTTGTGGTTCCAGGACTGGCGGCAGCAGCGGCAAGCGAACGACCGGCCGCTCGCCATTGTCGAGCGCGATTGCACTCTACGGACCGGCAACGGAACAGCCTGGCCGAATCGGTTCGCGGGCAGGTTGCCGCGCGGCGTGGAGGCCCGCGTCCTCGGTCATCGCGGTGGATGGGTGCAAGTCGAGCTCGCCGCCGGCGCCGTCGGCTGGGTTCCGGAATCGTGCCTACTTCCCATATGATGGCCTCATCCCGTATCGCCCTTCATGAGGATTGCCATGCCGAAGTTGACCGTCGAGGGTGTGGGTGAGTTCGAAGTGGCTGCCGGCAAGCGGCTGGTGCTCGCACTCACGGACGACGCCAAGGTGGATCAGTTGCACGCTTGCGGCGGGAACGCCCGCTGCACCACTTGCCGCGTCGAGTTCATCGCCGGCGAACCGGAGCGGATGACGGAAGCCGAGAAGGCCGTGCTCGCGGCGAAGGGGGCGACCGGCGTGCGCCTGAGTTGCCAAATTGCATGCGATGGCGACATGAGCGTGCGCTGCATCAGCCGGTTGGCGGGCAGCGGCCGCATCGACGCCGGCAAGCGGCCGCTCGATGAGATTGCGCCCCCACCGGTCTGGGTCTCCGCTTAGCCGCGACCCAACGGGGAGCGCGAGTATTGCGACCGCGTTAAG
>DATNBQ010000570.1:0-28606 GCA_035571955.1 Urbifossiella sp. | reverse complement strand
CAGCGGCGGCCCAGGCGGACCGCCTCAGGCAATGGCCTTCAACATGCAAGGGAACAACGGCATCAAGATGTACTCCGCGGGCGCTGAAGTGACCATGTCGCCCGGCGATGGCAACTATCAGTTCCAGATGGGCCGCGGCATGAACGGCATGGACCGCGGCAACCGCGGACGCGATAACTTCAACGGACCGCGCGGCTTCAACGGCCAGGACCAGAACACTTCCTTCAGCCGCGGCGGACCGCAAGGTGGCATGGGCCGGTTCGGCGACAAGAGTCTCGGCGATCGCGGCAACGGCTTCGGCGACAAGGGCGACCGCAGCTTCCGCTTCACCGACCAGAACATCGAAAAGAAATTCGCCTCGCTCGACTTTAATCACGACGATCGGCTCTCCCAGGACGAAATCCCCGAGAACAGCAAGCTGTTCGAAGGCTTCAAAGGCTTCGACAAAGACGGCGACGGCTACATCGACCTCACCGAATACAAGGCCTACGTCGCGGCCCAGCTCGACAGCGACCCGGAGGCCGGCAGCTACGGCAGTTTCGCGGGCGGCAGCTACGGAAAGGAGAAGAAGCAGGAGCTCTCCGTCGCCATCCGCTACGGCAAACTCCCCGCCGGCCTCCCGTCGTGGTGGACCGAACTCGACACGGACAAGGACGGCAATATCGGGCTCTACGAATGGAGAGTGGATGGCCGCGACATGAAGGAATTCACACGCATGGATCTGGATGGCGATAGCATGCTCGCCCCGCAGGAATGGCAGCGGTTCAACGTGCTGAGTGCCCAGCAGGCCAAGGCCTTCGCCGCCCAGGAAGAGATCGATGGCGTCAGCGAAGGTCCGGGCCAGGGCCGGGGCGCCGGCTTCGCTCCGGGCGCGGGCCGCACCACTGGCGGTCGCGGATTCGGGCCTCCCGGAGGAGGCAACAACAATCGCGGCTTCCCGATGATGGGCAATCCGAACGGTCGCGGCAAGGGATTGGAGAAGGGCTCGAAAGGCTCGAAGGACAAGGGCCCTGATCGATCCGACAGCAAGGGCGTCAATAGCCGCGATTCGGAAAGCGACCCGGGCGATCGCTCCGGCAATCCGTTCCGGGGCGGCAGCCGCAAAAGGAACTGATTGATCTTGGCAAATCGTTAGCCGCACGCTATCGGCCCGGAATGCGCCGGCTTCTCGCGGCAATCCCGATGCTTTTCGCCCTGGGGTGCAGCAATGCCCCCATTGCCGGCACGTTGGATTGCTTCAACCACACGAGCGACGACAAGCGTCCCAATCCGCCGCGCGTCGCGGCGCCGATCTCTCCGCCGCCCGCCGGACCGGTCGATGCCCTTCCGCCGCCCTCCGGCGTCCCGCCGCTGACGCCGCCCACTTAATGCACGAGCAGGAAGTCCTTGCTCTTCCCACGAAGGAATCGGCGAGCCTCGGGCTCGCCATACCACGGGCCGCCCGCGGCGGTCTAATACAAGGTGATTCACCACGAGCCGACGTCGCCGGCCCAAATCCGCGGGTCGCCCCTGCCGCGCGATAGTCCTGAGCAGAATCTTTTCTCGGTAAAGGGTCTGATCGAGACCGGGCGGATAAACGCGATGCCGTTGAGTGCAGCAGAATCGAATGCGGTCGAACCAGCTGAGGCTGCCGTGGATGAGAGATCTAAAAGCGAGTAGAAAGGTTTTCATGGCGGCACGTTCGGTTGCGGTGCGGCGTGTGAACCATCGCTGTAACCATCGAGCCGTCTATTATCGCCCTACGGTTCACCGCGCTGTGCTATGGGATTCCAGCCTTTCGGGCTGAAGAGAGCAAAGCGGACCTGCTCCCTGACTGCCATTCGCCGCGAACGGGCCGCATCCCACTCGTGACAAATGCCCTCTCTCACCGCCTTCCTGATCACGCGCAACCACGAAACATCGCTGCCGCGCGCGATCCGTTCGGTTCAACCTGCGGTCGGCGAAGTCGTTGTCGCCGATACCGGTTCCACGGACCGCACCGTTCCACTAGCCGCCGAACTTGGCACCCGCGTGATACCGATTGCCTGGGCGGATGACTTCGCCGCGGCCTGCAACGACGCCGTGGCCGCCGCCACCGGCGACTGGCTCTTGTGGATGAACCCGGACGAGGAACTGGAAGCGGGCGGTCAAAATGCCATCGCTGCCGCGATCGCTAACACAGAGTCGTTCGCCTGGCAACTGCGCGTCCGGCAGCAACTTCATCCGGACCGCCCGGCCGAGGGAACCACGGGCAGGCAATATCGGCTGTTCCGACGTGTTCCCGAACTTCGCTTCCAGGGGCGGCTGCATCCCACCCTGGAACCATCGATCGAGGCGCTGGCCGCCGCCCGGCGGCAATCGATCGGCCTCGCCGACGCAACCATTCGACGCCACGCTTATCTGTCCGCCCCCACGCCGGATCGTATTCGCTGGGTGGTGCGGTTGTTGGAAGCGGAACTCCGCGATCGCCCCGGCCAACTCGGCTTCATGATCGAACTCGGCCGCAATCTGCTCTGGCTCAACGACCCGCGCGGCCATGATGTTCTCGCCGAGGCCGCGGAAGAAATTCGCGCGAAGTCCGCCGAGCCCGTGCCGCCGTCGCCGTGGGTCGGTTCCTTGATCGAGTATTTGCTATCCGTTTCGCCGGAGCAGAACCGAAGTGCCGTGGGGCGGGCCGAAGCACGCGACCTGGCGCTGCGCTGGTTCCCCGCGACACCGCCGGTACTCTGGGCCGTGGCCGCGGAGCGATTCGCGGCGGCGGATTACCTCACGGCCGCCACCTATCTGGAACGCTTGATCCAACTCGGCCGCACTGGGCAGTTCGACGATGGCGGCGGTTTTTCGCCGGACCTTGTCGGCCCGGCGGCGATCCTCAACCTCGGCATTTGCTGCTTGCACTTGGCTCGGTGGGACGATGCCCGGAAGTGGTTTAGTGAAGTGATGACCGACCCCGCGCGCCGCGCCGCTGCCTTGCAGGGCTACGACTTGGCCGAGCGCCAACAAAAACCGACCGCATAAGATCGTTCGTCACTTGCTCTGAAACAGTTTGCTCTGGACGATCTCGTGCACGAGGCTGCGGAAGCCGTAATCCTTCGCGCGGACTCTCCCGACAATGGCCTCGACTTCCGCCGCATCCGCCTTGGTCGGGGCGGCGCCGGTCGCGTAACTCAAGAGTTTCTCAGCCAGGGCGCGAGCCAGTTGATCCTTGTCCTTCAACAAGAGTTGCTTGTACTCGTCGATGTTCTGGAAGCGGCGGCCATCGGGAAGCACGTCGGCCGCTTCGACATCTGGGCCCTTCTTGTAACGCATGGTGCGGCCATTGACCACCGCGGGGCCGCCTTTACCCACGCTGCGGTAATAGTCGCGCCAGCCGCCGACCACATCGAAGCTTTCCAAGGCGAACCCCGGCGGATCGATCTTCACATGGCAACTGGCGCACTCCGGCCGCTGGCGATGCTTCGCCAGTTGTTCGCGGATCGTCGTCGCCCCGCGGATGTCCGGTTCGATCGGTTCGACATCCACCGTGGGCTTCGGCGGCGGCGTTCCGAGAATGCGGTCGAGCACCCAGGCGCCGCGGAGGATCGGCGACGTCGTGGTGCCGTTGGCAGTGACTTTGAGGACGCTGGCCATGGTGAGCACGCCGCCGCGATGGCTGCCCGGCGGCAATGCCACATTCTTAAACTCTTGGCCGGTGATCCCCGGGATGCCGTAGTGACGAGCCAGGCGGCCATTGAGCATGGTGAAATCGGAGGCGACGAAGTTCGTCAAACTCAGATCGTTCTTGAGTACCTCGCCGAAGAACAGCAGCGTTTCCTTGACCATCGCGGTTTTGAGAACGTCGTCGTATTCGGGGTAAAGCGACGGGTCCGGAGCGGTATCGTCGATCTTGCGAAGGCCCAGCCATTGCCCGGCGAAGTTGTCCGCGAAGGCCGCGGCCTTGGGATGCTTGAGCATCCGCTCCACTTGTTCGCGGAGTGTCGCGGGATGGCGCAGTTTCTTCTCTTCCGCCAACTTCAAGAGTTCCTCGTCGGGCATCGAACTCCACAGGAAGTACGAGAGGCGGCTGGCCAGTGCGAAGTCGTCGAGCTTTCCGGGCTTCTCTTCCAGGAACAAGAATCGCGGCGAAACCAGCACGGCCTTAAGGCCGACCCGCATTGCCTGTTCGAACGAGAACTTGGCGTTCAGCTTGGCCTTCACGCGGGCGACGAACGGCTTGATTTCGTCCGCGGAAACATTCCGCCGAAAGGCGCGGCGCGCGAATTCGCGAAGGAGGCGCTCGGCGTCGACTAGCGACTGTTTCGAAACCACCTCGACGCGCTGCTTATCAGCGGCGGTCGGCGCCGGGGCCTGGCGCAGGTTGCCGAAGATGCTCCGATGGCTCGGCGGAGGCCAGCTTTCGTGCAGCGGCCCCTCGATTTCCACCCACTGAATCGCCAGTCCCGCTCCCTTGTACTTGTCCGCGCCGACCTTCTCGACCACCGTCGGAATCACGCCGAGGTTGTCCACCACGAAGCGAACGGTGTTCCGCGGCTCGAGTTTCTCGACGAACTCAATCACAGTCGGTTTGCCGGGCGGCACGTCGTGGTAGCCGACGATGCGTTCCTCGGTGACCGCGGTCATGGTGCCGGCCGTCATGTGAAACGTTACCGGCTTGTCGGTTTGGTAGGCGTACGCCGAGATGCGGAAGCGATAGTTGCCGCGGAAGTGCGAGAAGAAGTTCCAGAGCGTGACCTGGATGTTCGCCGACACCCAGGAACTGAAAATGGCGACGGAATCCTCGAGGTGGCGATAAACGCTGCCGGTCGCTTTGACCGATTTCTCGTCCTTGATGTTGAAGCGTTTCTTGATCATCCACGGTTTGGGGCCGTTGACGATAGCCGCGTCGAGCACTTTATCCGCGGCTTCCAGATACTGCTCCATCAGGAACGACGATGTATGTAAAGCCTCGGCATTGTTGTCGAAGCCGTTGGAGGCGGCGTCCGGGGGAAGAAGATCTTTCAAATCGATGTCGACGCCGAGCAAGTCGCGGATGGTGTTCTGATATTCGGCGCGGTTGAGGCGGCGGAGGGCGACGCGGCCCTGCGATGCATTGCGGGCCGCCTCGGCGGCCGCCACACGGCCATTGATCCACTCCGCGAACGCCTGGACTTCCTTCGCTTGTGGCCGCGGTTTTTTTTTGGGGGGCATGGTGCCGCTCTTGACCTGCTCGAGGGCGGCGAGCCAGCGCTGGCGATTGGCCTTGTCCGCGAAATCCGTCGTCAGGCTGTCGAGGCGGAAGTCGCCTTTCGCTTTGGCGCCGCCGTGGCAGGCCTGGCAATGCTGCGCGAGAAAAGCGGGCCGCGCCGCCTCGGCAGGCTTTTCCGCCGCCGGGTCGGTGCGCCAGAATAAAAGCAGCCAGGCGAGCGCGAATAGAGCGATACGGCAGTGGGGCATGATGGGTTTAGTCTAGCCGGAGCTTCCTGCGACTGAAACGGGTATGCGCGAAAAGAATCTCCGCGGCACAGTCCTTACAACCCGACCACTTGGCGCAGTTTCTTATCCCGATCTCATTTTCGGTCACATCCCATTGGATGGTCTTTGCCGAGTCTGCCGATCTTTCCCAGGCCCATGCTGCCTGAATTGCCGAGGTTGCCGCCTTTGCGGCCCTCGGTCTCGCCTCCGAGGGGATCGGAATGGTTCGCAAAACGCTCCTGGCGGCTGCCGCAGCCGCGTTGGTCGCCCCTTCGCTCCGCGCCGGCGATCCCACCAGCACCGTATTCGCCACGCCGCTGCCGCCAGGACCGGGAAACGCGACTGTGCCCGGAAGCACTCTGAACGCCCCCGTTATCAACTATGCTGGAACCAAGCACGGCAGAAGCATCTTCGACTTCACACCGGCGGGCACGGACTCCGAGACGATCACCACGAAGGATCCCGCTCGGTATCTGTCGGGACAAGGCTCGTGCATTTATCCGCCGGAACAGATCGGTTGGTTCTCGGCGGAGTATCTCTACTGGGCGACGCAAGGGCCTGCGATTCCGCCATTAGTAACGTCGGGCCCGGCGAGTTTGGGGGCAGGTCTGGCGGGCATCGTGGGCCAGCCGAACACGCAGGACCTGCTCGGCGGGCAGCGCGGCCTCAACGGCCTTCGCCCCGGCGTCCGCCTGACTCTCGGCGCCTTCATCGACGACAATCACGACTGGGCCCTGTCGCACCAGATTATTAGCCTCGGGTCGCGCAGTGAACGACTCGTCGGCGGCAGCGACGGCACGAACGTCGTCAACTTGCCGCAGTTCGCCGCAGTCGGCGGGCAGCCGGTGCAGACGCCGCTTTATGTTGGCTTCCCCGGTCTAAGCAGCGGCACGGTGACGGCATCGGCACAAACCAGTTTCTTCAGCGGCGACACCCACTTGCGCCGCGTCTTCCAGGCCAACGGCATTCGGTTGGACCTGCTTGCCGGTTATCGCTTCCTCACTGTTGGCGACTCCATTGCGGACTCCTTCGACATCGTTTCGAACGCCCCGACTTCGCCGCGACTCATGGGCAACGACAGCGTGCGGACGCGCAATTACTTCCACGGCGGCGAGGTCGGCTTCAATGCCCAGGGCCGCACCGGGCAGTTCACGTATGAAATGCAAGCCACGATCGCACTTGGCGTGACCGCCAGCGATCTCGATCAGCAGCAAACGCGGTCGACGTTTGTCGGCGGCGCCGGCGGCCCGGTGATCCAGACCGCGGGCCACAACCAGACCGATTACTTCTCGGTGGTGCCGCAAGTCGGGTTCAAGCTGGGATGGCAACCGTGGCAGCACGTCCGCTTCACGGCGGGTTACGACTTCCTCTATTGGAGCAAGGTCCGCCGGGCGGAAGAGTTGTACGGCCCCGGCCCGGTCCTCCGCGATACCACGACGGACTTCTGGGCGCAAGGATTTAGTATCGGCGCCGAAGTTCGCTATTGATTGATCTCGGATTAGCCGCGACCCAACGGGGAGCGCGGAGATCGCGCTCCTTACAACACCTTCCATTCCTCTTCAAGGCGCCAACGACTGGCCTTCCGGTCCGTTACATATCCGGTACACTTTGGCTTGAAAGATTCCAAGCTTTTTCATGACATGATTGGTAGACTCAATCGTCATTAACGGGGAATGTTCCGTTTCTCAGGCGATTGTCCGCCGCGTTGGTCCCGTTCCTTTCCGCGGAATATCTTGCCGCACGGGGCGAACAGTGGTGTGGGGAAATGCAATCACCGCGTTTGCGCGCCGACTGAGCGATC
Organism: Urbifossiella sp.; assembly: GCA_035571955.1. GTDB lineage: Bacteria > Planctomycetota > Planctomycetia > Gemmatales > Gemmataceae > Urbifossiella. The sequence goes on along the minus strand of DATNBQ010000570.1, from coordinate 21,375 downwards.
CTGGATTCCTCATGAGGTGGCTCCATGTTGCGAATGGCTCTCGCCTGGGCAGCAGTCTTGGTTTGGATGCCACGGATGGAAGCTGCGGCACCCGCTCGTTCGGGGCCGAACCCGGACGCCGTCGCCCTCGCCGCCCGCATCGATAAGGCACTCGATGCCGCCTGGAAGGCCCGCAAGATAACCCCGGCCGAACCCGCGACCGATGGCGAATTCCTTCGCCGCGTTTACCTCGATCTGGCTGGCCGCATTCCCACGGTGGCCGAAGCCCGCACCTTCCTTGCCGATACTCGGCCGGACCGCCGTCAGCGCCTCATCGCCGACCTCCTGAGCCGCGCGAGTTATGCCCGCCACATGACCACCGTCTGGCGGCGGCTGCTCATGCCCGAGGCCGATTCCAATATCCAGTTCGCGTTTCTCACCGTCGGCTTCGATTCATGGCTGCGCAAGCAGTTCGCCGAGAATATCGGCTACGACAAGATGGCCCGCGAAATTCTCACCGTGGCCATCGATCAGCGCGCCCAACAGCAGATCTTCGGCAACGACATCACCAAGCCGACGCCGATCGGCTACTACTTCGCGAAGGAAGTGAAGCCGGAGAACCTGGCGGCCGGCTCGGCGCGCGTCTTCCTCGGTCTTCGCCTCGAATGCGCCCAGTGCCACGACCACCCGTTCGCTTCGTGGACGCGCGATCAGTTCTGGGGGTTGGCCGCCTTCTATGCCGGGCTCAGCGGTCGCGATAACGGCGGCGGATTCGTCACTCCGGAGCGAGAAGTCGGCGATCGCCGCGAGATCTCCATTCCCGGCACCGAACGCGTGGTCCAGGCTTCCTTCCCGGATGGCGGCGAGCCGGTGTGGAAGTTCAAGGCCGGGTCGCGGCAAACGCTCGCCGACTGGATGACCGACAAGAAGAACCCCTATTTCGCCAGGGCCGCCGTGAACCGCGTCTGGGCGCATCTGTTCGGCATCGGCCTCGTCGAACCGGTCGATGAAATGGCCGGCGGCCAAGATACGAAGGTTTATCACGCCGAGTTGCTCGACGAACTGGCCAAGGCCTTCGCCGATCACAATTTCGACCTGCGTTTCATCTTCGAGGCGATCGCCGGTTCGAAGGCATACCAGCTAACGAGTCGCGGCGCGGGCCCGGCGCCGCTCTATTCGCGGCAACTCCTCCGCGGCCTCACCGGCGAACAACTCTTCGACAGCCTCGCCGTCGCCACCGGCCAGCCCAACGTGCTCGGCGACGACCCCTTCGCCATCTACTTCGGCAACCAGGACGCCCGCGGCCAGTTCCTCACCAAGTACGGCCGCCAGTCCGGAAAACCGTCCGACCACGAAACGTCCATCATTCAGGCCCTTTTATTGATGAACGGCGAGTTCGTGGATGGGGCAACGCATCCGTCCAAGAGCGAACTGCTCGGGGCCTTGCTCGAAGCGCCGTTCCTGGCCGAGAAGAGCCGCATCGAAGCCATCTATCTGGCAACCTTGTCTCGAATGCCGACCGAGCGGGAACTGGAAAAAGCGGATTCGTTCATCGGCCGGGCCGCGGCGGCAACGGACGCCCAACAAACCCGTACGGAGGCCATCGCCGACGTGTTCTGGGCGCTCATCAACAGTACCGAATTCGCGTTTAACCATTAAGAACACCGTTTAGCCGCGACCCAACGGGGAGCGCGAAAGTCACGCGCTCCCCGTTGGGTCGCGGCTAAACAAACCCGGAGCCCACCATGTCATTCGAACCGTCGCGTCGCGCATTCCTTCGCACCGGCGCCGCGAGCGCCGCCGTCACTATGTCCGGGTGGTTCGGCAACCTCGCTCGCGCCGCCACGCAGGGATCGGCCAAGCCGCCCCGCGCCTGCATCCTGCTCTGGATGAACGGCGGCCCCAGCCAGATGGATACCTTCGACCCCAAGCCCGGCACCGATAACGGCGGCCCCATCAAGGGCATCGATACCAGGACGCCCGGCATTCGCATCGCCGAGCACTTCCCGAAACTCGCCCATTTTTCCGATCGCCTGGCCATCATTCGCAGCATGTCCACCAAGGAAGCGGATCATAGCCGCGGCGCCTATCTGCTACGCACCGGCCGCGTTCCCGGCGGCCCCGTTCGCTATCCCGGCGTCGGTTCTTTCGTCGGCAAGGAACTCGACCAGCCGGATGCCGAACTTCCCTGCGTCGTCAGTGTCGCGCCGTTCCGCTTGCTCAATCCCGATGCTTACGGCCCCGGCTTCCTCGGGCCGCGCTTCGCCCCGCTCGTCGTCGCCGAGAACAACATCTACGCCAACGGCAATCCGAACGCCCAGGACATCGACAAGATGCTTAAGGTGCAAGACCTCGATTTGCCGGCCGGCGTGTCGGCGAATCGCGGCGTGGAACGGGCCGCTTTCCGCGACGAGGCCGATTCCGAGTTCCTCGCGGATCATCCCGGTCGCGCCGGCGACAGCCATCGCACGGCCTATCGCCGCGCCGAGGTTCTGATGCGGTCCAAGGCCGTCAAGGCGTTCGATCTCAACGAAGAAACGGACGCCCTGCGCGACAAGTACGGCCGCAACCTATTCGGCCAAGGGTGTTTGCTCGCCCGCCGCCTCGTCGAACGCGGCGTCCCCTTCGTCGAGGTCACGCTCTCTTCGGCGCCCGGCGTCTTCGGCGGCATCGGCTGGGACACGCACGGCGAGAACTTCGAACAGGTCAAGAAACTCTGCGCCGTCCTCGATCCGGCTTGGTCCACGCTCATGGACGACCTGTCCGCGCGCGGCCTGCTCGACACCACCACCATCATCTGGATGGGCGAATTCGGTCGCACCCCCCGGATCAATCAATCCAAAGGGCGCGATCACTGGGCCAATTCGTGGTCGACGGTGCTGGCCGGCGGCGGCATCAAGGGCGGCCAGGTCGTCGGCGCCACCACGGCGGACGGCATGCAAGTGAAGGACCGTCCGGTGGCCGTGCCGGACCTGCTCGCGACCTTGGTGAAGGCCGTCGGCCTCGATCCGATGAAACAGAACGATTCGCTGATCGGCCGCCCCATTCGCCTGGTCGAGCCGACCGCCGCGCCCATCAAGGAGGTGCTGGCGTGAGGAGCGTTAACCTGGTCGCACTCTTTGCCTTGGTGGCCGTGCCGCGCACGGAAGCCGCGGCGCCCGCCGCCGAACCGTTCGACATCGTTTACCTCTCCCAGTCGCGGCCGGTCATCGTGCGCTTGAAGATCGATTCGAGCGGCCAGCCCTTGCGCGAAGCGTGGCACGCTTTCGTCGACGCGCTCTTCGACCGGCTCGACGCCGACAAGAACGGCATCGTCGACGAGAAGGAAGCGAAGAAACTTAAGACGCTGTTGAGCTTGCTGGGCGGGCAGAATAACCCGCAACAGGGCCGCCAACCGCAGCGGATGGGCAACGGGCAGCCGATGCCACGCCCCCCGGAGATTACATCGCTGACGCGCGGCGAACTCGCCGATTACCTGCTCAAGCACGACCTCGGCCCGCTCCGCTTGCCGCCGCCCTACAACCCGCAACCGCAGATGAATGGCTTCTTCAGTCGCGGCCGCCAGCCTTCCGCCGAAGACCTGGACAAGGCCTTCCTCGATCTGCTCGATGCGAACAAGGACGGCAAATTCTCCGCGGCCGAACTGGAAGCCGGCATCGCCATTCTCGCGAAACTCGACGCCGACGAGAACGACCTGCTGAGCATGGACGAGATCACGCGGCAGCCGCGCTCGCCGTTCTTCTTCGACCAGGTGATGCAACAGCGGGGCAGCCCGGTCGCGGAGTTGTTGCCGCTTTCTCGCAAGGGCGCGGATAGCGTACTCGCGAAGCGGTTGCTCGCCCGTTACGGCCCCAAGCCGCGGGGTGGCAATCAGCAGCCCACTTTGTACTCCGCTAGCCCGTTCGGCGGCAGCGCTGTGCCGGTTCCCCCGTCTAACGCCGTACGAGAATCGACGGCCCGAAAGATCACGAAAAAGGAAATCAATCTGACCGGTGCCCTGTTCGCCGGCTTCGATCAAGACGGCGATGGCGAACTCGATGCCGAGGAACTGGCCCGGGTCGGCCAAACTGCCGTGCCCGAGGTGGAAATTGCTGTGCGATTGGGTCTGCGGCCGCGCGGGACGAACCCGGCCGAGGTGCGCCGCGGCGGCGCCGCCCCCGTCAAAACCGCCCTCGACGCCGCCGGCGATGCCTCCATCGAAGTTCCCGGCTTCTGCCTCGACTTCAAGACGCCGCCCGCCATGAACCCCCGCGACGCGAAGGCATCTATTCGCGCCCGCTACCTCGAACGATTCAAGACCATCGATCGCGACATGAACGGCTACCTGACTCGCGATGAAGCTCAGAGCGACGCGCTGTTCAACGGCGATGCCTTCGCCTTCTTCGACAAGAACAACGACGGCCTGCTTTACGAGAGCGAGATCGGCGCCGGATTGGATGAGGTCGGCGACCTGTTGGCCGCGGCGGTCAGCGGGTTGTGGCTCATCGAACTCAACGAAACGAGCCTCGGTCTGTTCAGCTTCATCGATACCGACCGCGATAGCCGGCTGTCGGTGCGGGAGCTGCGGGCGATGCCGCAACTGGTGGCTCGCTTCGGCAATAAGGAAGGGCTTCTCGATCCGACCAAGTTGCCGCGCCGCTTCGAGGCGCGGCTGGCGCCGACGGCCGATCCGGGCCGCGGCACGCAGGTTCAGGCGCGTTTCGGGATGCCGGAATCGCCGACGCCCTCGCCGGTTGGGCCGCGCTGGTTCCAGAAGATGGACCGCAACCGCGACGGCGACCTGAGCCGCCGCGAGTTCCTCGGCTCCGACGCCGACTTCCGCAAGCTGGATAGCAACGGCGACGGCCTCATCAGTGTGGAAGAAGCCGAAGGGAAGTGAGCAAGCCCACCCGTCGCCACGGGTGGGCTTTCATTTGCATCTCTTGAGGGATTCTCAATGCCCGCGATGGTCGTGCAGCGCGCGAGTCGATTGGCGGCGGCGGCCGTGCTTTTCATTAGCCTGGCGGCCGTGGCCGAGGAAACAAAGCCCACCGCACCCGCACCGGCGCCGCGGCCCGTGCGGCCCGCGGCGCCGCCCATCAATCCGCGCGGCGAAGCCCTCCTCTTCGAAAACAATTCCATCGAAATTCGCCCCACGTCCCCGAACTGGTGGTCGGTATCCGTCTCCCCGGACGGCAAGCGGCTCGCCACGACCGAGGGCGATTCCCAGGGAAAGAAGGGCGCCGTCCGCATCTGGGATCGCGGCACCGGCAAAGTGATCAAGTTATTCGAAGAGCCGAACGGCACGCGGGCCGTCGCCTTTTCCCCGGACGGCAAACTGCTGGCCACGGGCAACTACGATTCCACGCTCCGCGTTTACGATGCGAACACGTTCCAAGTGCTCGCGGCCTCCGACGAGAAACTGGGCGGCCACAAGAATGGCATCAACGGCATCTGCTTCTTCAAGGACAGCAAGCGGATCGCCACGGCCGGGCTGGATAACACATCGCGGGTCTGGGATCTCGCCGCAATTTCGATCAAGAGCAAGGCGCCGCTCGTCCTTTCGCCGATCGCGATCTTCGAAGGGCACACGCAGGGACTCCTTTCCGTGGCGATCTCGGAAGACGGCCGCACGCTGCTCTCCGGCAGCTTCGACCGCACCGCCCGCTGCTACGACATTCCCGAAAAGCTCCCGGCGATGGGGCAACCGCCGCTCGCCGTCAAGAAGGAACGCGTCGTGTTGAAGGGCCATAGCAACACGATTGAAACCGTGGCCATCAGCCCGGATGGCAAACTGCTGGCCACGGGCGGCTGGGATTCGCAACTGCTCATCCGCGACCGCGAGGGCAAGAAGACAGAAGCGACCGTTCGCTTCCAGGCCGGCGTGATGTGCTGCGAGTTCAGCAAGGACGGCAAGTACATTGTCGCCGGCTCCGGTAACATGACTTCTCCGAGCCAGAACGGCGAGATTCGCGTCTGGGACATCGCCAAGAATCAGCAGGTGGGTTACCGCGGCGACGGCGGCCCCGCCGTACTCGGCGCGACATTCCTCGACAGCAAGACCGTCGTTTCCGTCGGCCACGAAGAGGCCGTGCATCTGTGGGAATTCAAGGACAACAATCGCAAGACGTTCACCGCGGGCGGCCTGGCCTTTTCGCCGCAACCATATGCCGCGGCGGCCCTCTCGCCTTCCGGCACGTTCCTCGCCGTCTCCGGCGAGAACAAATCCGTGATGGTTCTCGATCGCTTGCAAAACAAGCTGATCGCGGAACTGACTGGCCATGATGATGTGGTAGCCGGGCTGGCGTTCTCGCCGGACGGGCAAACGCTGGCGACGGCCAGTTTTGACAAGACCGTCAAGCTGTGGGACACCGCGACGTGGAAAGCGCGGCGCACGCTGAAGGGTCATGCCGGCTGGGTGCTCGGCGTCGCCTATTCCCCGGATAGCCGGACGCTCGCCACCGCCAGCTACGACAAGACCGTTCGTTTGTGGAACGCCGCGACGGGCGAGCAGAAAGCGTCGTGGAGCGAGCACAAGGCCGGCGTTCGCACCGTGGCCTTCTCACCCGATGGAACGAAACTGGCCTCGGGCGGTTCGGATCGCGCCGTCCGCATCTGGAACGTCGCCGAGGGGCGCGTGCTCTTCACCTGCAAGGGGCACAAGAACGCGTTGCGCTCGGTGGTCTTCTCACCCAACGGCCAGTTCGTCGCCAGTGGTTCCGAAGACCGCCACGTGAAACTATGGAATGCGGCGACCGGCCAGGAAGCTCAGACCTTCGGCGTGCTTCCCGATATGGCCGTGGCCGTCCGCTTTTCGCCGAAAGGACAAACGCTCGTCGCGGCAACGTTCCAGGGCCCGATCGTCGTTCTCGACCCGCTCACCGGCCGCACCCGGCAGACGCTCCGCGCCCACAATGAACCGACCACCGACATCGCCTTCACGCGCGACGGCGACAAGCTGATCTCCGTTTCGCAAGACCGCACGATCCGCCAGTGGAGCCCGATGAAGGCGGCCGATGGCCCTTCCTTGCAAACATTCCGCGGCCAGTCACGGATCGCCACGGCCATTGCAGTCGCTCCGGATGGCCGCCGCGCCATCACCGGCGACGAAGCCGGCACGCTCAGTTTCTGGAATGCGCTCAGCGGCGGTCGGGCCGCGGCCCTCGAGAAAGCCCATGCCGGCGCGATCGAGCATATCGCCTGGTCGCCCGATCAAGCCGTCGTCGTCTCGGTTGGCAAGGACAACACGGTGCAGACCTGGGGTAAGCAGCGACAGCGCCTCTGGTCCACGTCCGGGCGGTTCGCGGCCGTTTCGCCGGATAGCAAGCTGTTGGCCGTGGCCGACGGCAAGGACATCGTGCTTCGCGAAGCCGCCACCGGAAAGGAAACCAAGCGGTTGTTTGCCGGGCATCAAGGGAATGTGATCCGCGTGGCCTTCGGGCCGAAGAACCTGCTGCTCTCCGCGGGGAATGATACCAAGGTGCGCATCTGGAACGCGGCGACCGGCGAAAAACTCCAGGAAACCCCGGCCTTCGGCAACTACTCCGCCATCACGCAGATGGCGATCGCACCCGATGGCTCGCGCTTCGCCGTGGCGGCTTACGGCCCCGATCAGGCGCCGCCCGAAGACATGGACGGCCAGTTCCGCGTCACTCGCGAGGTCCGCGTTTATGCCGTTCCCACGGCAAAGGCCGAGATCGGATCGCCCATCGCCTTTTCGCCGCAGCCGTCGGATCAGCCGATCACCGGCCTCGACTGGCTGGCGAATGGGAAGACGCTGGTGACGCCGGCGTCGGACGGCACCGTGCGGCTCACGGAAATCGGCGCGAACCCGCCGACGCCAATGCAACGGCAGCCGCAGAACTTCAACCAGCAGCCGGCGCAACCGCCGAACAACGCCGCCGCCCGCGAAGTGAAGCGCTACCGCGCCCACGATTCCGCCGTCCTCGCCGCGGCAGTCCTTCCCGACTCGCGCTTGCTCCTGACGACCGGCGAAGACATGACCATCAAGCGCTGGGCCCTTCCCGGTGTCGATGCGGCTCCCGGCTTGGTTCGCCTGACTTCGCCCGGACTGACGCGCGTGTGGGAAATGCTGCCGAGCCCGGCCGGCAACTACGTCATCGCGGCCGGCGAAGGCGACAAGACCTTCCGCGTCTATTCGCAGCTCCCCTCGACGCTCACCGTGGAACCGGACAAGCACGGACCGGTGTTCGCGCTCGCCTACTCACCGGACAACCGCTACCTCGTCACGGCCCACGACAAGGGCGTGCTGGTGGTGCGCGATGCCGGCAACGGCCGCGTGTTGCGCTTCTTGCCTGGCTTGGTGAATCGAGCGGCGTCGATCGCCTTTGGCGAAAAGGGAGCGGCACTCGTGGCCGTCGGCGGCAACAGCGCCAAGGGCAGCGACGGAGGCGAAGCGGTCGTCTGGGACTTCGTGAGCGGCACCATCCGCTTCCACCTGCAAGCCGCGGCCAACCAGAACATGGTGGCCGTGCACGCGGATGGAACGATGGCGGCCGGGGCCGGCGCGGATGGCAAACTCCGCCTCTGGATCCTCGCCACCGGCCATCTCGTGAAGGAACTGAATGCCGACTCGGCCGTCGAGTCCGTCGCTTTCGATCACACCGGCCAGCGCGTCGCGATCGCCACCGCGAACCACCTGATCCGCGTTTACGAGGTCGCCTCGGATGTCGCACCCGTGGAGTTCAGCGCCAACAAGAAGCTCAAGCAAAGCCACGCGATCTTCAGCCCGGACGGCTCGGAGATCGTGGTCGCGAGTTGGCGTGGCACCGGCCCTCTGGAGTTGAAGGCCGAACTGGCTGCTTATTCGCTGAAGAAAACCTCAGCCCCGCCGCGTCTCTTCACCATTCCCACCGCGGCCCTCTTGTCCCTGGGCTTCCTCGCGGACGGCAAAACGCTCGTCGCCGCCGGCGGCGAGGAGAACAACGCCGGCTTCATTCGCTTCTTCGATTTCGGCTCGGCCAAGCCGACCGGCTCGTTCACCGGGCATCGCCAGGTCGTGCGCGCCCTGGCCATTAGCCCCGATGGAGCACGGATGGCATCCACGGGCGTCGGAGAAATGCGATTCTGGACGACCCGCGGCCTCCGCCCCATCGCCGAGATCAAGGTGCCCGACGAAAACGAATACCTGTCTTGCGCCGCGATCAGCACGGACGGCAAGCGGTTGGTGCTCGGCGGCTGGGGCAAGACGCTCTCAGCATGGGACATGGCCGACCCCGCCCATCCCAAGCTCTTAAAGCAATTCGCCGATCACAAGGCGGGCCTGCGAAGCATTGGGTTCGATGCGGCCGGTCGGCGTTTCGCCTCCACGGATGAGAGCGGCAAAGTCATCGTCTGGGATGCAATGAAACTCGCCCCGATCGTTTCCATCCAGGCGTCGGCGAATGCGATCTACCGCGCCAAGTTCACGCTGGACGGCACGGCCCTCGTCACGGCCAGCGGCAACTGGAAGGCCAAGGCCAAGGGCGAACTCCGCGTCTGGGATCCCGCGACCGGCAAGGAAACTGGCCGCTTCCCCGATCAGTCGCTCGAAGTCTGGGACATCGGCTTCCTTGACGGGGGCAAGCGGATGATCACGATCGGAGCGATCGGCGGCAGCCAGGACGATGCCCACGTGAAGGTATGGGACTTCGCGACCAAGCAAGTCGTAAACCGGCCGGTCGGCAACGGCGCGTTCAAGTCGGCCCGCTGCCTGGCAGTTTCGCCAGACGGCAAACGCCTGGCCATTGGCTCCGGTACCGGCCCGGTGAAAGTGTTCGATACCGGATCGTGGCAGGAGGTACTGGACTTGCCCGGTTTGGCGAACTGCACGTTCCGGGTCGATTTCGCGCGCGACGGCTGCCTTCTGGTCGCCAGCGGCGACGGCGCCGGTATCGCCGTGAGAGTGCCGTAACGGGTTAGCCGCGAGGCGGAGTCCGCGGAGCCGAGCGCGACTGCGCCGGAACCCGCGCGCTAATATGATGGCTCAATGACACCCGAATTGCCGAGCGTGCCGGAGAGGTTGCGCCGCTGGCTGGAATTGGCCGTGCAAGGCGGCGCCTCGGACCTGCACCTGATCGCCGGCTACCCGCCCGTGTTGCGCCGGCACGGCGACTTGATTGAACTTGCCGAACCGGCGCTGGCCGCCGACGAAGCCGAGCCGCTATTCGCTGCCATCTGCCCGCCGGGCGCCTTCGAACGCCTCGAAACGCACAAGAACGTCGACTTCTCGTTCGCAGCGGTCCTTGGTAAAGCGACCGTTCGCTTCCGGGCCAATCTCTTCCACGCCGGGCGGCAACTCGGCGCCTGCTTCCGCATTATTCCGTCCGCCATCCCCGATTTCGACTGGGCCGGCTTCCCGCGCGAGCTCGCCGACCGCATCGCCAAACTTCGCGACGGGCTCGTAATTCTCACCGGGCCCACCGGCAGCGGCAAGACCACCACCCTCGCCATGATCGTGCATTGCCTCAATCGCGCCGGCGGCTACCGCATCATCACGGTGGAGGAACCCGTGGAATACGTCTTCCCTCGCTCCGAGAATTCCGTCGTTACGCAGCGCGAAGTCGGCGTCGACGTGCTGACATTCGCCGACGGCTTGAAGTTCGGCTTGCGGCAGGATCCGGACGCCATCCTGGTGGGGGAAATCCGCGATCGCGAGACCGCTCAAATGGCGCTCTCCGCTGCCGAGACCGGCCACCTCGTTTTCACGACGCTGCATACGCGCGACGCCAAGGGGGCGATCACCCGCTTCGCCGACCTCTTCCCGCAAGACGTGCAGCAGCAAGTGCGAGCGCAGCTGGCGCTCGGGCTGCGGGTGGTGGTCAGCCAGCGGTTGTTGCCCGGCGTCGATCGCACCGAGAAGCGGCAACTGGCCATCGAGGTGCTGTGGAACACGCACCCCGTGGCCAGCGCCATTCGTCAGGCCAAGATCGAGAGCATCGACAATTGCATTTTGACGGGCCGGGCGGACGGCATGACGACGTTCGACGAATCGGTGCGGCAACTGTGGAAGGGCGGCCGCATCAGCAAAGCCATCGCGGAAGAGAACGTCAGCGACACGGGGTTGCTGTTCCGGTGATGCGTAGCCGCGACCCATCGGGGAGTGTGCACGGTTCGCGCTCCCCGTTGGTCGCGGCTAAGCGGGGCTCTTGTCCTGCCTACGAAGCGCGGCTAAACTGAGTTTTACGAAGTTATCCCGCTTTTCCGCCAGGTGGCGCCATGTCGGCTAAATCCCTCCGCTGGCTCCTTGTCCTTGCCATCACATTACCGTTTCTCGGCATCGGTTGCGGCGGAGGATCGCCCGTTTGGGATGCCAGTCGATCCGGGCCGAAGGTGGTGGTTTCCTTCGCGCCCATTTACTGCTTCGCGGCCAACGTCGCCGGCGACGATGCCCAGGTCAAGGATGTCATGACCACGACTGGCCCGCACGAGTTTAACCCCTCGGATACCGAAGCGCGATTGCTGGCAAGTGCCGACCTCTTCTTCATCAACGGTCTGCAACTGGATAACGGCCTGGCGGATACCATGCAACGCGGCAGCGGCAACAAGCGGCTCAAGATCGTCGATCTCGGCGGCCGCATTCCATCGGATCGGTTGCTCAAAGGCGAAGCCCACGAACACGGCCACGAACATTCCCACGGCCCGCACGACCCCCACATCTGGCTGAGCCCGGAGCTGGCCATCGCAATGACCGAGGGAATCCGCGACGAACTGAAAGCAGCGGATGCGGCGCACGCCGCCGACTACGATCGCCGTGCGGCCGACTACATCGCGAAACTCCAGGCCATCAAGAGCGACGGCACCGCAATGCTCCGCGATAAGAAAGATCGCAAGATCGTGACCTTCCACGAATCGCTGAGTTACTTCGCCCGGTCGTTCGATCTGACGATTGCCGGCGTGGTCGAGAAGAGTCCCGGCGTGGAGCCGAACATCGACGAGATGAATGAAATCGTTGCCCTCTGCGCGAAGGAAGGCGTCCGCTTGATCGCGGTGGAACCGCAGTATGGTTCGAACACGTCGGCGGCGGCGATCGTGAAGGAACTGCAGCGGCGCGGGATCGCCGATGCGGCGCTGGTGGAAATCGACCCGCTGGAGACGGTGACGCCGAACGCGTTGACGCCGGGATGGTATGAAGCGAAGATGCGCTCGAACCTCGCCGCCCTCCGCGATGCCATGAAATAGATTTGGAACCACAGAGGCACAGAGAACACAGAGCAGAAAAAAGAGAATCGAATGAATATCGACGATTTCTTCATTCTTTCTCTGCGTCTCTGTGCCTCTGTGGTAAGAAATGAAGCCGTTGACCGTTCTCGATGACGCTTCGCCGCTGGTCACGATTCGCGATTTGCAGGTCGTGCTCGGCGGGCGAGCAATTCTCAACGGCGTCACGACATCGATTGCCCGCGGCGCCATCACCGCCCTGATCGGCCTGAACGGTTCCGGTAAAACGACGCTGCTGCGAACGCTCGTGCGCGAGCATCCGTACCGCGGCGAAGTGCGCTTCCATTGCGGCCACGACCACACCAAGCCGACGCCCGAACATATCGGTTACGTGCCGCAAAAGCTCACGCTCGACGCTCGGCTGCCGCTCACAGTGAAGGACTTGCTCGCCTTGACGCTGTCGCGGCGGCCGCTCTTCCTTGGCATCCCCAAAAAAACAATCGACACTATCCACCGACTGCTGGCCCGCGTCGACATGCTCGAGCACATCGATAAGGCGGTCGAGGTGCTCTCCGGCGGGCAGTTGCAGCGCGTGCTGTTGGCCCTCGCGCTTGAGCCGCATCCCGAGTTGCTATTGCTGGACGAACCGGCTGCCGGCATCGACTTCAAAAGCCAGCAAAAGTTCTACGACCTGATTGCGGACCTGAATCGCACGAGCGGCGTCACGGTGCTCCTGGTGTCCCACGAACTGAGTATGGTGAACCGGCACGCGCATCATGTACTCTGCTTGACGGATGGGAGAATTCAGTGCGAGGGGCCGCCGCAAGCGATCCTGACGCCGGGGAATCTGGCCAAGACATTCGGCGCCGATATGCAGGCCTTCCTGCACGATCACCCGCATTGAACTGGATTCAATCGCCCGCGCGGTGGAACGCGCGCAGCACGGCTTTTTCTCGATTGGCGAGGAGCCATTGCCGCAGCCACTTCAGCGGCGGCAACAATCCCCAGACGAGGTAGTAGGCGCCAATAAAAGTCAGCCGGTAAGAGTCGTCCCTGGAACTGTAGCGCAGCAAGCCGCGCGCGACCTGGGTGTCGTACATTTTGACGAACGCGTATTCGGCGAGGTATTCGAGTGCCTTGTCGGCGTCGTAGAGAACCTTCGGCCCCTCGGCCTCGTGGCGATCCATGACGAACCGGTGGAGGCGATAAAGCTCCTCGAGGTCGCGGACCGATGGCGTCTGCGTTCGCGTCGCCTGCGGCGCCGGGGCGAAGGCCGGGATCGTCGCGGAGTTGAGCGTGTTGAAGACCCGGCCCGATTCGAACCGCGTGCTGTATTCGACGTAAGACGTTTGAATCGGTTTTTGCCCCTGGCCGACAATGAACGTGACCATTGCGCGATCGCCGCTGTCGCGGTTAATTAGCATCACCAGGTAGCTGATGACATTGGGGGCGGCGTTCGGGATTCGCAAAAGGATCGGCTCGGTAAAGCCAAGTTCGAGAACCGCATCCGATTGGCTCGTCAGGAAGCGCGCGACCTGGCGGTCCAGCGTTGCGAACGAGAGCGGCAGGAGATCGGGGCGAGCCGGAAAGCGCTGCTGAAACAGCAGTACGAGCGGCATTCCGAAGTAAAAGAGACCGACCGCCCCCAGGGCGTACCAGAGGAAGTTCAGTTCCGCGGAGAACATTGGGCGCTCCGTTGGTGGGGCGGGCGAATCCTCAGATTGTCACCCCTCGCCGCGGCGCACGCAACAGTGTTCTGGCGGGTCTCCGTAGTTCCCCTTTCCATTTCGGCGTTCGGTTGCTATCCAGAACAAATCGTGAATCCACATGCCCCGGACGACCGTCGAATTCCATGAGGAAGGGTCGAATCGCGAACCTTCCTGGAAAAAGTGCGCCGGATCGGCACCCTGCCGAGCCGAGGCGCTCCTAGAATAGAAAAGAGAAGGGACGGCCGACCTTCTCCCACCGCCTGGAGCCCCCCATGAATAACACCCCCAATCGCGCGGGGAATACTGCGGGAAAATCGCGACGGAAGGAAGCAGTTCTCGATCTTCCCACGGCTCGGGAAATGCTTCCCCTCGTGAAAAGCATCGTGTCGGATATCGTTTTAATGCGGATCGCCCTGAACAAGCTGGCCCCGGAACAAGAGCGACTGGAACGCCACCGCCGCGATTTGGCCTGGCAGGAACGGCAGCGCCGCTACCAGGTCGGCGAGGAAATTCAGACCGCGGAGAAAAGTTTGATTACCGCCGTAACGGAACTGAAGTCGCTCGGCGTGAACCTGGTCAACGACGAATCCGGGGAAGTCGAGTTCCCAACCAAGATCAACGGCCGGTCAGCGGCCTTTAGCTGGTGCCTGGGCGAGGACCGCCTTGGCCACTGGCATTATACCGGCGAGGACATGCGGCGGCCGATCCCGGCCGACTGGCAATTGACGTCCGCTGCCCCCAGCCGCTACCGCAGCCAGCCATGAATGGCGGCCTGACTTCGAACGACATCGAACCCACCCGGCCGCGGGTGGGTTTTTCGTTTAATCCTGGAACCGTATTGGAACTTGAAGAATTCCGGTCGGGTTTTCAAATCGTTCCGCGTTTAGCGAATGTATATTCGGGCCATCCCTGAAACGCCGGTTTTTCGGTTTTTTTCTCCCGCTCCGGTTTGCACGCCTGGCAACCGTGCTCTAAGGTCCAAGTGTTCGAGGCGGTACGCCACCGCGGACCGCCGCCGAACACCGCTCGCAGTCTTTGTGCGATGCGGAACTTACGTTGGGCTTGACCCGTTCCGAGGGGGGAACGGTTTAGGCTGCCAGGCTACCGAAGGGATGGACGGGACCCGTAAGTCAGCTTGGTACCCGGGGGGCCGCAAGGCCCCCCGGTGTTTTTTTGTACCTGGGGTCATGCGGCCCGGGGATTGCGTGCCAAATCACCGGATTGCTCGGCGAGCCAGGCGGCACAGCGGGCCCAGTGCCGCGCGTCGCCGGGAACGATGCTGCCGAGCAAGCGGCCGGCCGTGGCCCCCGTGAGCGGCGCCAGGTTCCCAGCCACCCCATCGCACGTCAGGGATGCAAGGACCGCTGCTGCGGCCGCCTTCCGCGCCGACGCCGGAACGCCCAATTCCTCGATCTGGCCAATCGCCAGACCTTCCAATTGCTGACCCAGCAGTTGCCTCAAGAAGCCGTTGCGAACCCCGCCGCCCGTCAGGAGAACCCGTACCGGTCCGGTCGTGGGCGGCAGCAATGTTCGCCAGGCGTCGCCGATCGATCGTGCGATCAAGTGGTTGGCCGTGCAAAGCACATCGACAAGGCTCGCATTAATCGTCCGGGCGAATTCGAACGATGCCTGAAGGAATGCGGGCCCGAATGCGTCTGGGCCGACCGCCTTGGGCGGCTTTCGCGCGAAGTGCGGATGCTCCAACCATCGCGCCAGCAAACCATCGAGGCAACGTCCTTGCACCGCCTTTTTGCCGCTGAAATCGGCTTGTTCCTTCCCCCGCGATCCGTGGAACAGAATGGCGTCGAGCCACTGGCCGCCCGGACCGCTTTCGAACCCATGAATCTTGGCGATCTTCGTTCCACCGGCGATGAAGAGCACGCTCGACACGGCGCCGAGGTTGACCAGCAACCGGTCCTCGCGGTCGTGCTGGAAGATGAGGAAATCGGCGACGGCCGTGATGGGGTGGCCGGACCCGTCGGCGGCGCGGTCGCGATCGCGGAAGCCATGGATCACGGTTAAATCAGTGGCCTCGGCGATGCGGGCGGCCACCTCGGGCCAACTGACGGGCAGTTCTCCCGCGGGATGAGCCGGTTCCAGGAAGCCCGCGGCGAACACATCGCGCGAGGACAATCCCGCTTGCACCGCCAGGCTGCGAACGGCATGGACCGCGGCTTCGGCGATTCCCCGGGCCAAGTCCGAGCGGTGCAACTTGCGGTTGGCGCCCGGCCGCAAGGAATCGAGCACGGCAGGCGCGAATGGAATCCGGACGGAGCGTTCGCAGCGCGGCGCGAGCGCCAGACCGACCCCGCCGCCGCGAACCAACGCGGCGTCGAGGCCTTCCAGCCCCGACCCCACCGACAGGCCTAAGAACGCGCGAGGCATCGATCCGCCCACCGATTAGCCGCGACCCAACGGGGAGCCCGCCGATTAAGCCGCCATGAGTTCCATTCCCACGGAAGCCCGCGTCGCTGCCTGGATGAAACACTCGAAAATCTGACCGTCGAGGGCGCTGGCCGTATCGGCCTCCGGATGCCACTGCACGCCGACGCAGAACCAGTTCGGGTCGGTCGCTTCAATCGCCTCGATCACGCCGTCCGGCGACTTGGCCGCCACTCGCATCTTCTTGCCCATCTGGTTCACGGCCTGATGATGCTGGCTGTTCACCCGCAGCTCCTGCGAACCGTAGATTTCGTCCAGCCGCGTGTTCGGCTCGATGAGCACCATGTGCCGATGCGGGGCGCCGGTCTGGTCGAAGTGCGGCATCGCCTTTGGATTGTCGACGGGAAGGTGCAAATGCAGCGTGCCGCCGGCGAAGACGTTCAACTGCTGCATGCCGAGGCCGATGCCGAGCACGGGGATGCGGCGTTCGAAGATGCGGGCGAGCAAATAGCGGTCGGCATCCTCGCGGCGAACGGCCATCGGGTTAACCGCGGCGGTCATGGCCTGGCCGTTGCGGCGCGGATCCATGTCCGCCCCGCCGGTCAAAACGATTCCGGAAACAGCCCGGAGCAGCGCCTCGATTTCCTGCTGGTTGTCCTTACGCAGCGGGGGAAGCAGGACCGGCAGGCCGCCGCCGGCAATGATGGCATCGATGTAGCCCCCGTTGAGCCGCAGGTACGGTGTGGTATTCTTCGCCGCCAGGTATTCGGTGTTGATGCCGATGAGGGGGCGCGGGGGCGGGGTCGGTTCTTTCCGTGCGGCCATGGTTCCTCCGTGAACCCTCGCGCCCGAAGCCTCGTGCTCGGGAACTCCAGATGAGCTGGAGTGAGGGGTTCGAGAGTTTAGCGAACCGGCCGAACCAATAGCAATAGCGATTTTTTTTTCCGATGCAGTGAGCAGTTCCTTACACCTCAGGCCTTCGGTGCTACCTCCTTGACGGTCAGTAGTTCCGTCTTGCCGGACTTGCCCACGGCGTATTTGAAGTTGGTGCGGGTGGTGCAGGCGGCGCCGATATTCCCTTTTGGATCCAGCGCGAGAAACGCCACGGAGGCCGGATGCATGCCGCGGCGAACGGCTGTCGCGTTGACGCGCTGACATGCCAACTCGCAGGCTTCTTGCGGCGACTTGCCGCCGCGCATCTGCTCCACGATGAAAGAACTGCCGCAGATGCGGATCACTTCCTCGCCGACGCCCGTGGCCCCGGCCGCCCCGGCAAGGTCATCGACATAAAGGCTCGCCCCGATGATCGGCGAATCGCCCACGCGGCCCGGCAGCTTGTACGCCAGCCCGCTCGTCGTGCAGACACCGCCCATGTTCCCCTTGCGGTCGAGCGTCAACACCGTCACGGTATCGTGATTGCCTTCGGAACCCTTCGTCGGCGATTCGTAGCGCACCGGTTGCTTGTCGTCCTTCTTGCGCTTGTCCGGGTGCTTGTCGATCCATTCCTTGATCGATTCGGCGGTATACGGGAATTCGAGCGGGAAGCCGTTCTGCAGGGCGAACCACTTGGCCCCGTCGCCGACGAGGAGGATGTGCGGCGTCTTTTCCATGACCTTGCGGGCCACGGCGGCGGGGTGGCGGATGTGCTCCAGGGCGGCGACCGCCCCGCACGACAGCGTCTTGCCGTCCATGACGCAGGCATCGAGCGTGAGGCGGCCAATGCGATCGGGAATGCTACCGAAGCCGACGGACGTGCGAATGCTCAAGTCCGATTCGACGGCTTCGGCCCCGGCCATTGCGGCGTCGAGGGCGGCGTCGCCGACGGCCAACCGCTTGAGCGCGGCCTCGACCGCCGTGCGACCGAATGGCCAGGTCGCGATCGCAACGGGTTCCGCCATGGCTTGGGCTCCGTTCGCTGGGCGAGCCGCGAGCGAACGGAGGGGAAAAGGACTCCGCGCGCTGACGGTCCCGTCCGGCACTTAGTAACTGATGACTTCGAATCGGCCGCCATATCTGACCCTCTCCCCGCCGGGGGGGAGGGTGGTTTGCGAGCGTAGCGAGCAAACCGGGTGAGGGGCTGAATCCTCCCAACAAGACCCCTCACCCGACATCTCGCTCGCGCGAGATGTCGGCCTCTCCCCAACGGGGAGAGGCGTGGGGCTGGTTGAGTCTATGTCTTTGCTTTCCTGACAGTCAGCCGAAGTTACTTCCCGGACTTGGCGGCGGTGAGCTTCGCCTCCACGGCCTTCCAGTTCACCACGCTCCACCATGCATCCAGGTAGCTCGCCCGCAGGTTCTGATACTTCAAGTAGTACGCGTGTTCCCACACGTCGACGCCGAGAATCGGCACCAGCCCTTCCATCAACGGGCTATCCTGGTTGGCCCGCTTGATGGCTTCGAGCTTGGATGCTGTCGGGTTCCAGACGACCCAGGACCAGCCGCTGCCAAATTGCGTGAGCCCGTTCTGCTTGACGGTTTCCTTGAACTTGGCGAAGTCGCCGAAGCCCGAGGTGATGGCGCTGGCGACGGCGCCCGTCGGTTCGCCACCGGCCCCGGGGCCCATGATCTCCCAGAACAGGGCGTGGTTGGCGTGGCCGCCGCCGTTGTTGATGATCGCCTGCTTCACCGAATCCGGGGCGGAGGTTTTCACCTTGCGGAGCAGTTCCTCGATGGGCAGCTTGGCCAGGTCCGGCGCCGATTCCAGGGCCTTGTTCAAGTTGTCCACGTACGCCTTGTGGTGCTTCTGCGAGTGGATTTCCATCGTCTTGGCGTCGATGTGCGGTTCGAGGGCGTCGAACGCGTAGGGCAACTGCGGCAAGGTGAACGCCATCGGAGTCTCCTCGGGGAATTAGGCGACCAGTCGAACGCGAGTATTGTAGTCGCGAAGGCGCAAGCGGCTTTCCCTGAAAGAAGGTTATTCGAAGCTCCCGTTGTCCCGGAAGCCGAACTGCACTGGTGGCACAGGCATACTTGCCTGTGCGCCGTTGCCTGCACAGGCAAGAATGCCTGTGCCACCAATCCTGGCTGTTTGCGGCTTGGCAACTGCCCCCATTACCGCGACGCCAGCCAGACCAAGATCAGCGCCCCGAACAATAAGCGATAGACGATGAAGACCGCCGTCGAATAGCGCTGCAAGAAGCGGAGTAACCAGGCGATCGCCAGGTAGCCGACGATGGCCGAGACGAGCGTTCCCACAACGAGTGCCGCCACGTCGTCCTGCGAGGCAAACAAGCTCGGCGTCTCGCTCGACTCGGGGTGTTTCCACTTCTTGTATTCGTCGTACAGGTCCTTGGCGCCGGCGCCGAGGATCACGGGAATCGACAGCAAGAAGGAGAATCGGGCGGCGGCGGGGCGGGCCAAACCGGCGAACAGCCCGCCGGTGATCGTCGTGCCGGAGCGCGATCCGCCGGGCATCAAGGCGCACGCTTGCCAGAGGCCGACCCACAGGGCGTCGAGCGGGCCAATCGCCGATTCGCCGCGGAGCATCTGCCGCCGGGCGCGGCGATGCGACCACCATTCCGCCATCGCCAGCAGTAGCGCGAACACTATCGACGCGATCGCCATCGAAGGCAAGTTAAAG
The DNA here is from genome assembly GCA_035571955.1 of Urbifossiella sp. Classification (GTDB taxonomy): domain Bacteria; phylum Planctomycetota; class Planctomycetia; order Gemmatales; family Gemmataceae; genus Urbifossiella. The sequence goes on along the minus strand of DATNBQ010000570.1, from coordinate 1,587 downwards.
AAGTGCTCCTTCAACTGCTTCTTGAACAGGAAGCCGACGACGACCGCGGGAATGGTGCCGAGCACGATGAGCCAGGCCAACCGACCGCCGCGGGCCAGGCGAAGAATATCTTTCCAGAAATAGGCGACCACGGCGACCAGCGTGCCCAACTGGATGACGACCGTGAAGGCGTCGTCGATATGAGGATGGCCCATCAGCGAACGCACGAGGAGCAAGTGGGCCGTGCTGCTGATCGGCAGGAATTCGGTGAGCCCTTGCACGAGCCCGAGAATGGCCGCGTCCCAGATCGACATGCTGCCCAGGCCCTTCGCGATAGAATGAACGGATGGTTCGCGCGAGTTCGCAATTGTGGTGTGTCGTCGTTTTAGCGGCGGCAGCCGCGCCGCAAAGTGCCGCCGCCCACGATCTCAAAGCCGACGTGAATCCGGCGGTGGAACCGATCCGGGTGGAAGCGGGCTACGACGACGGCATGCCGGCCGATGGAGCACGGGTATCGGTGCTCGATGCGCAAGGGAGCACGATCGCGGCCGGATCGTGCGATGCGCGCGGCATCTGGCAATTCGGCAAGCCCGGGCCCGGCCGCTACCGGATCGTCGTGGAACAGGCCGGCCACCGCGATGAAGTGATTCTCGACGTTCCGGAAGCCGCTCCGTCGATGGCGATGGGCCGCGGGCGGCTCGACAAGAATCTCGGCCTGGCCATCGGGCTGGCGATTCTACTTGGTGGCACCGGGACCTTTGTTATCTTTCGTCGTCGGGTCGCCGCCGGGAGCCCGACGCCATGACCGCTCCCTTTTTCGACGTTCGCAACAAGGGGTTCGGCCCGCGCACCCCCGTTGCCGATGTTTTCAAGCTGCTCGATGCGCGGGTCGCTTCCTTACCGGCGGAAGCGGTGTCGCTGGGCGAGGCGGCGGGGCGCGTCCTGGCCGGAAGCGTCACGGCCGCGGTGAACATTCCTGGCTTCGCCCGGGCGGCGATGGACGGGTTCGCCGTTCGCGCCGCCGATGCCCGCATCGACAATCCACTGTCACTCGTCGGGGAATCGCTGCCGGGGCGGCCGTTCGCCGGAACCGTGGCAACCGGTCAGGCGGTGCGCATTATGACCGGTGCGCCGCTCCCAAACGGCGCCGACGCCGTCCTCCGCGTCGAGGCGGCCGAGGAAGCCGAGGGCCGAGTGCGGGCGCAAGCGGCCATCGCGCCTGGCCGCGATCTCGGCCGCATCGGCGAAGATGTTCTCGCGGGAAGCGAGGTTCTGGCGGCGGGCCGCCGGCTCCGCCCCCAGGACGTCGGCATGCTGGCCGCACTGGGAATCGGCACAATTGCCGCGATTCGCCGGCCGCGCGTCGCCATCCTCGCCACCGGCGACGAACTTCTTCCCCCCGGCTCGAAGCCCGAAGGATGCCGGATTGTCGATAGCAATTCGCCAATGCTGGCGGCCTTGATTCATCGCGATGGCGGAGTCCCGCTTCCGGTGCGGTACGTTCCGGATCGCCTTGAAGCGGTTCGCACAGCACTCGCTGAAGCGGATGCCGATGCGATTGTCGTCTCCGGCGGATCGAGCGTGGGTAAGGAGGATCACGCGCCGCGG
>DATNBQ010000569.1:0-4817 GCA_035571955.1 Urbifossiella sp. | reverse complement strand
CGTTGTAGACGCCGAGGTGTCGCGCTTCCGGGTAATGGTTGACCTGATCGGCATCGTCCACGGGCCAAGGCGTGTTGGGCGGCAATCCCGGCGGCGAGACGCCATTGGTCGCGCAACCGGGCGAACGGCAGTGGTCCCACGCGAACATGACCTGCGACGTGCCGTTGCCGTTCGTCAGGTTCACGAGCAGCATTCCCTTCGAGCCGCGATCCCACCAACTTCGCGACAGGTTTTTCGTCGTCGGTGATGACCACTACGACTCCAGGCCCCAATTCCTTGACGATTTCGTTCAGACGAGCCTGGGCTTCGGTCAGTGTAATGGCTCGCAGCATTGGCGTTCTCCTTCGGTTCATCCAACCATTTCCAGGCCGCGGAAGGTGCCTTTGCCCGTGGAGAATTCGCTCGTCTCGATGCCCAGCCGCTGCAGCATCGAGACGAACAAATTGGTCAGCGAGTAGTTGTTGGCAGTATCGAAAGCCAGGTGCTGGCCGTGGCGGAAACCGCCGCCGCCAAGCAGTACCGGCAAGTTCGTATTCGAGTGGCTGTTGGCGCTGCCCATGCAAGTGCCGTACAGCACCATCGTGCGATCGAACAGCGTTTCCCCCTGTTCCTTGGCATCCGCGAGAACCTGGAAGAGGTGGGCCAGGGCGTCGAACTGCGACGATTCCTTCGCCTTCAGTTCCGCGAGCACCTCGGGCCGGTTGCCGTGGTGCGTAATGTTATGGATGACCGTTGTATCGATGAAGAGCGAAACCAACCGCGACGAATCGGTTTCCAGGGCCAGCTTCACCACGTCGAACATGACTTGCGTCTGCCGGGCGAACTCGCGGTGGTCGGTCACATCCTCCGGAGCCGAGGCAGTGATCTTCGGTTTCGGCTTTTGCTCCCACGCCTCGGAACTGGCCAGGCGTTGCTCGAGTTCGCGTACCGACGTGAAGTATTGATCGAGGCGCTGGCGATCGGCCGGCGATAAGGAGCGGTTCAAGCGCCGGGCCTGTTCGCCGACGAAGTCGAGGGTGCTGCGGCCCTGGCGCAGCGCTTCCACATTGGCCGCCACTTCGGACGATTTCCCTTGCACGAACAGCCTGGCGAACAGCTTCCGCGGGCTGCGTTCGATAGGAATCGGCGCGCCGCTGCGCGTGTAGCTGAGTGTCTGCCCTTCGTTGCCGACGCCGAGCACCAAAGACGGATAGCGGGTGCGGTTGCCGATCTGCTCGGCAGCGAACTGATCCAGCGACACCCAGTTGCGAAAGCCGCCGCGCTCGGGGTGCGGTGTGCCGGTCAGGAAGCACTTCTCGGCCGCGTGCCCGCCCGTCACGCCCGGATGGCTGACGCCCGAGAACACGGTGAACTGATTCCGATGCTTCGCCAACCGTTCGAGGTATGGCGACAGCGCATAGTGCTTGCCCGGCTTATCCGGGAAGAAATACTGCGGCACGATTCCCATGTTGGTTTCGATGGCGACCATTCGCCGCGGCACGTCGGCCTTGCCGGCGGCATGGACCGGTTGCATGGCCTCGAGGAGCGGCAGGGCCATGGCCGCGCCGGCGCCGCGAAGGAACGTCCGCCGCGACAGCGGCCGGGGCGAGCAGGGAAGCAACTTTCGCATGAGAAGAGCTTCGATGGGGAAGGAGAAGCGGCGGGATAATTCCGTTTTACCACAGCCCGCGGAGCGTTCCAGCGCAAAAGTCGCCGCGCAACGGATGTGCGAAACCCATTGGGCCGCCGCGGCGCGGCAGCTACAATTGCCTTATTCCTCTTGGGCCGAGGCCGCGCGGTGTTCATGGACTTTCCATCGATGAATCGCCGAGCGCTATTGCGGATCGGTGCGCTCGGGTTGCTCGGTGGCCAGTCGACCGCCGCGGCGCCACCGCCGAAGCGCAAGGCCAAGGCCTGCATCGTGCTGTTCATGTGGGGCGGGCCGGCCCAGCAAGATACCTGGGACATGAAGCCGGATGCTCCGGACGTCTATCGCGGGGAATTCAAACCGATCGCCACGTCCGTGCCGGGAATCCGCATCTGCGAACACCTTCCCGAACTGGCCAAACGCGCCCACCAGCTTTGCCTCATCCGCTCGATGACCCATCCGGATGTGAACCACCTGACGGCCACGCACCACTTGCTGACGGGCCGTTGCCGCCGTACGTTTCGATGATGCCGGCGGTGAAGGTGGACGGCGCGCCGCGGTTCGTTGAAGAAAGCCACGGCCAAGGCGCCGGGCTGCTGGGTCCACTGTACGATCCCATGCGGATCGATGCCGACGCCTCGAAGCCCGATTACCGCGTCGGCGACTTCACGCTCTCCAAGGAAACGCCGGCGGCGCGCGTCGGCGATCGCGCCTCACTGCTGCATGCGCTCGACAACCAGGCCGCGATGGAGAAACAGCCGGAACTGGCGGCGATGGCGGCCCACTATCGCCGCGCCTTCGCGCTGCTCGCCAACCCCGCAGTGACCAAGGCGTTCGATCTAGCGCGCGAGCCGGCCAAACTCCGCGAACGCTACGGCATGAACCTGCATGGCCAATCGGTGTTGCAAGCCCGCCGCCTTGTCGAAGCCGGCGTCCCAGTCGTCACCGTGTTTTGGCCCAACGAAGGCATCACAAACGTCAGCGTTTACTGGGACACGCACAACCGCAACTTCATCGATCTCAAGACGCGGCTATGCCCCGTCACCGATCGAGCCACTTCGGCACTGCTCGACGATCTCAGGGATCGCGGCCTGCTAGACGAAACGCTGGTCGTGTGGACGGGCGAAATGGGCCGAACGCCGAAGGTGGGGCAATCGGTGGTCGGCGGCGCCGGGGCCGGCCGCGATGGCCGCGACCACTGGGGCAAGCTGTTCACGACGGTCCTCGCCGGCGGCGGCATCAAGGGCGGCATGGTCCACGGCTCGAGCGACCGCTTCGCCTCCGAACCTGCCAGCCATCCCACCAGCCCCGCCGACCTCGCCGCGACGATTTATCATCAGCTCGGCGTCGACCCGCGCCTTGAAATCCGCGATCGCCTGAACCGCCCGCTCACTCTCTGCGAAGGCCAGGTAATCGACCGCATCCTGGCTTGATGTTGCTCATTGGTGGCACGGGTATTCCTGCCTGTGCAAGCGAACAGAGCACAGGCAAGAATGCCTGTGCCACCAGGAAGTGAGTTTCTCCATGCGGCTCATCGATCTCTCGCAGCCGATCTTTCACGGCAGCCCGAATTGCCCGGCTCATCCGCCCGTGCAATCCACTATTCTCAAGGACCATCCCGAGAGCGGCTGGCGCGTGGAACTGCTGACGCTCGCCAGCCACACCGGTTCGCACGTCGATGCCCCGCTGCACAAGATCGCCGGCGGCCCAAGCCTGGACGACATTCCGCTGGAGCGCTGGTGCGGCCCGGCGTACATCGCGGACCTGCGCGGCATCGCCGCCGATACACTCATCACCGCGGCCATGCTGGAAAAGAAACTGCCGGCTGACTTGCACGACGCGATCGTGCTCCTGGCGACCGGCTGGGGCGACAAGCGCGCCAAGAGCGACGAATGGCTCTACCGGTCGCCGCGCCCTTCGGAAGATGGGGCCGCATGGCTCGTCGAAAAGAAAATCCGCGGCGTCGGCATCGATCACTTCTCGATCGGCGGCGGCACCGAACCGATCAACGAGCGCGTGCACACAATCCTGCTCGGCGCCGGCGTCTGGGTCGTCGAAGAATTGCGCTTCCCCACCGAAGTGTTCCGCTTGCCGCAACCGCTCCGCTACATGGGGCTGCCCGTCAACTTTCTGGGCCACACCGGGGCCTTCTGTCGGCCGGTGCTCGTTCTCGATTGATTCCGGTAGAGTGCCGCGGCCCCTTCGATGGTCCCGACCACCATCGCATAAGGAATCAGGCCACTCCCGGCGCCCAGGACAATGCTCCGCCACTCGGCATTCACCGGCGTCGCGAACCACCAGATCGCTGCCGGGATGCTGGCCGCACACATCGGCCCCAGCCACGCTTGAACCAGGTATCGAACCGCCGGCACGTCCAGAACCCGACATGCATAAGCGATCGCAAACAGACAAAACGCGACATTGGGAATCGCCACGGCGAGCGCCACGCCTTCCAATCCCATCGGCCCGACCAGAATCAAGCTGAGCGCCAGGTTCACAATCGCTTCAACCAGCGCGAGGCGGGCAAACAGCCGGATCGTTCCCAATCCATAGAGAATTCGCGCGGCCACCGACTGCGCCACGCCGATGGTCAGCGTCGCCGAGAGAATCGCCATGGTGGGGAAGCACCACTCGGCATAGCGTTCCCCGCCGATCCAGCGGCTGAGGAACGGCGCTCCGAAGAAGAGCAACCCGAGGTGGATCGGCAACACCATGTAAAGCACGCAGCGGGTGCCGTGAAGCAGCACCCTGCGAACGCCGTCGTGGTCGCCCTCGGCCTCGCGCTGACTGACGGCCGGCGTCAGCGTGGTTGTTGCCGAGCGAAGCAAGTTCTTGGCGAGTTCGACCAACCGGGCGGCCAGCGCATAGTGAGCGGCCGCCGCGGCCGTCATGAATCCGCCGACCACGATCGCCCCGGTCTGCACCGTGATCCGACCCGCGAGCATCGCCAGGAACGCATCGATGCTGTACCCCTTGACGCGGTGCATCGTGGCCCGATCGATGTCGCGGAACGCGATCCGCAGACCGGGAAGCAGCCGGAATGCCAGCAGTGCCATCGCGGCATGTTCGAGCAAATTGGCGATCGTGTAAACGACGGCCAGCGAAAGCAAGCCGGGCCGCGTTTCCATGACGAAGACGATGCCGGCGACGCGCAGCGAGAGGAATGCCAATCGCACCGCGCTCTTGACCC
>DATNBQ010000568.1:0-7246 GCA_035571955.1 Urbifossiella sp. | reverse complement strand
GCTCCATCGGCAACGGCGACGCCGGCCGCGGATGTTCTCGCAGCGACGCGGGTGGCCGCGTTCCACCAACTCGGTTATTGCGGCGAAGGAACCCGGATTGTGGTGATCGCCGCGGAGTTCCCGGACCTGGGCTCGGCGATGGGCCTGCATTTCCTGGATAAATCGCTGCGGACGCCGGTGCAGTTCATCGATCTGACCGCGGAGAGTTCGCCGCGGGTTCAGCCGGCGGCATCGCAGCGAGCGACCTTGGCAGGAACAGCGGCGGCGCGGGCGGCGGCACTCGCGGCGCCGAATGCCGGCATCGTGCTGGTCCGCGTCGATGCCGCCGCGTTCTACCAGGTGCAAAGCGTTGCCGAGCACGTGCGCGGCGGCGTCGGCCACGGCTTCACCCAGGCCATGCAATCCCGCACCGCCGAACTCGAACATCGCAAGAGCGACCTGCGCCGCCGCAACGACGATGCGGTGGCCGAATATCGCCGAGCCTTCGCCGATCCGAGCGATGACGAAGCGCCGCGATTGCGCCGCGAACGCGCCCGCAAGGCCTTCGATTTGCTGATCGCCGATGAAGCGGAACTGGCGCGGGCCGTCGCGCGGTTGGATCGTCTGGAGAGTTCCATGACCGGCCTCGCCGGGGCACAGGTCGTCATCAACACGCTGGAATGGGAATCGGGATTCGCCCTTGATGGGCTCAATGAAATCGCCCAGACGCTCGACCGCACCTTCGCCAGCGAGGCGCGGAGCGTGTCGCGGATTCGCTCGGCAACGCGGCCGCGACCCGCGTTGCAGCCCGTCTGGGTGCAAGCGGCCAGCCCGTCGCTCGGTTCCGTCTGGGGCGGGCCGTTCCTCGATCATGAGAACAATGGAGCCATGGAATTCACCACGTTCCAGGAACCGATTCCGCCCGGTGGCTGGACGCGCGAGTTGAACTTCCTTGGAACGCGCGCCGCCGACGGAAAGCCAACCACCACGCTCGCTGCTGGCAGCAAAGTTCGCCTGACCATCCAGTGGCGCGAAGCGCGCGATCCGAACGGCTACGGCGGCGAGGATTCCATCTTCCCACTGACGCTTCGCATGTTCCAGCAACTCGATCCGGAAGGGAAAGTGCGGGCCTCCGACGAATTGAAGGAAATCGCTCGCACGACTACCACTCCATACCGCATCCATGCGGAACCGACGTATGGCGTCTACGAGCAAATCCTGGAGTTCACGGTGCCGGCGGATGGCCGATATTGCCTGATGATCGAAGGCGGCACAACGTTCGACCCGCGGTTGCCCGCGCTGCAGCGTCAGATCGAAGTGGAACCGCGGATGTATGCCGAGTTCGTCGGCGCCACGCCGGACAAAGGCCGGCCGATCTTCGCGTCGTTCGCGCCGCGGAACAGCGGCATCGGCATGCCCGGCGACGCCAAGGCGGCCATCACCGTCGGCCCGACGAGCGGCGGCCTCACCGGCGGCGGTCCGGGCGTCGAACTACTCGTGAAGCCCGACCTGTACGCGGACGGATCGATCGATGTCGGGATGATGGCCAGCGGCTCCGCGGTATCCGCCGGCTATGCCGGCGGCGTCCTGGCGGGGCTCATCGGTTCCGGCGCGATGCCGACGGAAGTGATCGTGGGAACCGGCCTGCGCCGCGGCGGCCTGGTCACGATCCCCGAGAACTGGTTGAAGATCGTCCCCGATCGATCGAAGAAGTAGGAAGGCGTCGAAGGAGGCAGCGGCCGCGGCGCCTGGCCCGCCGAATCGCCGTCGTTCCCGCCGTCGCAATTCGGTCTCGCCGTCGGCTGGTTCGCGGTCGGCGACGAGGATGCCGACAACCGCATTCTCGACGACGCCCGCAACCGCCTCTTCGTCGCCCGCACCGGCGACGACCGCGACCGCACCGAACTGGCGATCGCCTACGCCGAGGCGCTCGGCTTCGCGCCGCCGCGCATCGCCCTCGGCCGCCTCGAGGAATCTTCCAACTGCTCGATCGCGTCTCGACGACCGGCGCGACCAACCGCTACTTCACGCTGCGGCCGCTGCAACTGATCGATACCGTGGTGCGTTCCGTGGTGACGGAAGACTTCGCGCTCGGCCCGGCGGTCCGCGGCTGGCTGGACGACGACGAATTCCTGATCCGCCGCCGCATTCACCGCGACATGGCCACCGTCCTCAGCGACGCGGGCCTGGGGTAAGGGGTGAGTTTCACGGGATCAGCGTATGGCAGGGGAAGCCCTCTTCGTACAACTTCAGGCGCTTGCGGTTCTCTTCGGTGTCCCACGTCTTCAGTACTTCGCGCTGGTGCTTGACGGCTTTGTCGAACTGGCGATTCTCGGCGTAGGCCGCGGCCAGAACCGCCAATTGATGCGGCTTGGCCTGCGAATTCATAATAAAGCAGACGAGTTCGGCACCGGCGATGGCCCGGACCCCGTCGCGTAACTTGGCGTCCGGGCACGACGCCCGAATATCGGCCTGGGTGATGATTGCATATTGATCGTTCGGCTTCCGCTGCAGCGCTCGGTCGAAGTCGTCCAGCGCCTTCTGATATTCGCCCTTGGCTCTCCATTCGTAGCCACGGCTATCGAAGCCAAGTGGGCTCTTCGCATCGATGCGGACGACTTCCGTGTAGTCGGCAATCGCCCCATCGATGTCGCCGACGAGGTGTTTGCACCCCGCGCGAGTCATGTAGAGTTGGATCAGCTTGGGATCGTGGGAAGAAGACAGCCGAAGCGCCGCTGTCAAGTCGTCGATGGCTTTCTTCCAGCTTCGTTGCTGTGAATAAATCTCGGCTCGATACCAGAAGGCAGACTTGCTCGATGGATCGCATGTGATCGCCTCGCTCAGATCCTTCTCGGCCTTGTCGAACGCCCCTTTGATTTTCCAGAGGTTGCTGCGATAGATGAAGGCATCCACCTTTCTCGGATTGATCCGCAAAACTGCGTCGAGGTCGGGCATGGCTTTTTCGTACTCGCGCTTTCGACAGAGAACGCCGGCGCGGGTAAAAAGTATATTGGCATCGTTCGGATTGAGGCGGATCGATGCTTCGAAGTCGGCCAGCCCTCTCTCGATGGAGCCCTTGGCGCAATAGGCAACCCCGCGCTTTCCCCAGGCCTTGCTGTTTTTTGGATCGATCCGGATGAGTTCATTCATTAGCACTATTACGCGATCGAATTGTTTTTTGGAGCCTGCCAAGTTACCGCGGAGAAGTAGGGCCTGTTTCTCAATTGCGGGGTCGCCGTCGACCATACGAAACAGGAAATAAAGCAAGTCGTCCGGCACGGTTCCGACGTATTCGCTCCCGAGGGCCTTCTGCGTCGTGTTTCCCCAAAGTAGATTGTCGATCAGGTCCCACGCGGCCTCTCTCGCCGGGCTAATTGTCCGTTTGGGGTCCGGCCCATTGCCGATCGTAGGAAGCAGGTTGAACAAGATTGTGCGGAGGCTGCTCTCTCGCGCCTGGCGTGCGACCAACTGATTCCGACTGGACCAGAGAAGGTGGAACCGCGTCGACGGGCCCGTTTCCAAACCGAGTACGATGTCGTCGATGTTCTGTAGGAACGCACTCCGCTCAATTGGGATATGCGGCCCCGGCGTGCGCGGGAAGACATGTAGCCACTCCTTGTTGCGAAGATCCAGCGCGATGGCGACGCTGCTCCGTTCGACTTGTCCCCATCCGGGCTGCGGCGCTTCCAACTTGCCGTCCTTCACCCGGTCGATCACTTGGCGAATGTGCGTTTCGGATTCGAATACCAGCGTTCGACTATCCGGACAGTACATGGCGAAAAGGCTTCTCTCCGCTTCGGGCGAGGATGGTTGAGGAAGACGAACGTTCTTCGGCATAAACGCAAGGAATCTCGCGCCACGGTAGTCGACCTCAACCGCATCCGGGAACGAGCGGCGAATTAATGTGGGCCAATCGAAGGGCCGCACCGTGCGAAGCACGCCCCCGGATGCAGCGCAAGAGGTCTCGAATCGGCCTCGCTCTTCCGGATTCTCTTGAAGAGCGAACGAACCGCGGACGAGGATCGATTCGGTGTTCTCGATGCCGGGGCCGTCGCCGCGATAACCCAGCGACGCGAGGAACGCCGCCGCTAGCTCGTTCACGAACTCAGTATGTTTTCGTGCAGCGGGATGCTTGAACAGCGCGGCCGGGCGCACGGCAATCAGGACGGGAATGGCGGAGCGGCGGCTCTCTCCGGTTGTCAGTGGAAACACAGTCGTGCCGCTGCCGCCCCTCGGCAAGTACGTCAGATCGAACGGTTCGAAAGCGTCGGGCGGCGCGGCGCCGGCCGTGGAAACCGCGAGCAACATTGCGAGGACGGCCAACCGGCCGCGGCGAGGCAGCATGGAACGCACCTCCGGAAGAGAGGAGCGTTGCATAGCGTCATGAGCCGAGCGATGCAAGATGGTTCGACGATTGCCAGACCTTGCGGTTCAGCCAGTATCTCTTGGGGTGCCTCTGGGTGGCGCAGGCTTTTGGGTGGCACCGGCTTCCAGCCGGTGTGTCTTTACTCGCACCGGCTAGAAGCCGGTGCCACCCAACAATCGTCCTCGATTAGTGCATCCACCCGAGAATCCCGCTACACCCAGACTTGGCGATTCAACGAGCACTCGTCGCTTTCTGCATTTCCCCCCAACGCCGTTTCTCGACACTTTCTCGACATGCGGATGCGCCAATGGAACGAGCTTCCCATTGGGCCGCGGCTAATCGGACTTTGGGCCTTTGCATAGAACAGATCCATCGCTTCCAAACAGGCCGAGGTCGTCATGAGCCGTACCGCGAAGTGGATTGTGGCCGGGGTACAGATGGACTGCCAACTGCGCGAACGGGCCGCCAACGTTCGCTCGATCGTCGCCAAACTCAATGCCGCCGCCGACCGCGGCGCGAAACTCGTCGTCTTCCCGGAATGCATCGTGCAGGGGTACGGTTACGAGAGCCGTGCCGAGGTCGCGGCCGTGGCCGAGACGCTCCCCGGACCGAGCACCGATGCCATCGCCGAGGCGTGCAACCGCCGCAGTGTGTGGGCTGTCGTCGGGCTGTTCGAACGCGATAAGGACAAGCTGTTCAACACCTGCGCTCTCATTGGCCCGAATGGGCTCGTGGCTTCGTATCGCAAGCTGCACTTGCCGTGTCTCGGCGCCGATCGCTTCACCGATCCCGGCGACCGCCCCTTCGCCGTCCACGACATTGGCGGCCTCAAGATCGGCATGAACATCTGCTTCGACGGCAGCTTTCCCGAATCGTCGCGGGTGCTGACCCTGCTCGGCGCCGACCTCATCGTGCTTCCCACCAACTGGGCCACCAACGCCCGCACCATGGCGACTGTGGTATCGATCGCCCGGTCGTGGGAGAACCACGTCTATTACCTGGCCGTGAACCGGATCGGCGACGAATCCGGCTTCCACTACATCGGCTTCAGTTCGGCGGCGGACCATCTGGGGAACCTGGTCCACCGGTCGCCGGACGATGTCGAGGAAATCTTCACAATGGAAGTGGATCCGCAGGCGGCCCGGCAGAAGCGCGTTGTTTCTTGCGCCGGCACGTATGAGATCGATCGCGTGAACTGGCGGCGGCCGGACATGTACGCTCCGCTCCTCGAAGGAGCGGTGTTCGCCGGCCATAAGAATAGGTAGCACAGGCATTCTTGCCTGTGCAGGCTTACCGAGCGCCGGCATTCTTGCCGGCTGGAAGCCGGTGCCACCAAATTGATTCGCTCAGCGGGCGGCGAAACCGGCGGGATGCTTGCGGCTCCAGACGCAATCGTAATGCTTGCGGCCCATCCAGTACGGTGAAGCGAAGGTGCGCTCCGGCAGCCAGCCGCGCGGTTCGGCAACTTTGCCGATTAAGGCGAATTGCGCTTCGCCGTCGAGCGAAGGAAGTTCGACGCGCTCGAGCGGCTGACCGGCTTCATCGCAGAGGCCGATCTTCACGTCGCCACGGCCGCGGTGATATAGGTGCCACTGGAAGTGGATGCCTTCCTCGATGTTGAGGCCGCCGTGGAGGGAATCGCCGCTCATCCAGGCAATTCGGGCGCCGCGCGGGGCGGCGGCTTCCACGTGATGCAAGGCGTCCCAGAGCATGTTGGCGCGGGCCGCGAACTTCTCCTGCCGGCCGAGGTTCGAGATCGCCACGATCGCCAGGCCGGTGCAGACTGCCGCGACGGCGGCTTTCTTCCATGCGGTCAAGGGTGCGGCAATCAATGCGCTTATCAGCATCGCGAACAGGATGTCGAGGCCCCAGACGGCAGGCATGGCGTAGCGGCCGGCAATGTTGGACATGGGCAGGTACATGCCGATGCCGCCGAACAGGAGTAAGAGCGCGGCCGTTAGCCGCCCATCCGTTGCCACGGGTGACCTTGTCGGTTTTCTCCAAAGGCAAATGAGGGTCAGCAGCACTCCCGCGGCCATGTAGTCGAGGCTCATCGCTCCCTTGAGCGAGTTCAGGATGCGCAGGAACTGTTCCAGCGAGGCCGGCTTGGTTTCATATTGCCCGGCGTGCCAGTGCATCTTGAAGTAGATGAAATGCGCGATCGGCAGAATGAGCGGCGCTGCCAGGGCCAGGGATCGCCAGCCGCGGCTCCGCCACGCTTCGCGAAGAGATTCGCCGTCCCGCCACATTCGCAGCACGATCTGTGCTGGAATCAACACGGCGAAGGTATTCTTGCAGCCGAGCGCGACCAGCGCGGCCAGGATCGCGGCGAGATCCCACCATAGCGGTCGCGGCGAGGTTGCTGCTTTTCGCGCCGCGATGAGCGCGAAGAACGCATACGGCATCGCGACGCCCTCCGCCAGCGTCAGGCTCGTCCAGACTTCGTTGCGGAACGGGTTCCACATGGCCAGGGCGCCGGCGAGGAGCGCGGCCACCGGCGGCACCCGCAGTTCCCGGAACAACCATAGCAGCATGGAGGCGGCGAGGACGCACCAAATGAAGCGATCGAGCCGCCAGGTGAAGGCGTCGCCGTTGAAGAGGTTCGCTTGCAGTTGCCAGTGGACCCAGAGCGTGGGACGGAAGGGGCCGAGATGCTCGTAGTTCGCCTGGACTTTTTCCCACCAGAGTTGGACGTGGCCGGTGAAGCCGAGACCGGCCGGGGCAGGGTAAACGAGGTTGCCGTCGTCGATGAAATCGAAGGGCGTGGCCAATGTGGGAATGTAAAGCGCGGCGAGCAACAGGCCGCCGAGGGGAATCCACCAAGGGAAGCGCGAGGGAGCATCCATGCCGGCCTTGTACCGCGCCGCCGGGAATCGCGGGAAGTCCAGGTGCGCCGCTTCT
>DATNBQ010000567.1:0-21536 GCA_035571955.1 Urbifossiella sp. | reverse complement strand
CCCCTCGTTTACGCCGACCAGCGAGCCAATCGGCCGGGCTGGTGGCCAGGGGTTCGAACCGGGGGTGCATCCGGCTCGTAGAATCTTACGTACCGCTCCCTTGCGCCCGCTTTCCCGTGGGATTGAATGCCGCCATGGCCGACCCGATCGTTTCTCCCGGCGCAGCCGCGATTCCTTCCCTTCCGTCCACCGCGGATCAAGTTCCCTATGTGCCGGTGTCGCTGCTGGCCGTGGCCGCCGGCCTTGCCGCGAGCACCCTCATCCTCGCGTTGCTCGGCTTCGGCCTCATCGCTTATCGCGATCACAAGCCGCTGATCGAACTGGAACTGTTCACGTCGTTGGCCGTGGCTGCGGTGGTGCTCGGCTTCGCGGCGCGGCGCGTCGTCCGCAATTCCGAAGGAACCCGTACCGGCACGCTCTTCGGCGTCGACCTGCCCAATGCCGCGTGGTGGACCGGCGTGGTGCTCGGCCTCAGCTACGCGACCTACATGTTCGCCGTCGAGTATTCCATTCGCAAGGACGCCGAACACGAAGTGAAGATCTGGCTCGATTACGTGCAAAAGGGCGACCCCGAGAGTTTGAACCGGGCCTTCCACCGCTGTCAGGAAGTGGGTTTGCGGCGAACGGTGCGGGCGGACGACGGGGCGGCGATGGAGACGCGCTGGCGCGACAACTACGTCGCCTTCCAGCAGTGCGATCTGGTGTTGGAGTCGGCGCGGAATCCCGGCACCACCTTCGAACTCGGCGGCCTCCGCGACTGGTCGTACACGCCCGCCGGCGTCGAGTGCGTCTTTACGGCGACAATGACGAATGCCGAGGGCGTCTTCCCGATTCGAATTCCGCTGCGCGCTCCGGAAACGCGCGGCGTGCCTGGGGAAACGGGCGGCCGGCAGTGGCAAGTCGTGTTCCAGGCCGCCGGATTCATTCAGCCGGACAACGCCCGGATCACGCCGTACGGGTGGAGCGTGATGCCGATGGCCGCGAACGGCGGCGAGTTCGGCCGCACTTTCATCGCCCGCTGCGGGCACCGCGAATCACGGCCCCAGGCCATACTGGATTCGGCCGAGACCGACGCGGCATTGCGAGCGGCCCTCGAACCCTACCGCATCGAGTTGCAATCGGCCCGGCTGGCGATGCTCGGCGGCGCCGTGGAGGCAAATGCCAGCGCCAATCGCGCCATTTACGATGCTCTCGCGGATCGCTTTTCTACGCTGCCTGGCGGGGTTGCAGCGAACGCCGACCAAAAGCAGAAGTTCCGCGATATCTGGAACGGCACGGGGTTTAACCGCGTCGGCGAACGGTACCGCGAGAATACCGATCAGCACGACCGATTGACCTTCACCGATTCGCGGATCGAACTGCGGGTTCCGGTGGAGATCGCCTTGCCTTCGATTCAGAGCGAGATTGCCCGCGGCCGCCTGCTGCTCGTCTGTACGGATACGGCCACGATCGCTCGCATGAAGGAACTTCGGGATTCGGCGTCGCCGAGCAATGCCACGACGACGTCGCCCGAGGGGTTCCAGTTGAAGAGCTACCCGTGGAAGGTGCTGCGATTGGAAAGCGATTTGAAGCCGGTACCAATCGGCAGAAGGCCGGGCGCTCCGGGCGGTCGCGGCCCCGGTTGACGAATTGCACTTCTCGGAAGAACTTCACGGCAACTTCGCAAATTATGCCTTCGGTTCCTGGCCGTTGAGCCAGGGGCCGGCGAGCTTTTGATACGCCGGCGGTTGCATCGTGCTTCCCAGGTTGCCGGAACAGTCGATTGCGAAACTGCGTTCCGCCTGGCTCGTGAGGGCGACGGCGATGGCACTCAGGTCCGGCGGGCTGAACGTCGCCGGCCGCCGCGAACGCACGCACTCCAGGAAGTTCGTCCACAACGCTTCCGTCTCGTTACGCGGCGCATCGGCCGCCACAAACTCGTTTGCCTCCAGCGGCTTCTCCAGCCGCGTGGGGAAGGCCGCGCCCCGCGACGGATCGTCCCGATAAACGTGGAACCCGCCTTTGACGAACTTGATCGCGCCGAAGCGGCCGCGAATCACTTCCTCCATCGGATAGCCGCTCAGCGTGGTGGCCGTGGCGACCAGCTGGCAGCCTTCCTCGAAATCGGCGATGACGGTCGCGGTATCGGGAACGGTGCGGCCATCGCGTTCATGGAAGAGCCCGCCGCCGGCACAAACGCGCAGCGGCTGACGAACGCCGAGCGCCGCGATCATGCGGGTGAGGTTGTGCGACAGCAAGTCCGTGATTGGGCCGCCGGAAAATGCCGCCAGGCACCGCCACTGAGCGAAGGCCGCTCGATCGAACGGTTGCTCGCGCGGGTTGGGCCCGATCGGCCGCCCCGCCAGTTCGAACCGGTGCCCGAGGAACAAATCCCAATCGATCGACCGCGGCGTCATTTCTGGAACGAGGCGATAGTAGCGCCACTGGCCGCGGATGTCGTTGCGGAATGTTCCAGTCTGGGCCTGGGCGACGGGCCCGATCTTGCCGCTGCGGAGATAGACGAACGCTTCCGCCCACACGGGGTCGGCCATCGACGGCACACCGACCGTGATGATCCGGCTGCTGGCTTTCCACGCTTCCACGACGGCCGTCGCTTCCTCGAAAGTTCGCGTCAGCGGCGCTTCGATGAATACATCCTTGCCGGCATGCAGGGCGTCGACCGCCATCTTGCCGTGCCAGTGATCCGGCGTGGCGATGCAGACGACATCAACATCCTTCAAGTTGAGGATGCGGCGATAATCCTTGGCGACGCGGGTGCGGTCGGCGGGGTCGAGGCCGCATTTCCGGGCCGCGGGAAGCAGCCCCTGGGAGTAGCGCCTGCGCGCCCGCTTGCCGCCGAATTCCACGTCGCATTCGTCTTCGAGGCCGTCCCACACGTCGCACACGGCGCGGGCACTCACCGGTTGGCCGTCGCGGGCGAAACGCTGGATGAGATCGAGGTGCGCCTGGGCGCGGCCGCCGCAGCCGATGAAGCCGATCCCGAGCCGGTCGTTGGCCCCGACCACGTGGGAGTAACCGGCCGCCGACAATGACATCGCGGCGGCGCTGCCGAAGAACTTTCGGCGATTGAGCGAAACGTGGGATGGCATGGCAAGCCCGATGAGCAAGTTTGGCGGTGAAGGTATCTTAAGCTGGCGTGAACTCGCAATCAACGGCGAGGCGGTTCTTGTCCAGGTCCAGCGCCGACGTAATTTAACCGGAATCGCCTTCCTCCAGGTCCTTCCCATGTCGTTACCGATTCGCACCGATTCGTGCTCGCTCGATTTCCTGTCGCTGGGGGCGCTGGTCCACCGGCTCGACCCGGGAATCATCCCGTTCCGCGCGGCTCGGGATTTCACCGTCCACGTTTCCGGGGGCGAATACAACGTGGCCGCCAACCTCGCCAGTTGCTTCGGCCGCAAGACCGCCATCGCCACGGCCATGGTGAAGTACGGCATCGGCGAACTGGTTCAGGATCGCGTACGCGAAATGGGCGTGACGCCGTTCTACAAGTGGTTCGATCACGACGGCGTCCGCGGGCCGAACATCGCCACCGTCTACAGCGATCGCGGTCTCGGCGTCCGCGGCCCCGTCGTTTTTTACAACCGCTCGAACGAAGCCGGGGCGCTGCTCAAGCCCGGCGACTTCGACTGGAAGGCGATCATGGGCGGCGGCGTCCGCTGGTTCCACTCCGGCGGCATCTTCGCCGCCCTTTCCCCGACCACCCCGGAACTCATCCTCGAAGGGATGAAGGCCGCCAAGGCTCAGGGGGCGATCATTTCCTTCGATTTGAATTACCGGGCGAAGCTCTGGTCCGCGGCCGGCGGCGATGCCCGCGCCGTCGAGACGCTTCGCCGCATCGCCGGGCAGATCGATTGCCTGATCGGCAACGAGGAAGACATGCAAAAAGGCCTGGGCGTCAAGGGACCGGAGGTCGCCAAGAAAAGCGATTCCAAGCTCAACCCGGATATCTTCTTCGGCATGATCGAGAACGTGGTGAAGGAGTTCCCGAACATCAAGATGGTGGCGACGACGCTGCGCGAGGTGCATTCGACGAACCGCCACGACTGGGCCGCAGTGCTGTGGCTCGAAGGAAAACGTTTCGTGAGCCCGACGTGCCAGCTGGACGTGCTGGACCGCATCGGCGGCGGCGACGGCTTCGCGGCTGGCTGCATCTATGGGCTTTTGTCGGGGCGGCCGCCGGAGGAATCGCTGCGGCTCGGCTGGGCTCACGGCGCCCTGCTCACCACATTCCCCGGCGACACGACGATGGCCTCGCTGGCCGAAGTGGAAGCCATCGCGCAGGGCGGCTCCGCTCGCGTCCAGCGCTAGACGCTTGTATCATGGATTGCGCCATGGAACTGATTTCCCTTAACTGCAACGGTTGCGGCGCCCCGCTCGATGTCGCCGCCGACGCCCGGTTCGCGATCTGCGGCCATTGCGGCGCCCGCCTGGCCGTCAAGCACTCCGACACAGCTGCCTCCACCGAACTGCTCGAAGGAATCGATCGCAAAACCGACGCGATGACCGAGCAACTGAGCGCCATCCAGCGGCAACACGAACTCGAACGCATCGACCGCGAATGGGAACGGGAACGCGAACAGCACATGACGACCGGCAACAACGGAATCCGGAGCGAGCCGAACGCCATCTGCGGGCTGATTGCCGCGATCGTTGCCGGGGTGTTTGGTATCTTCTGGACGGTTTCCGCCGAGAACATCGGGGCCGGCAAGTTCAGCCTGTTCGGGCTCGTGTTCGTCGGACTGGCGGTTTACCTCGGATTTCGTTCGGTGACGGTCGGTACAAAATACATGGAAGCGAAGGCGCGTTACGAGGAACGCCGCGCTGCCGTGGTCGATCGGGCCAACGAGTCGGATGAAGAGGAAAGGAGCAGCACATGACGCCGGTGGTCGATCTCGGCCGCGATCCGGGCCGATTGAAACTCATCTACGAAAGCGACGCGCGGCAATACCTCCAGTCGTTGCCCCTGGAGCATTTCATGGAGTCCACCGGCCAATCGACTCAGCGCAAGATCACCGTCGCCAGTTTCGACGTCATCGAACGTAGCCGGCCGGACATTCAGTGCTTTAGCGAGTTGCTGATTCAATATCCGCGGCCGGGCGAAAGCGTGGAGAAGCCGGCCCGGGTGGTTCCGGACAACATGGTCTTCATCCACCCGACGCGCATCGAAGCGGAAGGCAGTTTCATGCTGCCGATTCAACGGGTGTTGCCGACGCTGGTGCTGGAATACGTTTCCAAATCGAACGAGCGGAAGGATTATCAAGACAACTACGCGAAATACGAGCAAGAATTGCGGGTGCCGTATTACCTCGTATTCCACCCGGAGAACGAGGACCTGCGCATCTTTCGGCTGGTCGAGGGAAGCTACCGTCGGCTGGTGCCGAACGAATCCGGGCGAGCGGCCATTCCAGAAATGGAACTGGAAGCGGGGCTCGTGGATGGCTGGGTGCGGTTCTGGTTCCGCGGCGCATTGATTCCGCTCACCGGCGAGTTGGTGGAAGAGGTTGAAGAAGAGAAACGCTTGCGTCGGGAGGCGGAGCAGCGGGCGGCGCGCGAGGAACAGCGAGCGACTTGCGAAGGACAGCGGGCAGCCCGCGCGGAACGAGCGCAAGTTGTCGCGGAGATCGCCTGGCGAGCAATCGACCAGGCCCGTGCCGCGGCCGATGAAGCTCGGGTCGCCGCCGAGCGCGAGAAGGCGACGGCCGACCAAGCTCGGGTCGCCGCCGACCAAGCTCGGGTCGCTGCCGAGCGAGAAAAGGCGACGGCCGACCAAGCTCGGGTCGCCGCCGAGCGCGAAAAGGCGACGGCCGACCAAGCTCGGGTCGCCGCCGAGAGAGAGAAGGCCGTGACCGAGCAAGCTCGCGTTGCGGCCGAGCGGCGGGCCGCGGCGGCGGAAGCCGAACTCGCCCGCCTGCGTTCCGACTCGGCTAACAACCCACCGACCAACTAACTTCGCGGAGTTTCGATGAGCATTCTGGAACGCGCCGATGCCGAGGTATTCGCGGCGATTGCCGGCGAGCGGCGCCGCCAGCAAGACGGCCTCGAGATGATCGCCAGCGAGAATTACACGAGCGCGGCCGTGATGGCTGCCCAGGGTTCGTGCCTCACCAACAAGTACGCCGAGGGGTATCCCGGCAAGCGCTACTATGGCGGCTGCGAATTCGTGGACGTGGCCGAGCGCGTGGCCATTGACCGCGTCAAGAAACTGTTCGGCGCCGAACACGCCAACGTCCAGCCGCACTCCGGCGCCCAGGCCAACATGGCCGTCTTCCTCGCCGCCCTCCAACCCGGCGACACCATCCTCGGCCTCGACCTCGCCCACGGCGGCCACCTCACCCACGGCATGCGCCTCAACTTCTCCGGCAAATACTTTCACGTCGTCAGCTACGGCGTCCGCAAGGACGACCACCGCATCGATTTCGACGACCTGGCCCGCAAGGCCCGCGAGCACAAGCCGAAACTGATCATCGCCGGCGCCAGCGCTTACCCGCGGCTCTTCGACTTCGCCAAGTTCGAAGGCATTAGCAAGGAAGTCGGGGCGTTGTTGATGGTGGATATGGCGCATATTGCCGGGCTGGTGGCCGTGAAGTTGCATCCGGACCCCGTGCCGCACGCCGAGTTCGTCACCAGCACGAGCCACAAGACGCTGCGCGGGCCGCGGGCCGGCTTCATCCTGTGCAAGCAGGAGTGGGCGGACAAGGTGAACTCGGCGGTGTTCCCCGGAATCCAGGGTGGGCCGCTGATGCACGTGGTCGCGGCCAAGGCGGTCGCCTTCGGCGAAGCGCTGCAGCCTTCATTCGTCGCTTACGGCAAGCAGGTGATCGCCAATGCCAAGGTGCTGGCGGAAGAACTTTTGCGGGCCGGATTCCCGATCGTCTCCGGCGGCACCGACAATCATCTGATGCTCGTCGATGTCACGGCCAAGGGGGCGACCGGCAAACAGGCCGAGCACGCCCTGGACGCCGCCGGCATCACCGTCAATAAGAACATGATCCCGTTCGACACGCGCAAGCCGCTCGATCCGTCGGGCATTCGCATCGGCACGCCGGCCCTGACGACGCGCGGCATGAAGGAAGCGGAGATGAAGCGGATCGCGGCATGGATCGGCGAAGTGTTGGCCCATCGCGACGACCTGTCCGTGTTGACCCGTGTCCGCGGCGCCGTCCTCGAACTCTGTCGGCACTTCTCGGCCCCCGCGGAAGCTTGAGATTCCATGCAAGGCGTCGTCGCCCTTCTCGTCTGCTGCTTCGTCTTCATCCTGCTCATCCCAGGTTTGTTGTTCCTTTACACCTACATTTTCCGGCAAGCCTGCTCGCTCTCCGGCTTGGCCAAGCCCTCCGTTCTCGTGGCGACTGGCCACCTCTTCTGCATCACGATCGCTCAGTTCATCACCGATTTCGTGATGGTGGAAAGCGTGGAATGGGGGTGCTCGCGCGGAGGCGTCCCCCAGTGGGAAGCCCGAATCATCATCTTCTTTTTGCTCTTGCCCATCGACCTGGTGATCTCGTCCGGCATCCATGCCGGCCTGATGGGAATCAAGTTCGGCAAGGGAATCGAGGTATGGTTCGTGCAGCGGTTGATTTACTTGTCGATCGCGGCGGCGATCGCCTTCGTCGCCGCGATCGTCTTTCTGGCCCGAGCGAACTAAACGAACAGCAATACTCCGCTGTGCATCGGTAGACACAATGGTCGGACCAGTCACACCCGCGCTTGGCCGGCTTGGCCAGCACGATGTCGAAGGAACCCTTATTTCCCGGTGAAAAAGGCAACCGCGACCAGCTTAAAAAAACTTCAAGGAAGGAAGCCGTCCGTAAGAGTGCTCAGTTTGAGTAACATAGAAGGACTTGGGACGCCAGCTTCACGGAGTGGATCGCGGCTCCGCGGTCGAGTTTTCCATGATCGAGATTCCACCGCCGCCGCTGCACTATCGCGAACCGATTTTTGTGGGGAAGTTGCGGCTCGCGTCGCGGTTCAACCTCGCCCCGCTGGCCGGCTACACCAACCTGCCGTTCCGCCTTTCGATCCGCGAACTCGGCGGCGCGGGTCTTTGCACCACCGACCTCGTGAATGCCCGCGCCATCGTCGAGAACATCAAGAAGACGATGGATCTGCTCGCCACGGTTCCCGGCGAGCGGCCGCTGGCCGTGCAGATTTTCGGTTCCAAACCGGGCGAGATGGCCGCCGCCGCTCGCTGGTTGGTCGACCGCCGCCTCGCCGACAGCATCGACATTAACATGGGCTGCCCCGTTCGCAAGGTCGTAAAGACGGGCGGCGGCTCGTCGCTGATGTGCGACACGACGGGCGCCACGGTCGAACTGGTGCGGCAGGTGGTCGAAGCGATACCTGTTCCGGTGACGGTGAAGATGCGGCTCGGCTGGGACGACGCGCAGCTTTCGGCCCCGCATTTCGCCCGCGAGTTCGAGAAGATCGGCGTCGCTGCCGTGACGATCCACGGCCGCACCCGCGAGCAGGGCTTCGGCGGCGGAGTTAATCGCGACGGCATTCGCCGCGTCGTCGATGCCGTGCATGGTATTCCCGTCTTTGGCAACGGCGACGTTCGCAATCTCGCCGATGCCGCCCGCATGATCGACGACACCGGCTGTTCCGGCATCGCCATCGGCCGCGGCGCCCTCGCCGACCCGTGGATCTTTCGTCAACTTGCGAACTGGGTGAACGGCGGCGACCCTGGCCCGCGCGCCACGTATCACGAACGCCTCGCCTTCATGCGCCTACACCTTCGCCGCCTCGTGGAATGGAAAGGCGACGAGAAGTACGGCTGCATCCACTTCCGCAAAGTCGCGACGTGGTACACGCGCGCCCTGCGCTTGCCGAAGCGAGTCCAGCAATCGCTGGTGATGCTCGGCAACCTGAAGCAATTCGAAGAAGTGATCGCGCCGTTCGCCGAGGCCGGCCCGCCGCCCGGTTGGAGCGAATGGGATACGCAGCAAGCCCAGGTCGCGGTCCCCGCCGGCCCGAACAGCTACTGGTGAGTTGCATTGGCTAATGATTGTCGGGAAAACGCTGCGAAGGGTTCACTTCCCGACGGGTTCCAGAGTCGAATCGGCGACGATCTGCAAGCGCCGGTAAAGGCCGTTCGATTGCCATAAATCGTGGTGGTTGCCGGAGGCTTCGAGCCGCCCTTCCTTCAGCAAGAAGACGCGGTCAGCGTCGCGCAGCGTCGACAGGCGATGCGCCAGGAACACAATGGTGCGGCCGTGGCGGATGCGTTCCAGCGTGTCGTCCAGAAGAGCGAGCGTGTCCTCGTCGACCGGGCCAGGCGGTTCCTCGAGTACGAGAATCGATGGGTCGCGGAGCAGGGCGCGGGCCAGGGCGATGCGGAACCGTTCCCCCGGCCGCAGCGAATGCCCGAGTTCCCCGATCGGCGTCTCGTACCCATAAGGGAGTCGTTCGATGAACTGGTGGGCGTGGGCGAGTTTGGCCGCCTCGATGATCTGCGGCAAATTGAACTGTGGGTCGCCGCAACCGATGTTGTTCGCCGCCGTGTCGTTGAACACGAGATCGTGCTGAATGACGACGGCGACCTGGGCCCGCAGCGATTCGTGCGTCACCCACTTGATGTTCCGGTCCTCGATCCGGATTTCACCGCTGGTCGGGTCGAGGAACCGCGGCAGCAAGTAAACGAGAGCGTGCTTCTCCGTGGCGTCCGGGCCGACGATTGCGACTTTCGCCCCGGCAGGGATCGCGAAGCTGACGTTCTCCAGCAGCATTCGGCCCGTGCCCGGTTCGGTCAGCGACACGGAGCGGAACTCGATGCGGTTCGTCAGCGGCGGCAGGAACTCGGCGTCGGCCGCTTCGGCCGCTTCGCCCCGCCGATCGAGGTATTCGAAGATGGCGGCGGCCGCCTCGCGACCGCGGCGCAACTTGCGGGCGGCCTCCAACCAGCCGACCACCGGCGCCACCAGCGACACCAGCGCCACGGCCAATACCGAAAGCCCGGCCACGGTGAACTCGCCGGCCAGCACCGAGCGAGCACCGAGGAACAAAAGGGCCAACCCGCCGATCAAGCCGACGGCCAGCAACAGCGGTCGTGCCAGCGCTTCGCCGCGAAGTCGTCGCCAGTTGGCCCGACCAGCCGCCGCCAGGTGCCGCTCCATCCGGTTCTGGTTGAAGTGCTCCATCTGGAAGCACTTCACCAACCGCAACAGGCTCATGCTTTCCTGAAGTAAGGCCATCGCGGTCTCGGCTTGGTGGGTGCCGGATCGCACTTCATTGCGGAAGTACGCGGCCACTTGCCCGCCGATCACCCACAGGAGCAGTGCCAGCAAGAGGAAACTCGCCGCCAACCAGAATTTCACCAGCAGGATCAAGGTGAACAGCAAGACGAACATGACTGGGTAGCGATAGGGTGCAATGAAGCCGGCCTCGAGGGCCTTGCCGACGGCATCGACCTGATGCACGACAAGACCGGATGCTTCAGTGGGGCCGGAAGTGCGGACGGCTAGCGAACCGAGGCGATACGTGTGGAAGAAGATGGCCCGCCGCAATCGGGTCGTGGTATCGAGGGTGGCGGATGCCGCGAGGTAGGCGACGGCGTTGGTGAATAGCCCACGGATCAGGGCGATGCCGATTGCCAGGATGAACAGGCCGGCCAGGTATGTGGTGTTCGGTGCCCCGAGCCGGCCGGGCCGCCACGTCCAGTCGTTCCACGCCGCGAACGAGCCGACGACTTTCCCGGTCCAGCGGTTCCGTTCGCGGACGACCAGGCTCAGGATGCCGAGTCGCGGTTCGGTATCGAAGGCGTCGTTCGGGCTGTTCTCTTGGAGAAAGGCACTCCCGGCGATCCGCCCGACGCGATCATTGAGCGTCAGGCAAATGTTGGCCTGCCAGCGCAGTTCCCACTCGGCGGGCGTCGGCGCGATGTCGACGGAAGCGACGCGCTGCGCCGCCGCTTCGGGCAACCCCAGACGTTTCGCCGCATCGAGTCGCTCTTCGAGGGGCCGCTTCGTCCATTCGTCGGCGAACTCGCGTTGCCGCGCCGCCGTCATTTGCCGGAACGACGGCATCTCCCCTTTCCACACCAATAAGTCGACGAACAAGTAGAGCAGGATCAGGAGCGCGACGTAGCAGACGGCGGCGCCGATGGAGCCGAGTGCCGAGCCGAACGTCGCGGCGCGGGACTTGAGGAAGTTCGCGCGGATGCGCTGGAGAGCCGTCGTGTCCACGGATTGCTCGGAAGGGGGCCGCGAGCCGCCACACTCTGGAGCCTATCAGAAACGCGGCCGAATCGCACTCCCGAATTGACGCGCCGCGAACCGGGCCGTCGCTACAACCCTCAGATTCCGGCGACCTTACCAATGGCCGTTCGCAATCGGTGCGTCTCTCCCACTCGCAAGTTCCCCGGTCTGCAAAAACCCTCACCACGGATATGCCAACGATTCTTGGAGTCGAAGTTAGTCGGGCACAGCCCGAGCTACAGGGCCGCTCGTAGGGCTGGGCCTGACTCCCACTTACTACCATGCCTCCAAGAATCGTTGGCACTGCAGTCGGCACTGGCCGCCAAATTGGGCTTGCATTCCACTCCCTTCGCACGCCATCGTGGTGTGCATATACCAACATCAAACTTCCTTC
The DNA here is from genome assembly GCA_035571955.1 of Urbifossiella sp. Lineage (GTDB taxonomy): Bacteria > Planctomycetota > Planctomycetia > Gemmatales > Gemmataceae > Urbifossiella. The sequence continues at coordinate 9,947 of DATNBQ010000567.1, read as the reverse complement.
CGGAGCCGACCCATGAATCGCTGGGTGTTGCCGATCGTTTTGGCCGCGTTCGTACTGATCCCCTATTCCTCGGCCGACGATCCGAAGCCGGCCGATTCCAAGAAGGCCGACGCCAAGAAAGCCGACGCCAAGAAGGCCGACGCCAAGACCGCGGCGGCCGTCGCCCACATCAAACTTTCCGGCGACCCGGAGGAATCCGCCGGCGGCGGCGACAGCCTCTTCGGCGCGCCCCCCGAAAACTTCATGGCCAAGCTCGACCGCATTCGCAAGGCTGCCAAGGACGACAAGATCAAGGGGCTCTATCTCGAGATCGACGACCTCTCCGTCGGCTTCGGCAAGTTGCACGAACTCAAGGCGGCGATTCGAGAAGTGAAATCTGCCGGCAAGAAAGTCTTCGCCTATTGCGAAGATCCCGGCACCAAGTCGTACCTGCTCGGCCTCGCCGCCGATGTCTTCGCCATCCCCGAAGGCGGCACCGTCAACCTCGTCGGCCTCCGCGCCGAAGTCACCTTCTACAAGGACACGCTTTCACTGCTGAAACTGCAAGTGGACGTACTCCGCGTCGGCGACTTCAAAGGGGCCGTCGAACCGTTCATCCGCGATTCGCTCAGCCCCGAGAACAAGCTTCAAATCTCGTCCATTCTCAACGACAACTTCGACAACGAAATCGTCGCGGCCATGATCGCGGCCCGTCCGGCCCGCAAGTGGAACGCGGTAGAGTTGAACGAACTCATCGACCGCGGACCGTTCACGGCCAAGAAAGCCCTCAGCCTCGGCCTGATCGATCGCGTGGCTTATCCCGACGAATTCGAGGCGAGCTTCGCCAAGGTGCTCGGCGTCGATTCGACTAAAGTCGAGCGCGATTACGGCAAGGCCAAGGCCGCCGCCGATATGAATCCGTTCGCCATCCTCTCCGCGTTCGGTTCCCCGCGAAAAAAGTCCGAATCGAAGAAGGACAAGATCGCGGTGATCTACGCCGTGGGTGGCATCGAGAGCGGCAAAGGAGGCGGCGGCCTGTTCGGCGGCGAGTCCGTCGGTTCGGAAACCATGGTCGCGGCGTTCCACGAAGCCGAGAAGAACCCGACCGTCAAGGCGATCGTCCTTCGCATCGATAGCCCCGGCGGCTCGGCCCTGGCCAGCGACCTGATCTGGCGCGCCATCACGACCTCGAAGAAGCCGGTGATCGCCAGCATGGGCGATGTCGCGGCCAGCGGCGGCTATTACATCGCGATGGGCACGCGTCGCATCTTTGCCGAACCGGGCACCATCACCGGCTCGATCGGCGTCTTCGGCATGAAGATCGTCACCGGCGGCCTGGAAAGTTGGGGCGGCATGAAGACGGAGGTCGTGTCTCGCGGCAAGAACAGCGGCATCAATTCATCGACCTTCCCGTGGACGGAAGGCGAGCGCAAGGCGATGCAAGAAACGATTGAGGAGATTTACGGCACGTTCGTGGACAAGGCCGTGGCCGGTCGGAACAAGGCCGGCGTAAAGATCACCCGCGACGAACTGGTGAAGCTGGCCGGCGGCCGAGTCTGGACTGGCCGGCAAGCCAAGGCCAACGGCCTGGTCGATGAACTCGGCACGCTCGGCGACGCCATCGCTTACGCCAAAAAAGAAGCGGGACTCGCCGGGAAGAAGGACGTGGAACTGCTGATGCTGCCGCGGCCGGTGAGCATGCTGGATAAGCTGATGGACGGCGATTTGAAGCTACCGTTCTCGTCGCTGGCGGCGGAGGCGCGGCTGCTCCCCGGCGCGGACAAGGCGCTTCCCCTGGCGGCGGCGCTGCTTCGTTCGCGGAAGGACAGCGTGAAGGCGATGATGCCCTACGGATTAACCTGGAAGTAAGGGAGAAGTCGCGCTCGGCTCGGCCTCGCGGCTAATCTCTCACTCGCCTTGGATGTGCTTGATCGCCTGGATGGCGGCCGTGCGGACCGGTTCCGAGCCGGTCCGGGTCGCCACTCGCAAGTCGTCCGTAGCGGTGGCCGCCAGCGCCCCCATGCGGCCCAGTGCCTGCGCCGCATAAAGCCGGCACGTCTCTTCCGGCGACGAGCCATCCACCGGCGTCACGCTGACCGGCGTCAGCGTGACGCTCTCTTCCTCATCATCATCGTGGACACTATCGGCGGCGACGATCGCTTTGCGGTCGAGTTTACCGGCGGGCGGCGGCGTATCGCGCAGCGAGCAGCCCTGCTTGCCGCGAACGATTCGCGCCAGGAAAGGAACCGCGGTGCGGCCATCCGGCCCCATCCAGCCGATGGCCAAGGCCGCTTCGCCGCGGACGAACGGATCGGTGTGCTGCAAGTGCGCGATGAGGGCATCCAGGGCCGGTTCGCCCACCTGGCTTAAGGCTTTGGCGGCGAGGCGGCACAGGACGATGTTGGTGCCGCGCATCGCTTCGGTGAGCGCCGGCACGGCGTCGGCGGCGTCGCTGCCCATGTTGCCGAGCGCCTGGGCGGCGCCGGAAGCCGTTCGCGGGTCGGCATCGCTCAGGCCGCGGCAGAGTGCCGTTAACGCTCCTTTCGCCTGCGGCCCCAGCTTTCCCATTGCCCACACGGCGTTGCGGCGGACGTACTTGTCGTTGTGGGCGAGCATGCCGCTGAGGGCTGGGAGCGCTTCGGGCCCCATCTGGCCGATGGCGTGGGCCGCCGCCTCGCGAACCTTGGCGTCGTCGTCGCGGAGCAAGCCGACGAGCGTCGGGAGCGATTCCCGCGCCAGCCAGCCCAGTCGGCCCAGATCCTTCGCCGCTTTCACGCGGTCCGTAGCCGTGCGGCTGCGGAGCGAGCGCATTAGGTCGGGAAGCGGATCGTCGGTGGTTGTCGGCATGAAGCGATGGCCCGCGGGGGTAAACGAATCTGGGCGCGGCGGCCGGCGGATGCGCAGCGGTTACTGCCAACTCTAGTTCACGTCCGACCGGCGGCAAAACGGATGGGATGCTTTTGATCCGGCCGCAATCGAGTTGAGGCGAGCAATGAAACGCGCCTTCTTGGCGGCACAGGCATTCCTGCCTGTGCCAGCGATAACAGCACAGGCAGGAATGCCTGTACCACCAAGACACTAGCCCCCAAACCGGCTGGCTTTGAACATCGAAATGTTGTGCGAGGTTTCGCCGTGCTCCACCAGATCCGCCAGCACTTCACCAATGACGGATGAGAACTTGAACCCATGGCCTGAGAAACCGCACGCCACGGCCACGCGCGGGAACCGCGGATGCACGTCGATCACGAAGTGCTTGTCCGGCGTGACCGTATACATGCAGACCTGGCCGTTGGTGACTTGGCCCGCCGCCCCAAGCAAGTGGCGATCGAGGAATGCCCGCACCGGCGGCACATCGTCGGTCGTCGCGTCCCAGTTCACTTTGTCCGGGTTGGAGAGTTCCTTGGCCCCATAGTGCCGGGCGATCTTCAAGCCGTAATTGTCGATGGCCGGAAGGCCATAAAACGAACCGGCCGGCGTATCGGCAATGAAAATGGGGAAGCGATCGCGGCGGAACATGTACGGATTGTCGGCCACGTCGATCCACAGCATCACTTGCCGCATCACTTTGAGGGGCACGCCGATGTCGGCGAGAAAGCGCGTCGCCCAGGCGCCGGCGGCGATGACCAGCTTCTCGGCGCGGTATTCACCGCGCTCAGTCGCGACCACGACTTCGCTACCGTCGGCGTGCCATTCTTTCACCGGTTCCTCGGCGCGAATGTCGGCGCCAAGCGCGATCGCGCTATCGATGTGGGCCTGTACGCACTTTTCGACGTGAAGGAACCCCGCTTGCCGTTCCAATACTCCGCTGAAGCCATCGGTAAAGCGGAACGGCGTTCGCCGAGCGATCTCGGCGGCGGTCATGTTCTTGATGGCGATCTTGTGCTCGGCGGCAGCGGCTCGAACGCCCTGCACCAGTTCGCCATCCTCCGGGCCGATGTTCAAACAGGGGCATTCGGTGAGGAGGTGCTGCCCGGTGCGCTGTTCGAGTTCGTACCAGCGGACCCAGGCGCGGCGGAGCAATGGCACGTAGTTGGGATGTTCGTAGTAAGCCGTGCGGATGATGCGGGTTTGGCCGTGGGAACTGCCGCGCTCGTGGACGAGGGGAAACTGTTCGAGACCGAGCACGCGGTGGCCGCGCCGCGCCAGTTCGAAGCAAGCCGCCGAACCCATTCCCCCCACGCCAAGTACGATCGCGTCGAAATCTTTGGGCATGCACCGCTCCGATCGAACCCATTTTTTTTCTACTGCTTTATGGAACGCAGCGCCACCGAGTGCGCGCTGACGCGTTGCTCAGCGCTTGCCGCCAGAGAGTTCCACCAACCGCTTCTCGGCCGTCTTGATGCGGTCCGGGTCGGTATCGTGTTCGACCACGTCCTTGTAGAGTTGCAACGCCTTGCCGCGCTCGTTCAACTGCTTGTCGTAAATCACCGCGGCGCGGAAGCGGGCATCCGTGGAACTCCCCTTCTTCCACTGGAACGAGCGTTCGAAGAAGCGAGCCGCCCGATCGTGCTGCTTGTACGCTCGGCTCTCGTAAATCTCTCCGAGTTGATACGCCACGTCGGAAATCTTGTCGGAACTCGGATATTTATCGAGAATCTCGCGGAGCAAGAGTTCCGATCGCCGCATGTTGAGGATGTAATCGGTGCCGAGGCCGCGCCCCTTGTATTCCATTGCGGCCTTGTACAGATCGTTGGCCTCGCGGATGTTCGTCTTCGCTTCCAAACTGGGCGGCGGCACGTCCTGAACATCCAAATTGTAAGACGGCTTGTGCAGGAGGTGGAAGCCCATCAATTCATCTTCGACCCAGCGGATGCGCTGCTTGTCGCCGGTGCGGCGATAGTATTCCCACAGTTTCTTGAGGCTGGCCTCGTATTCTTTGCGGGCGTGAATGGCGCGTTCGACGAGTTCGACGTCCGAGCGGGCGGCCGGGGGAAGGTCGGCCTTCTTGTCGTCGGGTTTGACGGGATCGGCGGCCGGCGCAATGTTGATGAGGCCAAGGGCCGCCGCGAATAGCGAAATGGTCAAAAAGCGTCGCATCGAGCCTCCCGTCGAGTAAGTGCGGTCAGCGGGTCGCCGACAGCACCTCTCGTGCGGTCAGCCTCGGTTGCCGGGCCCCGAAGGCCCGCGCGGTTGATCGGCGGGCGGGTTAGCCAGGCCGGATACCGCCCCGCTTGGGGTCGGGTTCGGCCCGACATACGGCGTGTGCGAACCGGAGCCCGACAGCCGCTGCTGATCCGGCCGCCCAAAGATCATCCGCCCGGCCGGCGTCTGCAGTACGCTCGTCACCACGATCGGCACTTCCTGGCCAATGAGCGACCGCCCTTGCTCCACGACCACCATCGTGCCGTCTTCGAGGTAGCCGACGCCTTGGCCGATCTGGTCGCCGGCCTTCACCACCCGCACCGGCATGCTCTCCCCCGGCAAGGCCACGGTCTTCAAGGCGTTGGCGATCTCGTTCAGGTTGATGACGTCCACGCCTTGCAACTGAGCAATCTTGTTCAGGTTAAAGTCGTTGGTCACCACCCGGGCATTGAGGGCCTTGGCCAGAATCACGAGCCGTTCGTCGACGCGGATGCGTTCGCCAGTGCGCAATTCCGGCACGTTGCCGTCGTGCATCTGCAGTTCGATCTTGGGGTTCGACTGCAGGCGTTTGAGGATATCGAGGCCGCGGCGGCCGCGATTCCGCTTCAGCTTGTCCGAACTATCGGCGACCGCCTGGAGTTCTTGCAGCACGAAGCGCGGCACCACCAGCTTCGTGTCGATCAATCGAGTATCGCACACGTCCGCGATGCGGCCATCGATTATGACGCTGGTATCGAGCACCAGCGACCGGCCCCCCTTCGTCTGCTTGGAAAATTCGACATAAGGGATAATAAAGCGAAACTCCTCCTTGGTCTGCACGAGCGTTGAAATCGTTACATAGCAACAGATCAGCGTGAGCAGCATGCGGCCGAGGAGCGTGATTTGGGAGTTCTTGAAGGCCGAATCGAGCAGCGGCACCAGGGCCATGGAGAAGAGCCAGCCCAGCAACAGGCCGAGCAACAGGCCGAAGTAAATCGCGGAAATCGTGGTAATTTGCTTCTGCTTCTCGCGGATATCGGTGAAGAGGACGAGGCTGCCGAGCACGATGATGACGATCGCGGCCGCGGCGGCATTCAGGTTGCCGGTCTCGGAATTATCGGAAATGAAGACGTTGGCCGTGACGGCGGCGAGGCCGAGCAGAAGGCAGCAGTACGCGGCGCGAATGAGCCACAGGAGCATGAATGACCTCGGTGCGAAAGCCAGGTGCCTTCCATCTTATAGTTCGAGGGAAGGGAGAAACAGCCGACGGTATTCTAACTGCGCGAAGCGGTCGGTCATGCCGGCGAGGTAATCGCCGACCACGCGTTCCAGGCTGGACAGCGGCATGCGATTGGCGGTTCGCCACTCCGGGGGGGGCGGCCCGGCCAGCGGTTCGGCCCCGCTCCACCGCCGCAAATGCTTTTCCGGCAACAGCTGCGGCGACCGCACGTATTCCGCGAATAGTGCCTGGAGTATTCGCTTGCCGTTCGCCGTCATCCGCAGCACGCGGTGATGGCAATAGACCCGCGCCCGCAGGAAGCGTTCGAGCCCAGCCTTCAGGCGGCGAACCTCCGGCGAGAAGCCGACCAGAACACCAGTTGCCGAGCGAACGTCCATCAAGGTGCGAACGTTGGCGGCCTCCAACCGCCGCACCGTCTCTTCCAGCAAATCGGTGACCTGACAACTCAGAAGTTCACGGACAATGGCGGTGCGAAACGGGTTCCCGGAGAGTCCCGGCGTATGTCGCGATACCCGTTCGGCGGCCCGTTCCCAAAACTCGATCGGCTTCAGTTCCTCCAGCGTGATGAACCCAAGGCCGAGCGCGTCGTCGGTATCGTGGGTGTCGTAGGCGATGCTGTCGACGACATCGACGACCTGGGCTTCGATGAGCGGGCTGCCGCTGTTGCGGAATTCGGCGCACTCGGGGGCATCGCTGCGGCCGCTATGTTTGACGAACGCTTCACGCACTTCAAACGACAGATTCAATCCGGGGAAATCGGGGTAGCGTTCCTCGAGTTCGTCGACGCGGCGCAGGCCGAAGAGATTGTGATCGAAACCGCCGTGGTCGCGGAGGCATTCGTGGAGGGCGGCTTCGCCGGCATGGCCGAACGGCGGGTGGCCGATGTCGTGCGCTAGGGCGATGGCTTCGGTCAGGTCCTCGTTGAGGCGCAGGCGGCGGGCGACGGTGCGGGCCAATTGCGATACTTCCAGCGAATGCGTCAGCCGCGTGCGATGGTGGTCGTTGATGGTGGCGACGAGAACCTGCGTCTTGCCGGTCATGCGGCGGAAGGCCGTGCAGTGGACGATGCGTTCGCGATCGCGCTGATACAGCGATCGGAAAGGGTGTTCGCTTTCGGCATGCTTGCGGCCGCGACTGGCCCGCGACAGCATCGCGTACGGCGCCAGCCAGGCATCTTCGTGATCGTTCCAATCGGCCAGGGAAACGAGAGAAAGGGGCACGGCGCGATCCTGTCGGGTAGGAACCGTGTTCAAACTACCCGACCATGCCGCGAGCGACAATTCGACAACTTCGTGGTTCAGTCCTTCGAGTCGGCCGGTTTGGCGTTGTCCAACGTCGTCTTCACCATGTCGAGGGTCTTGAGGCAATCCGCTCGCTCCGCGTATCCCTTGGTGGCCATGGCGATCGTCTTGCCGTCCGGGCCCTTAATGCGGAAGCGGAATCCGTCCTTGGCCTTGTAAACCTCGACGGTTCCCGCCTTGACGGCCGGCTTCTTGGCCTGGCCGCTGACGCGTTCCGGGCTTGCCGAGGAGATGAAGCCGATGGCGAGTGCGAGCGACGCGGCCGTGAGAATCTTGTGCATGGTGAGAACTCCAGGTGGTGGTATGGAACGAGCCCGGCCCATTCTCGCCGCTCCCGCCGGTGAGTTCAACTCAATTCGCATCGAATTGCGAGGTTTTACTGTCCTCGCTCTCGCTTCACTTCACACCCGGCAGCCGGTAGACTGAACCCATTCCCGCCGCGTCGAGGTTTCCGAGGATGCCGCTATTCTGCCTGCGCTTTGTTCCGTTCGCGTTCTTACTGTCCGCCATCCTGTCTATCCCTGGGATAAGCCCAGCCGCGCCCCCGAAAGCCAGCGACAAGGTCGATCCGGATCATGCCGCCAAGATGGTGAAGGGAACCGATCTCTTCAAAACGACCGTGCGGGGAATTCTGCAGAAGCGCTGCGCGAAGTGCCACAGCGGCGACAAGGTGGAAAGCGAGTTCGACCTCGGCACCCGCGAATCGCTGTTGAAAGGCGGCACGGCCGGCCCCGGCATCGTTCCCGGCGACCACAAGAAAAGCTATGTCTACCAGCTGATCGCGCACCTGAAAGCCCCGACGATGCCGCACGAGCGGCCCAAGATGCCCGCTGCCGAGATTGCGAAAGTTGCCGAGTGGATCGACCTCGGCGCCCCGTACGATCGGCCGCTGCTCGGCAAGGACGAAGCGGCCTGGACCAAGAAGGTCATCCCAGCGGAAGCGAAGAAACACTGGGCGTTCCAGCCCTTGAAACTCCGCAGCCCGAAGCCGGGAACCAAGCAAACGATAGACGGCTTCCTTGGCGAGAAGCTGGCGGCCGCTGGCCTCAAGCCGAATCCACCGGCCGAAAATCGCCTGCTCATTCGCCGCCTTTACCTCGACCTGATCGGCCTGCCGCCGACTCCCGAACAGATCGATGCCTTCCTCAATGACCGCTCGCCGAACGCGTACGAAAAGGTCGTCGTTGAACTGCTGACGTCGCCGCACTTCGGCGAACGGCAAGCCCGCCCCTGGCTCGATCTCGTCCGCTTCGCCGAAAGCCACGGCTTCGAACACGACTACGACCGCCCCACGGCGTACCACTACCGCGACTTCGTCATCAAGGCCTTGAACCAGGATCTGCCGTTCGACACGTTCGCGAAGTGGCAACTGGCCGGCGACGAACTCGCCCCGAAGGAACCGCTCGCGCTCATGGCCACCGGGTACCTCGCCGCCGGCGTCCACAGCACGCAAATCACCATCAGCGAAGTCGAAAAACATCGCTACGACGAACTCGACGACATGCTCGCCAACATCGGCACGACGTTCCTCGGCTTGACCGTCGGTTGCGCCCGCTGCCACGATCACAAGTTCGATCCGCTGCCGAGCCGGGACTATTACCGCATGTTGTCGGCGTTCACCACGACGGTGCGCACCGAGGTTGACGTCGATCTCGATCCGGCGAAGTATCGCCTGGCGAAGGCGACATTCGATGGGGAGCACAAGCCGTTTGCCGCGGTGGTGACGAAGTACGAGAAGGACGAGTTGCCGACGAAGCTGGCCGCCTGGGAGAACAACGGCACGAAGATCTTCCCGTGGATTCTTCCGGAGATCGATGCTCTGGCTTCTTCCGGCGGCGCGACGCTCACCAGGCAGCCGGACGGCAGCGTACTCGTTTCCGGCAAGAATCCGAACACGGACAACGTTCGGTTCACGCTGAGCACCGATGCCGTGAACCTGAAATCGCTGCGGATTGAGGCCCTTTCGCACCCAAACTTAGTTCGCAAGGGACCGGGGCGGGCGACCAACGGCAACTTCGCGCTCTCCAATATCCAGGTGCTCGCGGCCCCCAAAAATCAGAAGGACAAGGCCGAGAAGGTAAAGTTGAGGGCGCCCCGTGCCACGTTCGAACAAAAGGGGTTGCCTGTCGCGGCGGCCATCGACGACAACGCCGCGACCGCCTGGGCCATCGATCCGGAATTCGGCAAGGACCACGCCGCCGCGTTCGAATTCGACAGGCCGGTTGGCTTCCCCGGGGGAACCGTTTTCACGATCACGCTCGGATTTCACAACAACACGGGCCACGGCATGGGGCGTCCGCGGGTTTCGTTTTCCACCGAGGAAAAGCCGCCCCTCGCCGCACCGGCCGCCAGCGAAACAGTGCGCA
>DATNBQ010000566.1:0-6358 GCA_035571955.1 Urbifossiella sp. | reverse complement strand
CCGCCGAGCGGCGAACGACCATCGCCCAATTCCTCGAATCATTCGGTTCGCCCGCGTCGCCCGTCGTTCCGCATGAAGCGGCCGAACGCCTCGGGTTAACCGCGGATCGATTGGCGGAAGGAAGCCGTTTGTTCCGCCGGCTCTGTTTGCAGTGCCACGGGCTTTCGGGGGACGGCCGCGGCCCGACGGGTCAGTGGATTTACCCGCACCCGCGCGACTTCCGCCGCGGAGCGTTCAAGTTCGTCTCCACTGGCGACGGCGGCAAGCCGAAGCAGAGCGATCTGGCTCGAACGATCCGCGAAGGCCTCAAAGGCGCCGGCATGCCGGCCTTTACCAGTCGATCCGAAGAAGAGCGCGGCGTGCTGGCCGCGTTCGTGACTTACCTGAGCATCCGCGGGCAACTGGAGTTTCAACTGCTGGCGAGCGCGGAGGATGAGGACGATGCCGACATCAAGGCATTCGCCCGCGATCGCTTGGATCGATTGATGATGGACTGGACGCGGGCCGAGTCGGTTCCCGAGGTCGCGGCGCCGGACGTTCCGGACGATGAAACACGGCAATCGCCGGAGCATCTGGCGAAGGTTCGCCGCGGGTTCGAACTGTTCATGGCCAAGGGCATCACGGATTGCGCGACTTGCCACGAGGATTTCGGCCGCAAGAACTCGTTCCGCTACGACGTGTGGGGAACGGTCGTTCGCCCCGCCGACTTGACCACAGGCAGCTTCAAGGGCGGCAATCGGTCGGAAGACCTGTTCCACCGCATCCGCGGCGGCATCCAACCGGTCGGCATGCCGGCGCACCCAACGCTGACGGATGCCCAGGTGTGGGACCTGGTGTGGTTCGTCCGGGCGCTGCCGTATCCGCGCGAACTGCCCGACGACGTGCGGAAGCAGGTGTATCCATAGCGGCAAGTATTCAAGCCTCGAGCGAACTGCACGACATTGCGATAATGACTGAACTGAATAAAACCGTTCGACCCGTGCCGCTGTGGCTGCATCTGTGGGCCATTGTCACGGTGCTGGTGACCTTGGCGCTGCTCGTACTCGGGCAGTTCGTCACCAGTTTCCGCGCCGGGATGGCCGACCCGATTTGGCCCACCGAACCGTGGTATCTGTTCGTCGTCGGCTGGCAGGAACCGAACCGCGGCTACCTCATCGAGCATTCGCATCGCATCGCCGGCTGGCTGGTCGGCGGCTTCGTCGCGATTCTCGCTCTCGGCCTGTGGAATACCGAGCCGATCAAGTTCGTGCGCCGTTTCGGGCTGCTGTTGCTCGTCGCTCTGTTGGCGGTTTACGGTCAGTTCCACCGCGAACTGATCGCCCAGCGCGACCCGTCCGTGCCGGTGCACATTCCCCTTGTACCGCTGGCGGCGATGGGGCTCGCGCTCGTGGGGATCCTCGGCCTGGCACTGTCCGATTCGCGCGGCCGCGCCCTTCGGTTGCTGGGCGTCGGGGCCCTCGTCGCCGTGATGATACAGGGGTTGCTCGGCGGCTTCCGCGTTCGCCTCGATGCGTTGTTCGGCCCGGAGCTGGCCCCAATCCACGGCGTCTTTGCCCAGGTCGTCTTTTGCCTGCTGGTGTCGCTGGCCGTGCTCACCGGAACGCCTGTCGCCACTGACTTGCCCGAACGATCGCGGCTGTTGAGTCGGCAATCGCTCACGCTAGTAGCCCTGCTGTTCGTACAACTGATCTGGGGGGCGATGGTCCGGCATACGCCGAACGCCATCAACCAGCGACTGCACCTGCTCACGGCTTTCCTGGCGGTCGCCCTGACCGTGTGGCTCCTGCGAACTGGGTTCTCGCTTCCCATGGCACGGCCGCGGATCGCCGTCGCCGGGCGGATGCTCGGCGTGCTGATCGCCTTGCAAGTGGCGCTCGGCGTCGAAGCGTGGATGGGCAAGTTCGGCGAAGAAGCGCGCGGTGGAAGGCCGGCAAGTTCTTACCTGGCCGAGGCCGCGCCGGTCACCGCGAGACAAGCCGAGATGCGGACGGCCCACACGCTCGTCGGCACTGGCGTGCTCGCGGCCGCTCTCGTGCTGTTCATTCGCATTCGCCAGCGCCCGATGATCGCCCGCGACAATCCGAGCGACCGCGACGTTATCTGGGATCGCCAGTTCGCTCCCGAACCCGCCTTGGCATTGGCTTTGCCAACCGAGCCGCGACCGTAAGGGAGCGACGAAAACTTGATGCCGCTTCCTCACGGTCGCGGCTCAGTGAAAGAGGTTGCGATGATGAAGACCGTGGCCGCGATGGAACCGGAGGTGGCGCCGCTGGATCGCTTCGCGGGGCTAATGCGAACTCGCCATGCGCCAGCGGTCGCGGCGCCGTCGCGGTTCGCCGATTACTTCGAACTAACCAAGCCGAAGATTGCCGTGATGGCGCTCTTCACGGTGGCGGTGGGCTATGTGCTCGGGGCGGGGCCGGCCGCGAAGTTCGCCTTGCTCGTGCACATTCTCTTCGGGGCCGGGCTCGTCGCCGCCGGCGGCAGCGCACTGAACCAGTGGCTCGAACGGCGGATCGATGCCCGCATGTTCCGGACGCGGAACCGCCCGCTTCCGGCCGGCCGCATCTACCCCTTTGAAGCGTTGATCTTCGGCCTCGGCCTCGGCGTCGCCGGCCTGCTCTACCTGCTGATCGTCGCCCCATATCCCGCTGCGATCATTGCCGCGGCCACGTTCGTCAGTTACGTACTGATCTACACGCCGATGAAAACCGCTACGGTCTGGAACACAGTGGTCGGGGCGGTGCCGGGGGCGCTGCCGCCGGTGATCGGTTGGTGCGCGGCCCGCGGCTGGGACGGCCTTCCCGCGGCGTTCGGCCTCTTCCTGATCATCTTCATCTGGCAGTTGCCGCACTTCCTGGCCATCGCCTGGATGTACCGCGACGACTACGCCCGCGGCGGCCTGCGAATGTTGCCGATCGCCGACCCGAGCGGCAGTCGGACCGCTCTCGTGATGGTGATCACTTGCTCCGCGTTAATTCCAGTGGGCATTCTGGCAGTGGGGTTGCACGTGGCCGGGCCGTTCGCGGCCATTGGCTGTGCGCTGCTCGGGCTGCTTTTCTTGCGTGAAGCCGTCCGCTTCGATCGCGCCCGCACCGACCGGCAAGCGCGGCGCGTACTCCGGGCCTCGCTTCTTTACTTGCCTGGCGCCCTCGGCCTCTTGCTCGCCGATGGCTTCCTGTTCCGGTGAAGTCGATCGTCCCTCGGCCGAATCAGTTCCCTACTGGTCGTGGCTTTACCCAACTGGAGACTCCTATGCGCCAGGTACTCGTAACGATGTTCACGGCGGTTCTGATTGGCAACTCGATGGGCTGTGGCGGCAAGGGCGGCCCAACCGCTCCGAGTTCTCCCTCGCCAAGCCCCACGCCTACGAAGCCGGAATTACCAGGAGCGTCTGGAAGGCCGAGCGTCGAATCGAAGCAGCCTCTGTCGCCGAGCGAGAAACTCGTCGGCAAGTGGGAACGCAAAAATGCACCGAAGGGTGAAGAGGAGGTCATGGAATTCATGAAGGACGGCAAGGTAATCATTGGTCCAGTGTCGAAGAAAGAGGATGCCCTCAAGGGAAAGTACAAAATCGAAGGGAATAAACTGACAATTATTCTCGATGAAGGCAAAGACGAGATCAAAGATGAGTCCACCATTTTGAAATTGACGGACACCGAACTGATTTACGCCCTCGAAGGGTCGAAGAACCCTCGGACATACACCCGAGTGAAATGATAGCGGTTTGCTCCGGTGGAGATGCGAACGTGTGCAGATCGGTTGCAGCCAATCCCCTTCTTACCCTCTCCCCGCTGGGGAGAGGGTGGTTTGCGAGCGTAGCGAGCAAACCGGGTGAGGGGCTGAATTCGCATTGCAAGACCCCTCACCCGCCATCTCGCTTGCGCGAGATGGCGGCCTCTCCCCAACGGGGAGAGGCGAGGGCTTGGTTGGCTCTATACTCATTGATTTCCTCACCATCATGAGCCAACATTCGCCTTCTCTCTTCTCGCAACGCAGTAACGCTGTGAAATCGATGTTGCCGCTGATTGTTGCAATTGCTCTCGCCGGTTGCGGTTCGCCCACCGGCCGAGTCGAGCCGTCGCGCGATCATCCGCTCGACGATCTCAATTATCCCGTCGGTTCGTTTTCGCTCACCGAACGCGACGGCCGCACCGTTACCGAGAAAGACCTGGCGGGGAAGGCGTGGATCGCATCGTTCGTGTTCACGCGCTGCATGGGAAACTGCCCGGCGGTAACGGCCACGGTGCGCGAACTGCAATCGAAGCTCACCGACCCGAACGTCATGTTCGTCACCTTCACGGTGGACGCGGAGCACGACACTCCCGGCGAACTGAAGAAGTACGCCGACCGCTACCAGGCCGACGCCAAGCGCTGGTACTTCCTCACCGGCGACGAAAAGACCATTCGCAGTTTGCTTCAGGAGCGGTTCAAGCAGAGTGCCGGCGACGCTCCCGGCTCGGGCTTGAGCCAGCTCGACGCCTTGCAATCGCACAGCACGCGATTGGCCGTCGTCGATAAACACGGCACTATCCGCGGGATTTACGACGGCATGCGCAACCCGAACTTTGCGGACGGCGACGACGGCTTCGCGGAAAGCATGAAGCGGCTGGAAGCGAAAGTGAAGCAACTCGTCGCCGAGAAGTGAGGATCATTTCTTGGTGGCCAGGCATTCTTGCCTGTGCCGGCGAAGAGCACAGGCAAGAATGCCTGTGCCACCAAATCTCATCCGATGGGGACGGCGTTGAGGCAGCGGACGACGCAGCGGTTGCGGCCGCCGTCCTTCGCTTCCTTGAGCGCCGCGGCGGCTTCCTTGAAGAGTTGATCGTAAGCCGCCGAGACGCCGGCCTCGGCCACCGCGAAGCCGATGCTCACCGTGATGCCGATCGGCTGGTTGTTGTAAAAAGTCTGGCTGGCCTCGACGTGGGCCCGCAACCGTTCGCCGAGGACCGCGGCCCCCTCGGCATCGGTGCTCGGGGCCACGACCATGAACTCTTCGCCGCCCCAGCGGCCGAAGGAATCCGAACCGCGCACCGTTTCGCCCAGGGCCCGCGCCAGCCACGACAAGACATGGTCGCCGCCGGAGAGCTTGTGGGCCGTGTTGATGTCCTTGAAGAAATCGACGTCGATCATGCCGAGGGCAATGGAACTGGGAATGCGGATGCGGCGGAGCAGTTCGTTGCGGGCGACGGATTCGACGGCCCGCCGATTCGGCACATTCGTCAGAGTGTCCGTGAGTGCCATCTGCTCCAGAATCCGCGTCTGCGCCTTCACCTGGGCCAGGGCGTCCTCGAGTTCGTGCGTCCGCCGGGCGACCCGCTGCTCCAGGTCCGCGTTCAAATTGCGCAGTTCATCGAGCAGCTGTTCGTGGCTGCGTTCCAGGAGAATCGCACTGCCGATGGCCCGCAGCGATTGCAGCAAGTCTTCGACGCGCCACGGTTTGAGCACCAGCCGGTGCACCTGGGCATGGTTGATGGCATCGACGGCATCTTCGAGGCGGGCGGTGCCGGAAAGGAGCACGCGAGCGGTGCGCGGCGTGGTCCGGCGCATGCTGTCGAGCAGTTTTAAGCCGGATTCATCGGGCAGGTGCAGGTCGCAAAGAATGAGATCGATGGTGCGCTGGGCGAGGACGGTGCGTGCCTGTTCGGCGGTGCTGGCGGTAACGACTTCGAACTCGGCGGCGAGCTGTGCCAAGAGCAGCGCGAGCACGCCGGGGTCATCGTCCACGACGAGAACCGAGCACTTGAAACGGGTTACGTTCAGCACCGGTCGGGCACCTCGCGGCAAGGCGGGCCGGGCGATGAACCGTGCTTCGAGACGAGTCTTGGGAGGGAGAAGCGGCGGCCCCATGTATGTATACCACGGAAGGAAACGTTGTGCCGGGGCGAAGTGGAAAACTTTGCCGTCTGGGGCGAAGGCGCCGGTCGCGAGGAAGAGGAGTCGCCAGGATGGGTCCGCGCTGCCGTGCCCCTGGCCTTCTCCCGCGAGCCTTTAACACCGAGAGCCGTTGACAGGCTGGGCACGGCCTTTATGCTCATAGAAGAGTAACGCCAAACGCCCCCCACATCCGCCACTTCGGTTTCCGTGGCACGAATGAGGTATGCCAATGGCCAAGACCCCCCGTCAACCCAAAGAGACGAGCCTTCCGGTAATCGTCGCCCTGGTCTTCTTCGTCCTCACCACAATCGGGCTCGGCGTTTTCGTATACGTGCTGTACTCGGATCAAGAAGCGAAGGACAAGACCGTTGTTGACGCCAAGAAGGAAGTGACCGACATGCGGGCCGCGGTGAAGGACGCGGAGCTGACGGCGCGCGTTTACCGCGAATAAATCGGCATCGGCGAAGGGACCGGCGACCAG
>DATNBQ010000565.1:0-5934 GCA_035571955.1 Urbifossiella sp. | reverse complement strand
TGGTCAGGGAATTCTGGATGGCGTCGTTCGCGGTCATCGGCATCTCCTCGGTTGGTTCGATTTCCGCCGAATGCGGAAGTCGTCGCCGCCGTGATAGGTCACGAGCACGGCCTTCGTTCCCCCATAGCGGAGAAAGAGATCGGTCGTTACGAACTCTTCGTCGGGCCAGGGATAAGCAAAGATCACATCCATATCGTCCGGGTCGAGGTCGAGTTCCTCATAGGCGGAATCGGCCTCGGTGGTGAACCAGGCATACTGGCCGGCGCGGTCGATGCGCTCTTCCGCGCCTGGGGGAATGAAGCTGCCGCGGACGAACTCGACGTCGATCTCGAAATCGTCGGCGAGTTGTCGGGCATGCGTCACCAGTTCGCCGTCGATCTCGATGCCGCAGGAATCGAAGCCGGCCATGGCCGCGAGACAGGCCGCCACGCCGAAGCCGCTCCCCCATTCGCAAAAGCGCATGCCGCGCGTGAGGTTGCCGTCGGCGAGCGCCCGCAACACGCGGTAGGCCCCTTCGAAATCGCACGGCACGAATGCCGGCACCCGGCTCCAGACCTGGAAATCGTCGATGCGCTCGTCCGCTTCGCGAAGGAAGCGGCGCACATCCGGAGGAATCCCGGGATCGCCGGCAAGAGGCGCCAGTTCGACGAGCGGCATCCGGACATGATAGGCGGGCGGCAATTTGGCGGCACAGGCATTCTTTCCGGTTAAAAGCTCGCACAGGCAGGAATGCCTGTGCCACCAAGATCGAGACTGGTCGTCCGGTTAACCTGGGGAGACGGCGGGGATTGCTCCGGCGGCGCCGATCGCGGCGAGATTCCGCGCAGAATTCGTCCCCGTTCTATGGTTTCGGGGGCGTGCCCCTGGCCGCGGCAGTTCGTATCTTAAACCGGGTTCCCTATTTTCCGCCCACTTCATCCACCGGAACTCGCTTCCGAGGACTCTCTCTTGCCCGCATTGACGCTGTCTCCACCCTTGCCCGATACTTCCCCGACGCCGACTCCGTACCCCCGCGCCAAATTCCCGACAGACACGAGCGGTTTCCAGGCCGAGTTGCGCCGCCGCGTCCACGATTACTTCCAGACAACTGGCCAATCGGAACGCGGGGGCTGGCGGATCTACTTCAAGACCTTCGTCGTCTTCGGCTGGATGATCGCCAGTTACATCGGGCTGGTGTTCTTCGCGACGAGCCTGTGGGCGGCATTGCCGCTCGCCGTGAGCCTGGCTGCCGCCATGGCCGCTTCCGCCTTCTGCGTCCAGCACGATGGCGGGCACAAGGCCTATTCCAACTTGCCGTGGATGAACAAGCTCGCCGCCCTGTCGCTCGATTTCATCGGCGCCAGTTCCTACCTCTGGTACTGGAAGCATGCGGTCCTTCACCACACGTATTCGAACATCCCCGGCCAGGATACGGACATCGAACTCGGGGCCGTGATGCGGCTCTGCCCGCAACAGAAACGGCGCTGGTTCCATCGCTGGCAGCACTTGTATTTGTGGGTTCTCTACGGCGTGATGGCGGCCCGCTGGCACCTGTGGGGCGATTTCAAGGACGTGGCGACCGGCAAGATCGGCCCGCATCCGATCGCTCGCCCGCGCGGCTGGGACCTCTTCTTCTTCATCTTCGGCAAAGCCTTCTCCATCGGCTGGCTCATCGTGCTGCCGCTCTTCTTCCACGAATGGTGGCTGGTGCTCGGCTTCTACCTGCTCGCTACGGCCGTGATGGGCGTACTCTTGAGCGTGGTGTTCCAACTGGCCCACTGCGTGGGCGAAGCGGACTTTCCGTCGCCGGTGGATGGCATGCGGATGGAGCATTGCTGGGCGATCCATCAAGTGCAGACCACGGCGGACTTCGCCCGCACCAGCCGCGTCCTGACGTTCCTGCTCGGCGGCTTGAACTTCCAGATCGAACACCACCTCATGCCGCACGTTTGCCACGTACACTATCCGGCCCTGTCGCCGATCGTCGAGGGCGTCTGCAAGGACTTCGGCGTGCGCTTCTCGTCGCACCCGACGTTCTGGGCCGGCGTCGTCTCGCACTACCGCTGGCTGCGCCGCATGGGCCGCGAGTAAGCCGACCCTGCGGATGGCCGCATGGAGCGTAACTTCCCGCGAACGCGCGTCAACCGAGTAAGCTGGGTCAAAGGGCAGTGTCTCGGTTTATTTTTGTAGCCGGCTCAAACTGGGACTAGCAAGTGAGATTCGGGCACAGCCCGACATACGGGCGGATTTTGTAGATCGGGCTGTGCCCGACATTCTCCGACTTCGAGAATGGTAGAGGCGCCTCCACCCAGGTAATCCGTGAGGCGGCCGTTCGGAGTTACCAGACTTTGAAGGCTCCGGATGTGCTGTCGGAGTCACCTGAGAGGCCGCGCCGCGCGCTATCCGGCTACTTCCGGTTCGTTTTGCCGGCACTCTTGCCTTGCCCCGGCTCGAATGCCGCAGCGACTTCTGTCTCAACCGCTGTTACGGCAGCCTTTCGGGTGGCGTGTTTGCCGGCAGCGACATCCTTGGCCCCGCGTTCGAGCAGGATTCGGGCCCGCGGGACGGCCGACCGTGCTGCCGCTAACTCGTCCGGAGTCAATTCCTTGTGCGGGGACATGACCTGGACTTTCACCTCCCGGCCGTCCACCGTGCGAATCTCCTCCATCGCCGTCGAATGCGTGAACGGCACCGGCGCGAGAAAAGCCCAACCGCCATTCTCCCGAATCGCCACCTCGCGCGTCTCGAGCACCGCGTCGCGCACGGTCCACAACGTCAACTCGACCTTACCTCCGCCGAGATCCTTTTTCCCTTTCAACTCAATCCGTTTGACCGGCTCGAATTCGGAAGGGAATAACGGGCGGCCACTGGGATCTTTACCGAACTTATCGTCGAGGGCCTTCTCGAAAGCCTTCGCGGCCTCCAGCGTCTCCACGGCCTGTACGTTCAGTGCCCGGTGAGGGCCGCCGAGGAGGGGGAGCCCTGCCCTCGGGTCGTCAGTCTTTTGAGCCGCCTCCATCAGTGCAACCAATTCTTCAGGTGTCGCAGCCTTCTTGCCCGCCTGAGCCGCTTCGGACATCTCGGCGGAGAAGTCCCACAGGCCGACGCGAGTTTTCTTGTCATTCGGTTCGAGAATGGCCAGGATCGGTTTGGTCGGGTGGAATGCAACGGAAACCAGCGTCGGCCATGACTTCAACAATTTCCCGGTGCGGCAGTCCCACACATTCAGGAAATGCTCTTGTGTACTCGTGTGCGTAGCTACGTCTTTATTCCATCGAAAACCGACAACGGCGATGAGCCGGCTCTCGGCCGAAAAGTTGCCCGCGCCGATGTCGAAAGTGGAGGAGATGCGACCCGCATCTTCCAGTTTGGAAAGCAGCTTCCCGGTTTCGCCATCCACGAGCACGGGGGAATCCTCGTCGCGAAAGGCGAAAACCACCTTGCCGTTCGGTGAGATCGCGACGTTGATCGGGCGCGCCGGCATCTTCAGCGCAGGCTGAAGTTCCTCTCCGAAGGCGTTGGGAGGAGGAGTTAGCTCGGGACCGAATGGCATTGGTCCTTGGCGAGGCAACGGCGGCGAAGCCGCGATCGGTGTGAATTTCTTGTTGTGGGTCGAAAGATCGTGGATCGCGATGCCATCCTTCTCCCCGACGACCAACTTCTTTCCGTCGCCAGACAGCATGTAGGAAGTGAACTCGCCCTGGAGGTTGAGAAGCGTTCGAAGCGTCCGGCCGGTCGTGGTGCTGACCTCGCGCACCCAGATTTTGGTGTCGATTTCGTGATATCGTTCACCGGCAACGGGTACCTTCGGGCCTGGGCGCACTTCGCGGGCCACGGTCCGGTAGGTTTTTCCATCCGGGGCGAACGAATGGCCGACGGTCCGTTCCGAATCCAGCATCACGGCCCGGAGTGTATCGCCCAGAACCTGGTTGGCGCGATAGCTGAGTTCGTGCCGACCGCTGACGAGATCGAATTCGTGAAGCTCCCTGATGAACTGACTGCCGTCGGGCGTAAAGCCGACGAGGCGCATTCTCGGCTCCAGCGGGAAGGAGTAGTCGATCGCAGGGCGATTCTCCACCGGATAGATCACGACTGAGTTTTGCCAGTCTTTGCCAGTCGCGGACCCTTCGATGGCGAGTTGCTTGCCATCCGGGCTCCAAAGGACATTCCAGGCAGCGGCGAGATCAACATCGAAGGCACGTTGGAGGCGCGGAGTTCCGAAACTCGTGGCGACCGCTTCCTTCTTGGGTTGCTCAGCCGCGGCGACCGTCGGCACCGACTTCTCCGTCGGTCGCTCGGAGCGCTGCGGCGGCGGCGTGATCGGGTTCGGCGCATCGGATGACGTGGCCGCGTACACCACGCCAATTGTCGCCGCGGCCAGGCTCATCGCCCCCAGCAGCATCATCTTTCGCATGGCCAATCCTCCTTGAAGAAGCCGAGACAGATGAACTGGAACCCTCGCCCCGGCTTGCCAACCCGCGACCAGACCGCAGGTCTTCGTTACCAGCGAATCGGGGATCGCGGCTCCCTCCGCGAGCGCGTTTGGAACCGCGGCCGCGGTGAGCGCGATGCCGCGGCGAGAGAGTCGTCCGGCCAGCTTCTTGCGGCCGCCCGCCAGACGGCTCGATAGCGTTCCTTCCGGAATGCCGAGCGCACGGGCCGCTTTCGCCCGCGACACACCCTGCAACTCGCACAGGACGATCGCTTCGCGATAATGCGCCGGCAGTTTCGCCAGTTCCTCGTGCACGACGCGACCATACTCCACGACCGGTTCGCACGGCAACCGGAACGGCTCCGGCACATCCCCGGCCTGAATCTCGCGGGCGCGGCGCCGATTCGCTGCACGGCGAGCCTGGCGGGCCACACGCACTGCTGCGCCATAGAGCCAGTTGCCGATTAAGTGCGGTTCGCGAATCGCGGATGCCTTCTTCGCCAGAAGCAGAAACACGACCTGGAAGGCATCCTCGGCATCCTGCGCATGCTGGGTGATGCGCCGGCAGGTGGAGAGAATCATCGCGCCGTGGCGGCGCACCAATACCGCGAACGCGTTCTCATCGCGGCGAAGGAATCGCTCGATGAGTTCGGCGTCGGGGGTGGTGTCGGGGGCAAGCTGCCGGAGTATCTCCGCCGGCCGCGTTCCGGTCATCGCGACTTCTCCTGTCATTGATATACTTGCCGCTCGCAGGTTGGCGCGTCGCGCGAAATGGATCGCCGCGCGAATCGCGCCGTCGCTGACCCGTTCGCGGCGGATCAAGCGCGAAGTGAGGGTCAGTGGAAGTGCGGCCCATACGCGGAGAAGATTCGAACCGTGGAGACCGGTCGGCCGCGCCTGGCTTCGGCCTGGAATAGAAGCGTGCTCGCCGCCTTCGCGACTCCATAGTCAAGGAAAACGGCTCCGCGCAAACCGGAAGCGATCGCCAACGGCGCTGTGCATCGACCGTTGCTCAGGTTGTGAGAGTCCCCGCAACATAGGGTTCCGCATCCTCCCAGTGAATCTCGATTTGGTCTTCGTGGAAAGAAAGCTGGTAGGGCTTCTCCGAGAAAGGATCGAGCAGCGGCACTTCTATTCCGGCGGCAGCCAGCGCCGTGTCCAGATCGGGCGGCTTGTCGGCGTTGCCGAGAATCCATCGGCGCACCGCGGCCACGCACAAGGCGGCACCGATCATCGCGTGCCCGCGCGTGATGTCTATCCCAATTCGCGGATGGACGCCCCAAACGGCGGGCAGGAGGAAACTACTCCGCTGAAGTTGCTCGAGGCGGAAATGCTGACCGCTTTGCTTCTCGAAGGGAAGTTCCGCCACCGCAATGGCTTCCTTGCAGAATCGATCGCAATAACGTGCTTCCACCTCGAAGTCGGCCGCCGTCATCTTCCTCAGCTTGGCGTCGTATTGGGCGGCGCTGCGCCGCGGCGGCCGCGACTTCCCAAAGTGCAGAGTCATGGTCGATAAGTGCGCC
>DATNBQ010000564.1:0-12335 GCA_035571955.1 Urbifossiella sp. | reverse complement strand
AGAATGAGCAGCGGTTCGCAGACGAGGCAGCGGGCGATTTCGAGGCGCCGCTTCTCGCCGCCGGAACAGCGGCTGGCGGGGTTCTTCCGCACGTGTTCGAGTTCGAAACGTTTCAGGGCCTCGTTGGTGCGTTGCCAGCGTTCTTTCGAACTGAGGCGGCGGCCCAGACTGCGGCTGCGCGGCAACGCCTCCAGAATCGCTAGCAGGTTCTTCTCGACGGAGAGCTTGCGAAAGACGCTTGGTTCCTGCGACAAATAGCCCATGCCGCGACGGGCCCGTTGATACATCGGCAAGCCGGTCACGTCCTCATCGTTGAAGATGACGGTGCCGTCGTTCGGCGTGATTTGGCCGGTGGCCATGCGGAAGCTGGTCGTCTTGCCGGCGCCGTTTGGCCCGAGCAACCCGACCACCTCGCCGGGGTTCACTTCGAACGAAACCCCCTTGACGACCTGACGGCTGCCGAAATACTTGACTAGCCCGCTCACCTTCAAGAGCGCCATCGCGCACCCCCCGCCATCATCCGAACATTGGGATGGGTAAGTACCCGATCCAGGCCGCGAAAACAAGTCTGAGCACCTCGCGCTTCACTCGGATCGGCCGCAAGAAGGCGCAAAAGACGCAAAAACCGATACTCTTCAATTCATGCCTTGATTTGTGGGTTTTGTGCTTTTTTGCGGCTTGTGTTCCGTGTCGCCCTGGCCCCAATTCTCTTCCGTGGCGGCCCGGTCCGCTTATTCCGGCCAATCGTCGGAAATTCCCCATTCTCCCGGCTTGGCCAACTTCGGCGAACCTCTTGCATGGGATAAACTGATCGGCATGAACCGCGATCTTCGAGGCAAGCGCGCGATCCTGACCGGCGCGACGGGCGGCATCGGCCGGGCGACCGCGGCCGCGCTGGCGCAGGCCGGCGCTCGGGTTGCCCTGGCCGCCCGCAACGTCGAGAAGCTGCAAGCGCTCGCCACGATCACGCCCGGCGCCGTCGCCATTCCCACGGACATCACAAGCGCGGACGAACGCCGACGACTCGTTGAAAACGCCATTGCCGAATTGGGCGGTCTCGACATCTTGGTGAACAACGCCGGCATCGGCAGCTGGGGGCACTTCGCGACTTCCTCGGAAGAAATCGTTCGCCAGGTCATGGAGGTCAACTTCTTCTCACCCATCGAACTGACGCGGCTGGCGCTGCCGCATCTGGCTAACGGCGTGGAACCATGCGTGGTCAATGTGGCGTCGATGTGCGGCCGCAAGGGGATGCCGGCGTGGCCCGAGTATTCCGCGAGCAAGTTCGCCCTGCTCGGCATGTCCGAAGCGTGGCGCGGCGAATTCGCTCGCTTCGATGTCGATGTGCTCACTATCGTGCCGGGTATGACCGACAGCGGCTTCCGCGACAACTGGATTCGCACGGACGGCAAGGCCGATCTGCGCTTCGAGAAGGGGATGACGCCGATGGATGTGGCGGCCGGCATCGTCGAGGCGATCGCTCGCAATCGGACGGAAACCGTGCTGGGGAAGGAAGCCCGACGACTGCTGCGCTTCAACAAGTTCTTCCCGCGCCTGACCAATCGCCTGATCGCCCGCAAAGTGAAGAGGCTTTACGTCGAATAACGCCCCGCCTACTCATCGGGAAGAGCCGCATCGCCCTTCCCCGCGATGGTGGCCATTTCGTACAGAATCCTGGGTTCGATTTGCGGCGTGATCGCCCGGACTGAACCGTCGGCGAAGGCCCAGTTGGCGGAGAACGGATGATTGCCGCCGAACTGGCCGCCATCGCCGATGAGCGGTCTGGCCCCGGGCCGGTTGTCGAGGCCGCGGAGCGTCGCCGGACCGCCGCGCAGCCACGGGCCGAGGTCGTCGGAACGTTCGCCGAAGAGAAGCGTCTGACTCAGGCCGTCCGTGATGGCCGAGAACGGTGTTGGCGAATCGTAATGGAAGCAGCCGGCGTTGGGATCGGCGGAGCCGGGAGGTAAAAACTGGAGCGTCGCGGCGTCGACCCCGAGGCCGGCGATGCCGACGTATTGCGTCGGCGCGGGCACATCGGCTTCCACGAACGCCGGACGGCCGGGGCAAATGACTCCCAGCAGTTTGATCCGTGCGGCTTTTTGGTTGATCGCGGCAGACCACGGCAACTTCACGTCAATCGCCGCGGCGACCGCCATGGTGTCTTGCTGAGCCTGATTGAACCCCGGCAGCGTTGCGACGACCCAGCTCAGACGCTCGTCCGCCGGTACGCCTGCGAGCACGATGGTTCCGGATGGAATCTCGCGCGGCAACTCCACTTCCCGCCCGCGCTTCGGCTGCGAATGGTGGGCAGCGAACAGGCTCAGCACCTTCAAGTTGTTCTTGCACGCTTCCTGCTCGGCCCGCGACCGCTGCTTCGGCACCCAGGTGATGACGAAGCCGAGCAGGACGAACACCGCGAGCAGCCCGGCTGCAACCGCGATCCACCGCTGCATTGATTCCCTCCCGCTATCAGCGGCTGAGAAATCCCTCAATGGCGAGGAACTCCAGGAAGCGCTGCGGCCAGGTATCGACCGGTTTGCCGGCGGGCTTGTTGGGTCGGAAACCGAATGCGTGGGGCGTCTTGGCGTAAACGTGCAACTCGGACGATACGCCGGCCTTCTTCAAGTCCTGGTGATGCTGCACCAGCCAGCGCTCGGCGCCGTCGTCGTCGCCAACCACGATGAACGTCGGCGGCGCGTTCTCCTTGGTAATCGTCTGGTTAATGATCCCGAGCGGGCCGGAGTAAACGAGTGCGTTGAAGTTCGGAATGGCGCTCTCGCGCTCGACCGGATCGCTGCTGGCGGGATCGCCCTTGTTCGGATTGCGGCAGACGAGGGAAGTCAGTTCGCCCCCGGCCGAGAAGCCCATCATGCCGACGCGGGCCGGGTCGATGCGCCATTCCTTGGCCTTGCTGCGAACGAACCGCATCGCCCGCTGGCCGTCCTCACGCGGCGCCACATCCAATTTGTACGGCGAACCTTTCTCGCGCGCCAGCCGGTAGCGGAGCACGAATGCCGCCACGCCGCGCTCGCTCAGCCACTGGGCCACGTTCTCCCCTTCGTGCTTCACCCACAGTTCGCGATGGCCGCCACCCGGCGCGATCACCACTGCCGCGCCGGTCGCTTTGTCCGCGGGGGGCAAGAACACCGTCATATACGGATTGTGAATGTTCGTAGTGCGGAACTCGCCGGTCTGCTTGTTGACGCGATCGCGCACTTCCCGCTTGTCCTTCTGGTCGGCGAACCCCGGGGGCCCGTCTTTCCAGAGCGGCACGATTTGCGGTTCATCCTCGGCCGCCGCCAGAGGGAGAAGGCCGACGAGTGCGGCAAGAACCAAGAGCGGCGAGCGCATGGAAGCCTCCGATGGGGAATGGATATTCTATGGGATTGCCGCGACCCGAAGGGGAGCGCGAAGATTAGCCGCGACCCGAAGGGGAGCGCGAAGCCGACCATGTCCAGTGGCGATCGGATGTTTGCGCAACCGTGGCCGGGTCGTAACCCAACCGACCCACCAGTTCGCGCACTTCATCCAGGGTCAACGCGGCATGCAACGAGTCGGCGAACATCTGCCGCTGGTGGTCGTTCGCGCCGCCGGCATGTGTATTCACGAGATGCGCCAGTGCGGTCGTATCGCTGGGGCGCAGCAAATCGCGGACGAAGAGTAGGCCGCCGGGGACGCAAACGCGATGCATCTCGGCGAAACAGCGCGACGGCTCCGGGATGTGATGGATGATGCTGTTGGAAATGACCGCGCCGAAACTCGCGTCCGGAAAGTGAAATCGCTTGGCGTCCGCCTTCTCGATGCGGATGCGGCTATCGAACCCCGCCACAGTCACGTTGACCCGGGCCAGGGCGAGCATCTGCTCGGCGAGATCGATAGCAACGATTTGCGGAGCGGGCGACTTCCGCGCGATGGCGATGGGGATTTGCGCCGTGCCCGTGCCGACATCGAGGATCGGATTGCGGCCGTTCCAGATGGAAAGAAATGCGGCGGCGAACGCTTCGTTCACCGCCGCATGGTCCATCGAGTCGTAATCGCGCGCTTCCTCGGCCGAATCCATGACCTCGGGCTCGAGAACGCGCGCGAGCATCAGCAGTAAACTTCTTCGAGTTCGTGTTCGAATTGCTCTTCGCGAAGGCTCTTCTCGTCGTGGCAAGCAGCGAGCAAGGCGTTGCGAAGCTCGAAGTCGCCGGTGCCGGATCGATCCCAGGCCAGCACGAGGGAAGAAGTCGCGGGGTTCAGCTTCGCCACCCGGCACAGCCACATGACGCCGGCCTCGTTGTGCAAGTGAGCGGTCCGCTCGTGGTTCCAGGCAATATGCGAGGCCAGGCAACCCATCGGCACGGCCCGCGTGAACGCACCGTGGATCAAGAGCGGGCTCGCCTTGCTCAACAGATCGATCAACCGATCCAGCCCGCGATCGGAGACGTTCGGCAACCAGGCGGCCCGGAACTCGGCAATGGGATCGGGGGACGGCACGGCGGACTCCTGCGGCGCAGCCGCAAAGCTCAGCGAACAAACGTTTTAAGTACGATAGCGACGAACGTGGTGCGGACCGGCGATTCGATTGGCACGGCTGCCGCCTGGAGACGGTGTGGCTTGGCGGCGGCAGTCCGAGTCAGTCGAGGGGCATAATAGAAGCGAGCGTGGGGGGGTGTCAATATGCAGGTCGACGTGCCAAACGGCTCAAATCGGGGATGCGTTTTTGCCCCGCCCGGACCCCCCGTCTGGCAAAGCAGTTAGGGAATCCACCGCGACGGAACTTATCTGGGAATTTTTTTTCGGGGCCGGAAAAACCGATTACATCACTAAATCCATGTCCATTATCGTTATAATTATCTCATGTGTATTTGCATTGTCACTCCGCGTGGGGAAAACGCGACAACTGATGGGGGAATATCACTGTTGCCGCGGCGATCCGAGCCGCCGCCGAGTGACAGTGCATTGTCGCAGCGAGTGACATCGTGTTGTCAATGCAGACTCGATCGGCGCGACCCAACGGGGAGCGCGCAAGCTTGCGCGCTCCCCGTTGGGTCGCGGCTAATCACTGGCCTTGGCGTTCCGGGCGCAGCGCGCGGACCTGGGCGCCGGCCACCCACATCTCGCTCTCGGCGACCGCCTTTAACTCCTTCTCCAACTGCACCCGGTAATCCGACCGGCCGTTCGCATCCAGCGTCCGCCGCGCTTCCTCGCCAGTTTCCACGGAGTGGTACAACTTCTCGAACACGGGCTTGGAAGCGTCGCGGAAGGCCGCGAACCAGTCGAGGGCGCCGCGCTGCGCCGTCGTCGAGCAGTTGGCGTACATCCAGTCCATCCCCTTCTCGGCGATGAGCGGATAGAGGCTCTGCGTGGCCTCCTCGACGGTTTCGTTGAAAGCCTCGCTCGGGGAATGGCCGTGCTCGCGGAGCACTTCATACTGGGCGAGCCAGAGGCCGTAGATGGCGCCCATGAGGACGCCGCGCTCGCCGGTCAGATCCGAGACGACTTCCTTCTTGAAGGTGGTTTCGAAGAGGTAGCCGGAGCCGATGGCCACGCCGAGGGCGAGGCAGCGTTCGCGGGCGCGGCCGGTGGCATCTTGATGGATGGCGAAACTGCTGTTGATGCCGCGCCCTTCCAGGAAAAGCCGCCGCACCGTCGTGCCGGAACCCTTCGGGGCCACGAGAATCACGTCGATGTCCTTCGGCGGAATCACGCCGGTCTGATCGTTGAAGACGATGGCGAAGCCATGCGAAAAGTAAAGCGCCTTGCCCTTGGTCAGGTGCGGCTTGATCTTCGCCCACATGTCCTTCTGCCCGGCGTCCGACAGCAGATACTGCACGACAGTGCCCTTGGCGGCGGCTTCCTCCGGATCGAAAAGCGTAACGCCCGGCTTCCAGCCGTCTTCGAGGCAGAGGTCGTAGGCCTTGCCGCCCTTGCGCTGGCCGACGATGACCTTGACGCCGTTGTCGCGCATGTTGAGCGATTGCCCGCGCCCTTGCACGCCGTATCCGAGTACGGCGACGGTCTCGTTGGCGAGAATCTGCTTCACCTTGTCCGGCGGATAGTCCGACCGCTCGACGCACTGTTCGACGGTGTTGCCGATCTTGATCTCTTTCATCGCGGAATGCCTCGTGGAGAAAGTGCCTCAACCGATGTTGTACGGAACACGTTATCAGTCATTCGTCACTGGTCATTGGTTCTTCGCCCGGGTCGTCTTGTTATCGGCTCAGAATCAAATGACCAATGACTAATGACTAATGACCAATGACGGAATCAAGCATAGGCCTTTTCGGCGGCGGCGACGCCGCGGCCCGGTTCCACCTTGGCCCCGGCGTCGTGGAGCACCTTCTCCAGCGCCGCGAGGAGTGTAAATACGCAGTTGGGCCGGCTGTTGTGGCCCATCAGGCCGATGCGCCAGGCCTTGCCCTTGAAGTCGCCGAGACCGCCGCCGACCTCGATGCCGAATTCGCTGAGCAGCCGCTTGCGTCCCGCCGCGTCGTCCACGCCGTCCGGGATTCGCACGGCGTTCAACTGCGGCAACTGGTGCCCTTCCCTGGCGATGTACTTCAAACCGAGAGCCGTCAGGCCGGCCTTTAAAGCTAAGTGGTTGCGAACGTGCCGGGCAAAGCGGGCCTCCAGCCCTTCCTCCAGCACGAGCCGCAATCCCTCGCGGATGGCGTAAATCATGGTGATCGGCGCGGTGTGGTGATAAGCCCGTTCGCCGCCCCAGTAACTCTGGATCGAGGTGAGATCGAGATACCAGCTTTGGACCTTCGACTTGCGGCCGTTGAGTTTGGCGAGGCCGCGTTCGCCGACGCTGACGGGCGACAGCCCCGGTGGGCAACTGAGTCCCTTCTGCGAGCAACTGAAGGCTGCGTCGATGCCCCATTCATCCAGCTTCACCGGTACGCAGCCGAGCGAGGTCACGGTATCGGTCACGAGCAGCGTATCGAACTCGCGGCACAACTTGCCCAGTTCGGCGATCGGCTGCAAACACCCGGTGGAGGTCTCCGCGTGGACGATGCCGAGCACGCGCGGGCGGACTTGCTTTAGCGTGTCGCGGATCGCATCTATTTCGAACGGCTCGCCCCAGGTGCCGTTCATGACGGTGAGGTTGGCGCCGCAGCGGCCGGCGACATCCACCATGCGCGTGCCGAAGTAGCCGGCCACGCAGAGCACGACCTTGTCGCCCGGTTCCACGAGATTGACGAAGCACGTTTCCATGCCGGCCATACCGGTCGCGGAGATGGGAATGGTCAGCGGGTTCTTGGTTTGGTAAACGCTGCGGAGCATCTCTTGGGTTTCGGTCATGAGTTCGAGGAAGTGCGGGTCGAGGTGGCCGAGGAGCGGCGTGGCCATCGCGGAGAGGACGCGCGGATGGGCGTCGCTGGGGCCGGGGCCGAGGAGCAGTCGTTGCGGCGGATTCAATTGGCCGGGAAGAGGCATGATGCACCCATATTGATATTGGATGAACGGCGAATGACTGTTTTATGCCCTTCGCCCTACGGGCCAACGGCATTCTCGCGATAGAATGGCCCCCATGGTCGAACCGATCTTACCCATGGCGGGCGGAGGGCGTGCCGCGCTGCCCTTGGAGTTGCGTTGGTCCGCGGAACGACCGCTCCCTCTCCCTTGGGTAATCCCCGAAGGGCGGCAAGCTCCGACTCGCACCGTCGGCCAGTTTCCGCTCGATTTCGGCGCCGCCATGGCGCGGCTCTGTGCAGACATTGCCCTGCATTGCCCGGCTCTTCGGCACGTCCGCACGGAGCGCGTTTTGGTCGCCTTCACGCCGGCCCGCAACAGGAACCGGTTTGGCTTGCAGGCTCGCATCACGCCGCTCCGCTTCGCCGATGGCGGGTTGCTCCGCCGCTATCGCCGCAGGGAATATCAGGTGCAGCGATTCTTCGTCGACGGCGTGGAAATGCTTTACGTCCTGGCGTTTTGCTTGCCGCGCTTTCTCGATCAATCGTTCGACGAAAAGTTGTCCACGATCTTCCACGAACTTTTCCACATGAGCCCGGCGTTCGACGGCGGATTGCGCCGCCTGGACGATCGCTGTGCCCTGCACTCGCGATCGAAGGCTCGCTACGAGGCCCACGTGAAGTCGCTGGCTCGGGCGTATCTGGCGGATCAGAAGCGTCCGGAGTTGCTGGCGTTCCTGCGGTTCAACTATCGCGAACTGTGGGTGCGGCACGGCGGCATTCGCGCCGCGCTCGTGCCGCGGCCGAAGTTGCTTCCCGTCGGCTCGCCATCGCGCCAGGCCGCGAAGAAGGGATGATCGTCGCCTGGCGAGCTGGGAGCGCGAGCGACCGGAGTTGACCGGTCGGATGCTTTCTTCTTGGCGAAGTCCGTCTTGTAAAGTTCCTGAATCAGCTTCTCGGCCTGTTCGATGTCCGATCCCTTCGGCAGCGGCTGAGGAGTCTTCTACTGCACGGCCGCGATGCCGAGACCGAAGGTGAGAATCGTGAGGACGGTAAGACATCGACGCAGCGGATGCTCCATCGCATTCGGGCGAGTTTCAATGGATTCTCGCGCGAACGTCCGTCAGTTTGGCTTCCGTTAACTGAAAGGCAACGTGGAGGGCTTCGGGCAGGTTCGGCCGAAGGGCCGCCAGGTAGCGTTCGGAGCGGGCCGCCGCATTCTTGCGGCCGGCGAGTGAAAGCTGATCGCTATCCGTCAAGTTATCGTAAATGTCGGCGAGCTTGCAGGCCTTCACTTGCCATTCGCTAGCGGCCAGCACCGCCTCATAGGCCGCTTCGCGTTCGTCATCGGGTAATCGCATATCCTTGGTGAGCGCGGCCACCCAGCGGGCCACATCCGCCCCGAAGGCGTCACTGATATCGTCGCGATCGGTGGCGGTATCTTCGATGGTATCGTGGAGGAGCGCCGCGGCGAGCATGCGCGGATCGTCGAAACCGAAGACGTGGCGAACGACCAGGCAGACGCGGAAGACGTGGCTGACGTACGGGGTCTCGCGGTCCTTGCGCAGCTGATGGCGATGGGCGCGGGCCGCGAACGCGGCGGCCGCGAAGACGATGTCGTTGGGCTCGGCCATCCCGCTATTGTAATTCAATCGCGGCGCTCGGGTCCACCGGCGATTTTCAAGGGTACATAACCATTGGGTTGAAGACCATCGGGCACAGCCCGACCGACAAGTCCGCCCGTCGGTCGGGCTGTGCCAAATCAACTCACTGTACCTTGTTGATGCTTCAATTTCCCTTGCGCCTGAAGCTTCAGCCACCGCGCGCGGCGGACCCAAAAGAAACGCACCGGCAGAAACAAGTCGACGACTTCGTCGGAAATCAGAAGGCCGCCGAGCACGGGCAGCGCCATCGGCGCCAGCACTTCACCGCCGACCCCGGACGCGAAGACCATGGGAAAAATGGCGATGATCGCCACGCCCTCGGTCAGCAGTTTGGGCCGCAACCGGTGCACTGCCCCTTCGATCACCGCTTCGCGCAGTTCGTCGAGCGAGCGAATCGCTTCCAGGCCGCCCCGCCTGTCGATCGCCTCGCGCAGATAGACGAGCATGATGATGCCAGTCTCCGTGGCCATGCCGAAGCAAGCGATGAAGCCGACCCAGACCGCGACGCTGAAGTCCACGGGCGGCGATCCCCAGCCGTCGACCAGTTTCGGGAAGAAGAACAAGAAGAACGCCCCGCCGGCGAGCGCCTCGGGAACCGCCAGCATCATTAGCCCCGCGTCGGCCAGGTCGTGATAAGTGAGATAGAGGACCAGGAAGATGACGAGGATCACGGCGGGAAAGACCCAGCGCAGCGTTCGGGCGGCCTGCTCCTGGTGCTGGAATTCGCCGGCCCATTCGACGTGAACGCCTTCGGGTAGTTTCACCTGGGCGGCCACGATGCGCTTCGCTTCTTCCACAAAACCGACGGCATCGCGGCCGCGAACGTTGAGCGTGACGTAGTTCAGAAGCTGCCCATTCTCCGCCTTGATGACCGCGGGCCCCTCGGTAATGCGCACATCCGCCACGGCCTTCAATGGGATCAACCGCTTGCCTTTCGCCGAGTGTTCCGCAATCGCCCCGTGCACTTGCGGCCGGAACGCGGGGTCGCCGGTCATCGGTTCGCCGCGCTTTCCTTCCACGGCCATCCCGGCGGTGATGAGCAAGCGTTTCACGGCCTCCTCGTCTTCGCGCTGGGCGCGAGCGTAGCGAATCCGCACCGGGAAGCGTTCGCGGTTCTCGACGGTATAAGTGACGACGCGGCCGCCGAGCGCCGTTTCGATCTCGCTTTGCACGTCCTCGACGGAGACGCCGAACTGGGCGGCTTTCTGCCGGTTCACGGTCACCTCGAGATACCCCTTGCCCATGATGGGGGCGGCCACCACGTCGCGGGCCCCGGCAATCGGTTTCACCGCCGCCTCGATCCGCTGGCAGACTTCGGTGATCGACGCCAGGTCCGGGCCGAACACCTTGATGCCGATATCGGTGCGGACGCCGGAGGAAAGCATCTCGATGCGGTTGATGATCGGCTGGGTGAAGATGTTGCTCCAGCCGGGCACCTGGAGAACCCGGTTCATCTCGTCATCGACGAGATCGCCTTTTGGTCCGCCGGTGCGCTGATGGAGGAAGAGCGTTTTGCGAAACGGGGCCTCCAACTCGGCGCGCAGTTCGGCAAAGGGGGCGAGGGCCGCGGCATCGTGCGGCTTGCCGAGCAGGGCCTTGGTCGCCTCGGCTGCGAATTGCTCGGTCTCGGCGCCCTTGGCCGCGCCGTCGAGGAGGTTCTGGCCGCGCGCCGATTTCGATAACTCCTCGATCGCGTACCAGGTAAACGACTCCGCGCCGCGGTCGAGCAGCTCCCAGTTCACGGCCTTCACGCGCTCGCGCCAGCGGCGGAGTTGTTCCTCAGTCGCTCCGGCCGTCGAACCGATATCGCGATCGATTTCCCGGTAGCGGAGCAAGGCCAGTTCGCGCATCACCTCGTCGAAGCGTTCGAGCGCATGCTGGGCGGCGTCGTTGATGAAGCCGTCGCGGTCGTCGGCGCGAATGATGTAGCCGCGGCGTTCGAGTGCCTTCGATACTTGCCGCGTCTGCTTCTCGGCGTCGGCGTAGCGAATGACGCGCTGCGGCCAGAGTTTCCGCGGGCGAAAGTTCACGAACGTCTCGACCATGTCGAGAGGGGCGGGGTCGGTGGCCGTGTCGGCGCGTCCCGCCTTGCCGATCACGCTTTCGACTTCGGGGAAGCCGCGCAACAGGGCGTCGCGGGCCTTGAGATCGTCGATGGCCTGGGTCACGCCGACGCGCGGCACCGTCACCGGCATGTCGAGCGTGGTGCCTTCATCGAGCATCGGCACGTAGGCGACGCCGATCTTGGGGAAGTGCCACGCCCACAGGGCCAGCACGACCAGCGACAGCAGCGATAGCATTTGCCAGAGAATGCCCCGCGTGAACAGGACAGTGAGGAAGCTGACCAGGGCGAACGTGCCGAGGAAGAACCATTGCCACCAGTAGCGTTCGGCGCCGAAGCCGAGCAGTGCTTGCAGCGGGAAGAATCCCGCCGCCAGGATGAGGAGCGCCGCGAACGCCCACATCACGATGTTGAACCGATTCAGCGCGAAGGTCAGCATCGGGCGGTAGACCCGGGTGAAGCCGCGGACGATCCAGTTCTCTTGTTCGCTCTTGAGTCGGCCGCGGATGAATGTCGGGATGAGGGCCGGCACCACCGTGACCGAAATCAGTGCCGTGCCGAGCAGTGCGAAGCTCTTCGTATAAGCGAGCGGGTGGAACAGTTTTCCGGGGTGCCCGGAGAGCATGAACACGGGCACGAACGACAGCAGCATGATCAGGACGGAGAAGAAGATCGGCCGGCCGACCATTCGCAGCGCGGGAAGCAGGATTTCGCGGGTATCGCCGGTGATTCTCGCCGGCCCGAACTGTTTCTTGAGATGGTGCGTGGCGTTCTCGACCATCACGATCGCCTGATCGACCAGGACGCCGATGGAAATCGTGATCCCGGCCAGCGACATGATGTTGGCCTGGATATCGACGATCCCGGCCCGGCGAAGCAGCCACATCATGCCGAACGAAAAGAGGACCGACAGCGGCAAGGTGATGCAAATGACGAAGGCGCTGCGGACGTGGGCGAGAATGAGCAGGATCGCCACGGCGGCGATGACCATCTCGTGCCAGGTAACTTCAATGAGCGTGTGGATGGCGCCGCGGATGAGCCGCGTCCGGTCGTAAGCGGGCACGATCCTCACGCCTTCGGGAAGCCCCGGCTCGAGTTCCGCGATCTTGGCCTTCACGGCCTCGGTGACGCGCAGCGGATTGCCCCCATAGCGCATGAGCACGACGCCGCCGACGACCTCGTTGCCGTTCTTTTCGAAGACCCCGCGGC
>DATNBQ010000563.1:0-4520 GCA_035571955.1 Urbifossiella sp. | reverse complement strand
GTGCGGGCGCGGGTATCGAACCCCGGCGGCCGGCTCAAGCGCGGCGCGTTCGGCGCAGGCACTGTGACTGTGGCCCCCAACCGCCTGGCCCTCGTGGCCCCGCGCGACGCCATCCAGTGGGAAGGCTGCTCGTACATCGTGTTCGTCAAGAAGACCGAGGACGGCAAGACCGCCTACTGGCCGCGGAAGGTGACGCTCGGCGTCCGCGACGACTCGGGTGTCGAGATTACTTCGGGACTGGCCGCCGGCGACGAGATCGTCTCGGCCGGCAGCCATGTGTTGAAGAGCGAACTGCTGAAGGCGCGAATTGGCGAAGCCGAGGAATAGTGGTCTTGGTGGCACAGGCATTCTTGCCTGTGCTCCATTGCTGCACAGGCAAGAATGCCTGTGCCACCAATTCAGGGCTTCGCGTTCCCCGTTGGGTCGCGGCTAATCAGGAACCCTCATGCTTACAGCAATAATCGACTGGTCGCTCAAGAACCGCCTCGTGGTGCTGTTCGCGTTCGCGCTGCTCTTTACCTGCGGGCTATGGGCCGTTCGCGCACTTCCCATCGACGCATTCCCCGACACCACCCCGGTGCAAATCCAGATCAACACCGCGGCGCCGTCGCTTTCCCCCGAAGCCGTCGAGCGACAAATCACCTTCCGCATCGAGCAATCGCTCGGCGGCCTCGCCCATCTGAAAGAAACCCGCTCGATCTCGCGGTTCGGCCTGTCGCAAGTCGTCGTGACCTTCGAGGACGGCACGGACATTTACTTCGCCCGGCAAGTGGTCACCGAACGGCTGGCAGCGATCGACTGGGAACCGGCCGCGCCGCGCCCGAAGCTCGGCCCCGTCACCACCGGCCTCGGCGAAGTCTTCCATTACGCCGTCGTCGGCGACGGCCATTCCCTCGAAGAACTCCGCACCGTTCAGGACTGGGTCATCAAGCCGGCACTCCGCACCGTGGCCGGCGTCGCCGAGGTCAACTCGTGGGGCGGCGTCGAAAAGCAGTACCACATCCGCATCGATCCGGATCGCATGGCCCACTACGCGATTTCGCTGGAGCAGATACTGACGGCGCTCCGGGCCGGGAACAAGAATGCCGGCGGCGGCGTCGTACCGATTCCCGGCGAAGGGGCGCTCGTCCACGGCCTCGGCCAACCGACGGACGTGGAATCGCTGCGCGGCATCGTCGTCGGGGCCAAGAGCGGCACGCCGATTTATCTGCATCAGGTGGCCGAGGTGCGGCCGGGCCACGACATCCGCCGCGGCGCTGCCACCGCCGACGGCAAAGGCGAGATCGTCCTCGGCCTCGGCTTCATGCTCATGGGCGAAAACAGCCACGACGTCACGCGCCGCCTCCGCGACAAGCTCCAGCAAATCGAACCGACGCTGCCCCCCGGCGTAAAGATCGTTTACCTCTACGACCGCACCGAACTCGTCGATCACGTCATCGATACCGTCCGTTCGAACCTGTTCGAAGGCGGCTTGCTGGTCATCGCGATTCTGTTCATCTTCCTGGGCGACATCCGCGCCGGGATTATCGTCGCCCTGGCCATTCCCGTGTCGCTAATGTTCGCGTTCCTCGGCATGTGGCGCTTCGCGATCGCCGGCAGCTTGCTCAGCCTGGGCGCCCTCGATTTCGGCATGGTCGTCGATAGCTCGGTGGTGCTCGTCGAGAACTGTATGAGGCGGCTCGGCCATCGGCGGGAAACGGGCGGCCCTTCCAAGAACGAGATCATCCGCGACGCGTCGATCGAAGTCCGCCAGCCGACTCTCTTCGGCGAACTGATCATCCTCATCGTTTACGTACCGATCCTCACGCTCGAAGGGGTGGAAGGCAAACTGTTCCGGCCAATGGCCTTGACGGTAATCTTCGCGCTGCTCGGCTCGCTGATTCTCTCCATGACGTTGATGCCGGTGTTGGCGAGTTTGTTCCTGCCATCGCGGCCGCGCGAATCGGAGCCGCTCGTGGTGCGCGTTCTCAGCGCCGCCATCATGCCACTCGTGACATTCTGTTTGCGCTTTCGCTGGGCGGTGCTCGCCGCGGCGATCGCCGCCATCGCCGCGGCGGGGATGCTCATGAACGGCCACGAGGCTCAGTTCGTGCCGCGCCTTTCCGAAGGCGCGATCGTCATGAACGTCAAGCGGCTCGCCGGCACGGACATCGATGCCGTCACCCGCATGAATTCGCGCATGGAACAGCACTTGCTGAAGCAATTTCCCAACGAGATCGAGCACGTCTGGAGCCGCTGCGGCGTCGCCGAAGTCGCCACCGATCCCATGGGAATCGAGGAGACCGATTTGTTCGTCGCACTCAAGCCGCGGAGCCAGTGGACGCGCAAGCAACACCTCGACGACAAGCCGCCTGAGGAATGGCCCGTCATCGCTTCGCAGGCGGACTTGATGGCCGAGATGGAAAAGGAACTATCGCAGTTCCCCGGGCAGGTGATGGCCTATTCGCAGCCGATCGAGCAGCGCGTTAACGAGATGATCGCCGGAACCAAGGGCGAAGTGGCCATCAAGGTGTTCGGCGACGACTTCGAAAAACTGGCCGAGTTGGTCGAGCAGATCAACAAGATTCTGAAGGAAGTGAGCCCGCAGGCGGAGGCAAGTTCCGAGCAACTGTCGGGGCAGCCGGTGTTGGAAGTGGAGCGGCGCTTGCCGGAACTGGCTCGCTACAACTTGCCGGCCGACGCGGTACTCGAGTACGTCCGCGCCAACGGCGGCATCGCGGTCGGCGAAGTGATCGAGGGACAGCGCCGCTTCCCATTGGTGGTGCGGCTCGGCGAGGAATACGCCAAGGATCCGCGCGCCTTCGGCCGCATCCTAATTCCCGCGCCGGGTGGCGAACTGTTGCCGCTCGACCGCCTGGCGTCCGTACGCATGGCCGAGATGCCGGCGACCATCTCGCGCGAATGGAGCCGCCGCCGCACCGTGATTTCCTGCAACCCCGGCACCGACGACGTGGCCGGTTTTGTGAATGAAGCCCGCCGCCGCGTGAATGCCGAGGTGAAAATCCCGCCCGGTTACCGCGTCGAATGGGGCGGCAGTTTCGAGAGCCTTCAGCGCTTCGAAAACCGCATGGCCATCGTCGTGCCGCTCGCCCTCGCTTGCATCTTCGTGCTGCTTTACATCACGTTCCACAGCCTGACGGACGCGGCCCGGGTGTTCCTCGGCGTGCCGTTCGCGGTGGTCGGCGGCGTCGTCGCGATGGTGCTCTTGAAGCTGCCGTTCTCGGTATCCGCTGGCGTCGGCTTCATCGCCCTCTCCGGCGTCTCGGTTCTCAACAGCCTGCTGTTGGTGACGTTCATTCGGCAACTGCGGGCGGCGGGCTTGCCGCTGCGCGAAGCGGTGACGGAAGCGGTGCGCGGCCGGGTGCGGCCCGTGTTGATGACGGCGCTCGTCGCCAGCTTCGGGTTCGTGCCGATGGCATTGAGTACGGGAATGGGCGCCGAGGTGCAGCGGCCGCTCGCCACGGTCGTGATTGGCGGCGTCATCAGCAGCACCATCCTCACGCTGCTCGTATTGCCGGCCATTTATGTATTGTTCGAACGAGAATAGCCATCCGAGTCGGATCGCTCCCTGGCGGTCGCGGCTCCGACTGAATGGCTCGCTGGCGCTCACTCGTCGTTCGGGACCACTTCGCCGCCGTCCTTGGTAATCAGTGCGTTCAGCGTCTTCTTGTTGATGCTCTTTTTCAGGCCGCGGGTCGAACCGTCGGCGTAGGCCGCGGGGCACGCTTCGCCGGTGAAAAAGCCCAGCAACTTGGTCATGTCCTTTTCGGGATCGAACGCCAACTCGTCCGGCTTGGTCCACGGCACGGCATCCTTCGCGGTCACCACCATCAGCGTGTTCGACGTGCCGTCGAGGAATTCCGTGAGCTTGCACCCCTTCAGGTAATCGAAGGCCGCGCCGTTCCCGGTCCAAACGCGATAATGCGTCTCGTTCGCTTTCGCCTTCGTGGGGAACGGCAGGGTATAAACCTTCGGCATCCGGGCGATCAGCTTCTTGTTGTGCTCGCTATCCCACGGTTCATCCAGTTTGAATTCCTTGTAGAGCGCTGCTTCCTCGATGAAGGGCAGAATGAGCACGCGCCAGCTGAGCATCGGTTTGCCGTTCTTGTCGCACACCGCGGCCGGCGGCAGCGAACCGTAAGTATCGTGGTAATTGTGCATGGCGATGGCGATCTGCTTGAGGTTGTTGAACGATTGCGCCCGCACCGCGGCTGCCTGCACCTTCCGTTTCGCGGACAGATAAGCATTGGCTATGGGACGTTCGGCGGGCATGGCGGCGGTGGCCCGGGATTCACTGCCTTCGGTGGCGAACTTCGTGCCCTTCAGGCCGTCGCGCATGGCCGTCACGATTGCCGACAGATCCTTCATGCCGACATCGTTGCCGGTGTCCTTGTCGATTTGCTTCAGTGCGTCGCCGAGGAAAGTCTGCCCGAGTTCCGCGAGAACACCGAGCGATTTCTCGGCCTCGCCGGCCCGCGCCGCTGTCGCGGCCTTCACCCGCACGTCGAGTTTCAGTTCCT
>DATNBQ010000562.1:0-2150 GCA_035571955.1 Urbifossiella sp. | reverse complement strand
TGGTTCAAGCTGCCGGAGCGGAAGCCGTCCAGGTCGAGGGCGATGAACTGGAAGCCGAGGCGGCGGAACTCGCGGGCCAGGTTGCCGCGAACCGGCTCGGCCGCCAGTTTCGCCACTTCTCCCAGGGGGACCTCGATCCGGGCCAACTCGCCGGCGTGGCAGCGGACCCGGCACTCGTGAATGCCGAGTGAGTGCAAGTATTCCTCGGCCGCCTCGATCCGCGCTGTCCGCTCCAGGGTCACGGCGACTCCGGGCGCGACGCGACTGGAAAGGCACGGCGACGCCGGCTTGTCCCACGTCGGCAAATCCCAGTGCTTGGCCAGCGCTCGCACGTCCGCCTTGGTGAACCCCGCTTCCTGCAACGGATGCCGCACCGCATGTTCCGCCGCGGCGGCCAGGCCGGGCCGGTAATCGCCACGGTCGTCGAGGTTCGCCCCACTGACCATTACCGAGATGCCCAGTTCGGGAAGCAACCGCTCGATCCGCGAATAAAGCTCGCTCTTGCAGTGATAGCAGCGGTTGCCGTCGTTCTTCAAATAATCGGGGTTATCGAATTCTTCGGTGGCGACGACGACGTGGCGGATGCCGATGCGCTGGGCCAGTTCGCGGGCCAGGGCGAGTTCGCTTCGCGGCACGCTCGGGCTGTCGGCCGTGACTGCGATGGCAGTTGGCCCGAGCGCGAGATACGCGGCTTTCGCGACGACCGTGCTGTCGATGCCGCCGCTGAAGGCGACCGCGACGCCCGGCAACTCGGCGAGCACTGCCAACAAGCGATCTCGTTTCGCAGCAAGTTCGGATGGTAAATCGGTCGCCTCCATCCCGCTAGTATACCAGACCTGCCGGCCGCTTAAGCAGTCGTCTTCAGTGCATACACGATGGCGGAACCATTGCTGCCGGCGAGGGCGACGCGGCGGCCGAGCGGGTCGAGGGCCATGTCGCGGGCGCTGGCCGGGGCGTTCACCGTGTGGGAACTGACGAGTTCGTCCTTCTTCCAGAACCAGAGGCGGCCGGCGCTGCCGCCGGCGGCGGCAATCGCATAACCCGACGGATGAAATGCCATCCCCCACATCGTTCCTTGAAAGCCTTCCTTCGGCTTGAGTTGCTTCGCCTGGCCGCTCTTCCAGTCGAAGAGCATGACGACTGGGTTGCCGACGCCGGCGAAGGCGTTCGATACGTTGGTAATCCCCGCGACGGCGAGCTTGCTGCCGTCCTTGTTGAATGTCATCGCCCGCGCCCCGCCGTGATGCGCCATGAAGGTTGGATCGTACTTGTGCAGATCCTTGCAATCGATGTCGCGGCGGCAGGCGCCCGTCTTGGTGTCCCATTCCTTGACGATGCCCATGAGTTCCTGCGAGGCGAGCCGCGTGCCGTCCGGATGGAAGGCGACGTTGTAGACGTGCGACGCATGCCCTTCGAAGGTCCGCAGCGGCTTGCCATCCGCGGTCCACAGCTTCACGCTGTTATCGTTGCCGCAACTCGCGAGTATGGTTCCATCCGGGCTGGCGGCGACGGCCCGCACCCAACCGGCATGGGCGTGGACCGTACGGATCGGCTTCGGCGCATCGGCGGCGCCGTCCCACCAGATGAGCTTACCGCTGTAGTCGCCCGAGATGAGGGTGAAGGGATGCGGCTTCGGCGCGGGTTTGGCCGCGAAGCCGAGGACGGCGCGGTCCGCTTGCGGATGGCTCGCGGCGGCTCGCACCGCGGCCGCGGCGGCGTCGGCCATCAGGAACGTCATCCCGCGGACCCATGACGTGTGGCCCGTGAGTGACGTTCGCGAGCCGGTCAGCAGGTCGAAGCGCTGGATGGAGTTATCTTCGGCGGAGGCGAACAGGAAGCGGCCGGCCGGGTCGAAGCGGCAGCCGATGAGCGGCCGGGCGTGTTTGAACTCGCGTTCCAGCTTCGTGCCAACGGGGTCGAGCGTGGCGTTCATTTTGGCGAACCTCTTTCCTCTTGGTCCGAGTTGCATTATCCTCGAAGAGCCGTTGCAAGGGCAGAGAAATCCGTCTGAGCCGCGAGCGTAAGCGAGCGGGTTTGCATGCCGCTCCCTGACGGTCGCGGCTCAGTTACAGGCTGTTCCCATGAAGCAATTGACCATTGTGGTGAAGCCGTTCCGGGCGGCGGCGGTGCTCGAAGCCATCGCGGCGCTC
>DATNBQ010000561.1:0-6955 GCA_035571955.1 Urbifossiella sp. | reverse complement strand
CTTGTAGCCGGTCTGCTTGGCGATTTCGTCCAGGGCTTCTTTCGCCGATTTCTTCTTCATGGTGAAGGTGACGCGCTTGGGGGCGACGAGCCGTTGGTATTCCATGCGGCGAACGATGCCCGCGAGCCGCCGCGACACTTCCGGCTTATCGATAGTGGCCAGGCTGCGGCGGAGATCGTTGAGAACCTTGTCGCCCTTCGCTTCGAGCGCCTGACCGGCCTTTTCGCGTTCGCGATAGTTGTCCGATCCGAGAGCGGCAATCAGTTTCACGGTCTCGGGGTCGATGGGAGCAAGCTTGACGGGCACGACGGGCGTGAGATCCGGCGCTTTGCCTGGGCCGGGGGCCGGCTTGAGGGCTGGCGGCGCGGGCGGGGGCGGCGGCGGCACGGCGTCCTGGGTCGGCTCGGCCGAGTCTTGCATGCCGGCGAAGCCTGCCAACCCGGCCATCAAAACGCCCAATACCGACCAGCCGGCGACCGTGCGCATGGCAAACCCCTGGTGCGAGAACAATCGATCCGGTTGTTCAATCGGGCTTTAGCCTACCAGCCGGATTATCCGGCCTCAAGAGGCCAGTTACCGAGATGTTACTGGAAAGTCGGAAGAATTGTTGAAGAATGCTGACCGCGCGATTCGGCCGATTCCAACGAGGTCCGAAATTGACGAAGCATTCCGCATTGATCCGGTTATGCTGGTACCCATGACTTCTCGGCAGGTTGGAGGCGTTATGGTTCGCGTTGCCCTCGGCTTCGTTGCCCTCCTGTCGATTGCCGCGGACTTCAAAGCCATCGATCCGAATGTCTTCCCGAAGGATGATCCGCGGGCCAAGGCGTTGCCGAAAATGCTCGGGGCCGACCTGCGCAAGCGGATGCGGGAAGCCAACCTCAACGAATCGGAGGCATTCGCCAAAGTCACATCCCGGCAACTCTGGGAAGGCCATCGCCAGCAGCGCATTCGGAACCTCCGCGATTCGCTCGGCGAATTCCCAACCGTCCCCGCGAAAATGCGGATCGTCGTTACCAGGAAGCTGAAGGGCGAAGGCTACCTGATTCACAATCTCGTTTACGAATCGCGGCCGGGCTTCTGGGTCAGCGCCAATCTCTACCTCCCCGCCAATCGCAGCGACAAGATGCCCGGCTTCCTCATTTCTCACGCCCACCACACGCCCAAGGGGCACGGCGAACTGCAAGACATGGGAATGACCTGGGCGCGGGCCGGTTGTGCCGTGCTCGTTCCGGATCACCTCGGCCACGGCGAGCGACGCCAGCACGACTTCGCCACCGAGAAGGACTATCCCAGGCCTTTCCGCCCGTCGCGCCAGGATTATTACTTCCGCTACAACACGAATCTGCAACTCTCGGCCGTCGGCGAATCGCTCATGGGCTGGATGGCCTGGGATTTGATGCGCGGCGTCGAGGTGCTCTTGAAGCAAGAGGGGATCGACAAGAGTCGAATCATCCTGCTTGGCGCCGTGGCTGGCGGCGGCGATCCGGCCGGCGTGACCGCTGCCCTCGACAATCGCATCGCCTGCGTCGTGCCGTTCAACTTCAGCGGTTGGCAGCCGGAGTCGAACGCCCCGCCGGATCCGGATCGCAACTTCGATTGGTTCGGCGACGGCTACTGGGAAAGCACGCGTGGGCTCCGCGGCGGCGCCGCCGGCGGCTTCGCTCACTTCATCATCACCGGCAGCATCGCCCCGCGCAAACTCATCTACGCCCACGAATTCAAATGGGATCCAAAGATCGACCCGGCCTGGCCGCGACTGCAAAAAATCTACGGCTTCTACAACGCGAAGCAGAACCTCGGCTTCGCCCACGGCGCCGGCAGCGTTAAGAATTCAGGCCCCGGCAACACCCACTGCACCCACATCGGCGCCACCCATCGCAAGATGATTTACCCGTATCTCAAGGAGTGGTTCGGCATGGCCATTCCCGAGGAATACAGCAAGCGCCGCAAACCCGAGGAACTGCTCTGCTGGACGGATGAGGCCCGCAAGGAACTGAAGCCGAAGAAACTGCACGAGGCGTTGCAAGCGTTGGTCAAGGAACGTCAGGCGAAGACGCCGCCGAATGCCGCCGCGCTCAAAGAGCAGTGGAAACGCTTGCTCGGCCCGATCGATTTACCGGCGAAGGGGAAGTTGCATCAAGGTAAGGTCGAGGACGTTCCCGGCGGCAAACTCGCGCGCTTCGCCATCGAAGCGGAAGCGGGAATCGTCGTGCCGTTCATCCTCATGACGCCAACCAAGACGCAAGACAAAACGCCCGTGGTCGTGATGGTCGCACAGGCCGGCAAGGCGCGATTCCTCCAGGATCGCAGCGAAGCGATCGCGGCGTTCCTGGACAAGGGCATCGCGGTCTGCCTCGTCGATGTCCGCGGCACCGGTGAGACTCGCGGGGGGAGCTCGGCGGAACGCGGCAGTTCGCGCACCTCCATTTCGCAAACCGAGATGATCCTCGGCCGCACCGTCCTCGGCAACCAGCTTCGCGATTTGCGAACCGTGATTCGCTGGCTGCAAACGCGGCCGGCCTTCACCGGGTGCCGCGTCGCCGTTTGGGGCGACTCATTCGCGCCGGTGAACCCACCGAATGTGAAGGTTGCCGTGCCGCTCGATGCCCCGGATTTGCCGGCGATCGCCGAGCCCGGCGGTGCGATACTCGCCGGCCTCGCTTCGCTCTTCGAACCGTCCGTGAGCGTTGTATACACGAACGGCGGCTTCAAGTCGCGAACGATCCTCGATTCGCCAGACATTTATGTGCCGCACGAAGCGGTGGTCCCCGGAGTGATCGCCGCGGGGGGTTATGTGATGGGCCGCGGCGCATTCCGCAGCGAAGGGAACGTGGATAGCCGCAACCGCCTCGTCGATGCGAAAACGGACCCCCGCGCCGCCGCGGCCTGGGTCATCGAAAAGTTGGGTGGGAAACAATGATTAGCCGCGACCCAACGGGCAGCGCGCGCAGCGGAGAACGGCCCGTGCCGCGATTGTTCCTGTCACTCGCGCTCCTGGCGGCCCTGGCGCCTCCCGCATGGGCGGAAGACATCTGGTGGTCGTTCCGGCCCATCACGCATCCCACGCCGCCAAAAGCAACCAGCCCTGTCCGCAATTCCATCGATGCGTTCGTCCTCGCCAAACTTGCGGAAAAGGGCCTCGCGCCATCGCCCGAAGCGAATCCGCGCACACTCATTCGCCGGCTCACCTTCGACCTAATTGGATTGCCGCCGACTCCCGAAGAAGTCGATGCCTTCGTGAAAGATGCTTCACCGCAAGCTTACGAGAAGCTGGTTGACCGGTTGCTGGCGTCGCCGCACTATGGCGAGCGGATGGCCCGGCAGTGGATGGACCTCGTCCACTTCGCCGAGACG
Source organism: Urbifossiella sp. (assembly GCA_035571955.1). Lineage (GTDB taxonomy): Bacteria > Planctomycetota > Planctomycetia > Gemmatales > Gemmataceae > Urbifossiella. The sequence continues at coordinate 3,598 of DATNBQ010000561.1, read as the reverse complement.
CACGGCCACGACCAGGACCGCGTCCGCCCGAACGCCTGGCGCTACCGCGACTACCTGATCCGCTCGTTCAACGCGGACGTGCCGTACGCCCGCTTCGTGCAAGAGCAGATTGCCGCGGATGCACTCTTCCCCGACCGCCCCGACCTCACGCCGGCTTTGGGTTTCCTTGCGGCCGGCCCGTGGGATGAAAGCTCGCTGCGCGACATCCGCGAGGACAGCATCGATCGCGAAGTCGGCCGCTACCTCGATCGCGACGACATGGTGATGACGGTAATGAACACGTTCCAGGGGTTGACCGTGCAGTGCGCCCGCTGTCACGATCACAAGTTCGACCCGATTGCGCAGCGGGACTATTACCGATTGCAGGCGGTGTTCGCCGGCGTCGGCCGCGGCGACGTGAAGTTCGATGCCGACCCTTCGATCGCCAAGAAGCGCCAGGAATTCACGAACCCGCTGCCGCGCGATTTGGAAACATCGGCGTTTCAGAAAACCGTCGCGGCCTGGGAAGAGCGGCATCGCGGCGAGGGCGTGCCGTGGAAGGTTCTCAACTTCAGCAAGATTGAATCGCAGCAGGGTTCAACTTTGCAATTAGTGGCCGACGGCTCGATCCGGGCGATCGGCATGCGCCCCGAGCGCGACACTTACACGTTGACGGCCAAGCTGAAAGCACGCGGCATCACGGCAGTGCGGCTCGAGTTGCTCGCCGACGATGCGCTGCCGCACAAGGGGCCCGGCCGCCAGGAGAACGGTAATCTCCACCTCAGCGAGTTCGCGCTTTCCGCCGACGGCAAGCCGGTCGCGCTCCGCAACCCGACCTCGGACTTCGACCAATCCGGCTGGACTGTGGCCCATTCCCTGGACGGCAACCTGAAGACCGCCTGGGGCATCTACCCGCAAGTCGGCCGCGGCCACGAAGCGGTTTACGAACTCAAGGAGTCGCTCGGCGGCGGCAGTGACACCACTTTGTCATTCCGCCTGGAACAACAGCACGGCGGCGGGCATTTGATCGGCCGCTTCCGGATTTCGTTCACCGATGCGCGGCCGCCAGTGAAAGTCGGTGCGATCCCCGCCGCCATCCGCGCGATTCTGGTCGTCCCCATCGCCAAGCGAACGCAGGAGCAAGCCCGCGATCTGGCGATGCACGTCTGGCGCGAGCAGACTGCCGCGGCGCTCGCCGCATTGCCGCCGCCGCAACTCGTCTACGCCGCCTCGGCCAACTTCCTTCCGGACAATAGCCACAAGCCGAGCCCGATGCCGCGGCCGGTGCATCTGCTCAAGCGCGGCGACATCCGCAAACCGGGGGAACTTGTCGAACCTGGCAGCGTCGCTTTCTTGCCCGGCTTGCCCGACAAGTTTGAACTTCCGGCGAACCATGCCGAGGGCGATCGCCGGGCCGCGCTCGCGAAGTGGATCACCGACAAGAACAACCCGCTGACCTGGCGGGTCGTAGTCAATCGGGTGTGGCAAATGCATTTCGGGCAGGGACTGGTCGGCACGCCGAGCGATTTCGGCAAAATGGGGCAGGCCCCGAGCCATCCGGAATTGCTCGACTGGCTGGCCGCGGAGTTCCGCGACGGCGGCGGCTCGCTCAAGCAACTCCACAAGTGGATCGTGATGAGCGCCACCTATAAGCAGATGTCGTTGGACAATGCCAGGGCGGCGTCAGTCGATCGCGACAATCGCTTGCTGTGGCGCGGGCGGCGGACGCGGCTCGATGCCGAGCAGTTTCGCGATGCCGTGCTGCTCGTAAGCAATCGCCTCGATCGCACGACCGGCGGCCCCTCCGATCGGCAATTCGCCATGCGACCGGGCATCCACGTCACGCCGATCCTCGAGTATGGCAAGTTCGATTGGGACAGACTGCAGGGGCATCGCCGCAGCGTCTATCGCTTCGTGTTCCGCACCTTGCCCGATCCGCTCGTCGATTGCCTGGACGGCGCCGATGGCTCGCAGTTAACGCCGAAGCGAAACGAATCGGTAACCGGCCCACAGGCGCTCGCACTCTTGAACAACGAGTTCATGCTGGTGCACAGCGCGGCGCTGGCGAAGCAGTTGGAAATGAAGACAGCGGATCGCGACAAGCAGATCGAGATGGCCTGTCGCCGCGTGTGGGGCCGAGTGCTCACCCCGGCGGAACGCAGCCAGTTTAACGCCTACGCAGCCAAGCACGGCCTCGCGAACCTGTGCCGCGTGCTCTTCAACAGCAACGAATTTCTGTTCGTGGATTGACGCGATCCACGCTCGGCTTCGCCTCGCGGCTACCTACTGGCCCTCAGGAAACAATGACCTCAAACCTGCCACCCTTTTCTGACCCTCTCCCCGTTGGGGAGAGGGTGGTTTGCGAGCGCAGGGAGCAAACCGGGTGAGGGGCCGAATGCGCGTAACAAGACCCCTCACCCGCCATTTCGCTAGCGCGAGATGGCGGCCTCTCCCCAACGGGGAGAGGCGTGGGGCTGGTCGAGTCCATGTCATTGCTTTCCTGAGTGTCACCAACCGCGTGCGGATTAGCCGCGAGGTTCACTTCCCGTGGATCACTTCGCCTCGGCGGTCTCCCTGACCACTTGCTCGGCCAATGTCTTCAGATCGATGCGCTCCCCCGCCTTCGGAAACGCATGCTCCAGGAGCCACCAGGTCTCCGTGAACGACGCGGATTGACCGGGCTTCAGCCGCTCGCGCGGGCCGATCGGCTCCAGTTCGATGCGCGGGCCGGCGGGATACCACACCGACAGCGTTAGTCCCGCCGCTTCGTTGTAAACGCGATCCGGATAAACCGCGAAGCGCTTCACAAACAGCGAGCCATTCGGCATCAGGTAGCCGAGCCAACCGGCGGTGGCGTCGAAGCCGAGTTTTGGCTTTCGCGGCGGCGCCAGGATTTCCAAAAAACCGTCGCGCTCGCGAATCTTGTCGTCCCGATTGCGGACGTTGATGATCGCCGGTTCCTCGTACAGGGCGTACTTGCTGGGAAAGCGGCTGGGGCGGTCGCCGAGCGGGATGATGCAGATGCCGCCGCCGGGCGAGAACGATCGCCCCCAGTGGCACACTTCGCGCGGCTCCTTGCCGATGTTGACCATCGTTTGCATGCAGACGAGGCCGATCGATTCGCCGTGCGTGGTGAGGTGGAATTCGCGGACGAGTTGCATTCCGGCGGCTTCTTCGCGCGGGCTCGTGAGTTTCGCTCCGCCATCGGCAATCGTCGCCGTCCATTCGCCGGACCAGATGCGCGGATGCGCGGCGACCGTCAATTCCGGGCCATAGTCGAAGCGGCCCGCCGAGATGGACGCCGGCTTCCCCGGCTTCCGGTTCTTCTCGTCCGGATCGAGGTAAAGCGATTGCTTGCCGCCCAGCGAGAATTCGAGGACGCGGCCGCCGGCCTGCGGGCAGAGCACGGCCCGCGCCGAACCCTGCTTGAGTTCGATGGCTTGCGAGTAGCCGTGGTAAGGGATGGTTTTGGCCGACGGTTCCTCGGCCCGGCCGATGGAGAAGGCCGGCAGCACGAGGGCCGCCACGACGAACGAGCGCATGAGCACGGGAGTCTCCGTAAATCGGATGCGATCCGATTTACGTTATATGCCGCCAATTACCGATAGCCGCCGCCGCC
>DATNBQ010000560.1:0-2927 GCA_035571955.1 Urbifossiella sp. | reverse complement strand
CTCGCAGCAGGAAAAGCGCGACGAGCACGACAAGGAAGCGATCGCGCACCGCGAATCGAGCATTGCGGACAACTCGATCCGCGTCGACGTCGCGCTGCTCGACAAGCTGATGAACCTCGTCGGCGAACTCGTCCTGGCCCGCAATCAGATCGTTCAGTTCGGGACCGCCCAGGAAGATCCCGCCTTCCTCGGCACCCTCCAGCGGCTCAATCTCCTCACCACCGAACTGCAAGTCGGCGTCATGAAGACCCGCATGCAACCGGTCGGCAACGTCTCCAGCAAGTTCCCGCGCATCGTTCGCGACCTCGCCGTCGCTTGCGGCAAGCAGGTGAACATCGCCATGCTCGGCCAGGAGACGGAACTCGACAAGTCGATCATGGAAGCGATTCGCGATCCACTGACGCACATGGTTCGCAACGCGGTCGATCACGGCATCGAGATGCCGGCGGAGCGAACGGCCCGCGGCAAGCCCGCCGAAGGGCGGCTCTTGCTCAATGCATTCCACGAAGGGGGCAAGGTCGTCATCGAACTCACCGACGACGGCGGCGGCATCGACCCCCGTTCCGTCCGCGACAAGGCCATTCGCGAAGGCCTGATTTCGCCCGAACACGCCGACCGAATGACCGAGCGCGAACTCGTGAATCTCGTCTTCCTGCCCGGCTTCTCGACCCGCGACCGCGTGACGCAGTTCTCCGGCCGCGGCGTCGGCATGGATGTCGTTCGCACCAACATCGGCAAGGTCGGCGGCGCCGTCGATCTCGAAAGCCAACTCGGCCACGGCACCACCGTCCGCATGAAGATTCCGCTTACGCTCGCCATCATTCCGGCCCTCACCGTCAGCGCCGGCGGCGACCGATTCGCCATCCCGCAAGTGAGCCTGCTCGAACTCCTCCGCCTCGAAGGCGACCAGGTGAAGAAGGGAATCGAATACGTTCACGGCGCGCCGGTCTACCGCCTGCGCGGCAACCTGCTGCCGCTCGTTTACCTCGATCGCGAACTCGGAATCGAAGCCGCTTCGACGGAGCGGGGCGAACTCAGCATCGTCGTCCTGCAGGCCGGCGATCGATCCTTCGGCCTAATCGTGGATGGCATCCACGATACCGAGGAAATCGTGGTCAAGCCGTTGCAAAAGCAGTTGAAGGAGATCGCCGCTTTCTCGGGCGCCACGATCATGGGCGACGGCAAGGTCGTGCTGATTCTCGACGTGCTCGGCTTGGCGCAGCGCTCCGGGGTGATAGCCGGGGCCGGCGAGCGCGCGATCGAGGCGGTCCCGGCGACGGCCGCCAAAGCGAGCGAGGACCGCCAGACCGTGCTGCTCTGCTCCTCCGGCGACGGCGCGCGGATGGCGATCCCGCTGGCGCAAGTCGCGCGGCTCGAGGAATTCCCGCGCGCAGCCGTCGAGCGCGTTGGCCGACAACGCGTGATCCAATATCGCGGCGAACTGCTGCCGCTCGTCCCCGTCGCGCGGATTCTCGAGCGCGGCGATGCCGGCGGCCGCCGCCGTCGTCGCACGGCCCGCCCCGCAAAGGATCGACACAACGGCCAGGCGATCCAGGTCGTCGTCCATGCCGGGGCGGATCGGCAAGTCGGACTCGTCGTTGGCCGCATCCTCGATGTCGTGGATGAAGCGATTGCTGGCCGTTCCCCCGCGACGCGGCCGGGCGTCCTCTTCAATGCCGTCGTTCAGGATAAGGTCACCGAGTTTCTGGACCTGGACCGGATTATCGGCGCGGCCCTGCCGGCCGGAACCGGGAGCTAAATCGTGGCCGACGATCGCCAGTTCTGCACCTTCTTCCTCGACGGCCATTATTTCGGCATCGACTTGCTGAAGGTGCAGGAAGTGATCCGGCATCAGGAGATGTCGCGGGTGCCGCTGGCGCCGGCGATTGTCCGCGGATTGATTAACCTGCGCGGGCAAATCGTGACGGCGCTCGACCTGCGTCGCCGCCTGCGGATGCCCGAGCGGGCCGATGACCAGCTGCCAGTCAACGTGGTGGTTCACACCGACGACGGCGCGGTCAGTCTGATGGTGGACGAGATCGGCGATGTGCTGGCGGCCCCGGAGACGGCGTTCGAACGGCCTCCGGAAACCCTACACAAAGCGGCCCGCGAACTGATTCGCGGCGTTTATAAACTGGACGGCCGGCTGCTGTTGATTCTCGATATCGATCGGGCCGTCGCCCCGGAGTGAGGGCGAGCGAACAGCACAGAAGAGAAGTCGAGAAGAGTTCCAAGGCCCTTAACCGATCAGGCGAGTAGTGACATCGAGCCAATCACCTCTCCGACCCTCTCCCCGTTGGGGGGAGGGTGGTTTGCGAGCGCAGCGAGAAAACCGGGTGAGGGGTCGATTCTCGGCAACAAGACCCCTCACCCGCCATCTCGCTCGCGCGAGATGGCGGCCTCTCCCCAACGGGGAGAGGCGTGGGGCTGGTTGGCTCTTTGTCGGTAGTTGTCTGATAGTCGAATTTAAGAAACCACTGATGCCACAGGCATTCTTGCCTGTCCAAGCGACAAGAACACACGCACGATTGCCCCACGCGATTGCACAACTGGAGTTCGCACCATGACCGCATCCGAAAATGGCACTGTACTAACGGCCGACGCGCCCGCCGGTTTGCTCGCCTCCACCGAGTTCCTGCAAGCCGCCTTCAGTTCCATTCAGGCCAACATCCTGATCGCCGATCCCAAAATGACGATCGTCTACATCAACGATCGCGCCCGCGAGACGCTGCGCACCATCGAGGATGCAATCCAGACGGCGTTCGGCGTCGACGTGGATGAAATTCTCGCCGGGTCGATCCACCGCTTCCACAAGGACAAGAGGCGCGTCGAACGCATTCTTCGCAACCCGGCCGCGCTGCCGCACGTGGCCGAGTTCGCATTCGGCGGCGTCGCCTTGCAAGCCCGCATCAACGCCATCTTCGGCC
>DATNBQ010000559.1:0-2578 GCA_035571955.1 Urbifossiella sp. | reverse complement strand
GAGATTGCGTCGAGCAATACCTCGGCGGGAATCGCCTTGGCGGCGGCGTGCGAGAAGTTCTGGGCATCGTCGGCGTTGCCGGGCAGCGGCCGCGAGGCGAGTTGATACACCCGCGAGTTCAACAGCGTCCGCGTGAAGGTCTTCAGATCGTATTTCGAATCGCGGAGATGCTTGGCCAGGTCCACGAGCAGCGGTTCGTTCGTCGCCGGGTTGGTGGGACGGAAGTCGTCGAGCGGTTCGACGAGACCGCGGCCGAAATAGTGCGCCCACACCCGGTTGGCGATTGCCGGCGCGAAGTAGGGATTGTCCGGCCCGGTCATCCAGGCAGCGAAGGCCGCGCGGCGATCCGGTAAAGCGGCGAAGTCCGCCGCGGCCTTGGCCCCGAGCGCCCGCGACGCCACGACCAGCCCGGTGCGTGGGTTCTTCAAATCCTGGCCGGGGCCGTCGGCGATGGCCGTGCCCCCGCCCGGAAATGGCTTCCGCTTGACGCCTGAAAAGAAGCCGGCCAGCGCGAAGTAATCGTCTTGACCCCATTGAGCCGACGGATGATGGTGGCACTGGGCGCAAGCGATCCGGACGCCGCAGAAGAGTTGCGCGATCGAGCGGCTCAGTTCCTCAGGCGTGTGCACAGCGACATAGAAAGCGGCCGGCCCTTCGCGGGCGGTGTTGCCGCGCGCCGTGAGAATGGCCCGGGCGAACTCGTCGAACGGGCGGTTCTCGGCGAACTCGCGGCGCAGCCACCGCGTCATGGCCACGGCGGCCTTCGGAGTCACCGCGTCGCGATCGACCCGCAGCAAATCGGCCCACTGCATCGACCAGTAGTCGGCATACTCCGGGCGGTCGAGCAAAGCATCGATCAACTTGGCCCGCTTCTTGGGATCGGTGCTGCTCAAGAACGTCCGGGCTTCGCTGGCGGTCGGCAGAGTCCCGATCGTATCGAGGTAAGCGCGGCGAAGGAACTCGGCGTCGCCGGCCAGGTCGCTCGGCGGTATCCCGAGGCGAGCCAACTTATCCCAGACGTGCTTGTCGATGAAGTTCGCTTCGGGCGGCCTTGGGAACGCGACGCCGGGCCGGGGCAGCGTGATCCGAGCCACGGCGACGTGCCCCAGGTAACGTACCAACATGGCCGCTTCGCCGGGGTGCTCGCCGGCCTCGATCCAGCCGCGGCGATCGATGGCCGCGATCGTCGATGCGTTCGATTCGAACTCGGCTTCGGCCGTCACGCAGCGGCGCTGCCCCGCGGCATCGACAGCCGTGACCCGGAGCTGTTGGGTGCCTCCGAGAGGCAGCGTTCGCAATGCCGGCTCCACCTCCAACGCCACGATTTCTGGAACCGAACCCCGACCATACGCCGCCCCTTCGGCAATCCACCTGAGCAGGCGCTTGTAGCGCAAGCTGCCCTCGTCGATCTTCTTGCCGCCGCCATGCGGAACGCGGCCGGTCGCTTTCATGAGCAGCAAGCTGGCCGCCGGAGAGGACGGCATGACGCGGCGGCCACGCGCTTCCATTGACAGGGCCGCGTGATCGGCCGGCGGATTGAAACCGAACACGGAGAGTTTGAAGCCGTTTTGGCCTTCGGCTTTGCCGTGGCAGCCGCCGGCATTGCACGTCGCCTTCGTGAGGATGGGAATGATGTCGCTTTCGAAGGAGATCGGCCGCGGCTTCGCCATTCCTGTAATCTCGAGGGGAACGCGAGCGGCGTCGTTGCCGAACTTCACCACGATCTCGGTTTTCCCTTCGGCGCGCGGCGACACCAGCCCGGTGCCGTCGACGATGGCGATGGCTGGGTTAACGACTTCGTAGGAACAGGCCCGCGTCCGGTCCACGGGTTGGGCATTAACGGTAACGGTCACGAGCAGTTGCTGGGTCGCTTCGGGATTGTCGAGCTTCACGGCCGAGGGCGTAACGACCGGCGCCGCCGCGAGCGAGGCGCCCGGTAGCAGAAACACCATCAGCCATGGCAGGCAGGCACGCGGCATGGCAATCCTGGAAGAGATTCGGCGGGAATCACCGGCGGGGGGATCGACGCAGTTTCAGTTTACGCGGCCGTGGGCGGCGCGGTCAATCATTCTGTAACCCGGGGAAGGCGTCACATTGTTGCCGGAATGATCGCAAGTGCTTCATTGCTCGTATACAAGTCAGGAGTAAGAGGCGACGCAAGTGAAAGAACCGCTGCCGAAGGGTCGTTTGCTGGGCGTCGACTTTGGAACGGTGCGCGTCGGGCTCGCCGTTTCCGATGCCGACGGCATCATTGCGTCTCCGTTCGAGACGTATCTCCGCAAGGATGCCGTGACGGATGCCGCTTACTTCGCGAAGTTGGCGACCGATGAGCGGATCGTCGGATTGGTAGTCGGCTTGCCGCTGCACATGGGCGGCGAGGAAGGGGTCAAGGCCAAGGAAGCCCGCGAGTACGGCGCCTGGCTGTTTCAAGCAACCGGTTTGCCCGTGACGTTCTGGGACGAGCGTTGCACGACGGCCGCGGCCGAAGATGCCCTCTGGGACGCCGGGCTGTCGCACAAGAAGCGCCGCGACCGCCGCGACCGCGTCGCCGCCCAACTCATCCTCCAGGGCTACCTCG
>DATNBQ010000558.1:0-7053 GCA_035571955.1 Urbifossiella sp. | reverse complement strand
GTGCCGTTCTCCGTGGAAATGACGGTCGAGAACGGCCGCGGCTACCACACCGCCGAAGACAACGCCGGCAAGGAGCGCGAGCTTTCCGTCATCCCCGTGGATAGTTCGTTTTCGCCGGTCGTTCGCGTCAAGTACGACATCGAGGAGACCCGCGTCGGCCAGAAGACCAACTACGACCGGTTGGTGATGGAAATCTGGACCAACGGCACGGTCGGGCCGCAGATGGCCCTGGTCGAGGCCGCCAAGATTCTTCGCAAGCACCTGAACCCGTTCGTGCAGTACACGGAGCCGGGGCCCGAGGTATCGCTCGACGAACCGATCGAGATCGGCGGCGCGGCCCCGAAGGACACGGTCGATAGCGACCTCGAACGCAAGCTGAACATGAGCCTGGCGGAACTCGAACTCTCCGTGCGGGCGACGAATTGTCTGGAAACCGAAGGGATCACGACGGTGCGCGAGTTGATTTCGCGCGGCGAGGACGAACTCCTCGAGGTCCGCAACTTCGGCGAAACGACCCTCAAAGAGGTGGTGGCCAAGCTCAAGGAGCGCGGCCTCAGCCTCGGCATGCGGCTCCCTCCAGTGCGCCGCTAACTTACTCGCCTAGCCGCGACCCAATGGGGAGCGCGAACGCGTTCCCCGTTAGGTCGCGGCTACGCGAAACGTCCGCCTTCCTTGGCACGGGGCGGATGACCCACTTAAGCCGCGAGTTGCATCATGCGCCATCGTCAATCGGGAAAGCACTTTAGCCGAACGCCCGCCCACCGGCTGGCATTGTTCCGCAACCTCTCTCGCGCGCTCATCACGCACGAGCGGATCACCACGACGCTGCCGAAAGCCAAGGCGCTGCGGCCGTTCGTCGAAAAACTCATCACCCTGGCCAAGCGAGCCGCCGTTGTCAGTGCCGCCGCCGATCCCGGCGACAAGGCCGCCAAGGTCAAGGCCTTGCACTTCCGCCGCCTGGCGATGGCCAAGCTCGGGCCAATGCACGGCACCGGCACCTACGACAAAAAGGACGAACCGGTGACCCGACCGGGCAAGAACAACCCGATCACCGTGTCGGTGCTGGAGAAACTGTTCAGCGAGCTCGGCCCGCGCTACAAGGATCGGCCGGGCGGCTACACGCGGATCGTCAAGCAGCACTATCGCCGGCTCGGCGACGGCGGCCATACCGCCATTATCGAACTGCTCAAGGAAGGGGAAACAAAGGTGCGGCTCAAGGAGCGGACTCCGGCGGCACCGGCGCTTGCGCCCGCGGCGCCAGCCGAAGGCGAGCCGTCAGCGTAACCGACTGGAGCATGAAAACGGCCGGCATCGTGTTGTGCGGCGGCCACTCGTCGCGGATGGGGCGTCCCAAGGCGTGGCTCCCCTTCGGCGACGAGTTGATGCTGCCGCGGATCGTCCGCATCCTCCGCGTAGCGGTCGATCCCGTCGTCGTCGTCGCGGCCGCGGATCAAGACCTGCCGCCGCTTGCCCCGGATGTTCGAGTCGTTCGCGATGCGATTGCCGATCGCGGTCCGCTGCAAGGGCTCGCCGCGGGGCTTGCGGCCTTGGATGGTTTCGCCGATTCGGCCTTTCTCTCGTCTTGCGATGTTCCCTTCCTAAAGCCGGCCTTCGTTCGCCGGGTCGTGGCACTCCTCGGCGACGCGCGAATCGCCATTCCATTCGTAGACGGCTTTTACCATCCTCTTGCCGCGGCTTATCGCCTCGATGTGCTCGCCGAAGTTCGCGAACTTCTGGCCACGGATCGTCTCAAACCGACGCTCCTAGTTGCAACCGCGGCCGCGCGAATCATCGAGCCTCATGAACTGACTGACGTCGATCCCGCTCTGGCATCCCTTCGCAATCTGAATACACCGGACGATTACGCGGCCGCACTTCGCACCCTCGCGGAATGATTCGCCATGCCCTTGCCATTCGCTCGTTCGTCGCTGATGCCGACCGGTCCGCGGGTCGGCTTCGCGGCCGTGCTGGCGCTGTTCTCGCTGCTCATCGGCGTGAAGGGCGGCCTCGGCACCTTCTGGAGCGAAGGCAACCTGAAGGTGCTGCTTCACGAAGCGACCATTCCCGGAATCGTCGGCCTCGGCATGTTACTGGTGCTGATCAGCGGTGGCATCGATCTCTCCGTCGGCGCGGTGGCGGCCCTGGTGACCGTCGTGGCGATGCGCGTTTACACAGCCCTCTATGCGGAGCTTGGCGGGTCGCCAGGGGCGAGCATCGCGGCGGCAGCGGCCGGCATTGCTGCCGGCGGAATGTGCGGATTGGCCAACGGCCTGCTCGTCACGCGGCTGAAACTGCCGCCCTTCGTGGCGACCCTCGGCATGTTCGGCATCGCCCGCGGCCTGGCGGTTTGGCTGGCCGGACGCACCACGCTCGCCTTCCCACCCGGCGGCACGCCGAACTGGATCGAACAACTCGCGAAAACGTCGTTCGCCAACCCGGGCCTCTGGTCGCTCGTGGTCTTGGCGGCGGCCACCGCATTCCTTTTGCACATGACCGTGTTCGGCCGGCACCTTTACGCGATCGGGTCGAATGCCGCCACGGCCCGACTCTGCGGCGTCAATGTCGAGAGCGTCAAGACGCGCGTTTATGTCCTGGGCGGACTGCTCACCGGGTGGGCGGGGATCGTGCTCTTCGCGCACAGCAATTCCGGCAACCCGACGCTCGGCGAACAAATGGAACTCGATGTGATTACCGCGGTGGTGATCGGCGGGGCCAGCCTCAGCGGCGGTAAGGGAACCGTCGTCGGGGCGCTGCTCGGCGTCGGCATCCTTGGCCTGATCAAGAACGGCGTGAGCCTGTTCAACGTGCCGGTCGAAATGCAGTACATCCTGATCGGCGTACTGCTGTTGGCGAACGTCGCCTTGAACCAGTGGCAGAAGCAAAAATGAATCGGTTCACTTACTCGAAGTGAGCACCTTAGAGTGGTCGCCCCCCAGGGGCCTCAATGGTCGGACCAGTCACACCCGCCAACGTGGGTTACACTCTGGCAAAGCTCGAGTGCCGAGCCAACACCGGGAGGACTGGTCCGACCATTGTGTTTACAAACGAAATCCGTGCGTTGCGGCCGGCGTGAGCATCACTCTTTGAAGCGGATGGGGAAGGTGTAATTCACGGAGAGACCGCTGGCATCGGTGAGCGTAATGGTCGCGCTCTGCCGCGCGCCGGCGTCGCGAGCCGGTGCATCCCAGATGAATGCGGTTCCGTCCATGCGAGTGCCGGGTTGGCTCAGCGCAATCCGCGCCTTGACGCCCCCGGCCTTCGAATTGACCCGGAGTTCGTAGCGGAGCGGCTTCCCCAGCTCGACAATGGGCGGCTTGGAATCGACGTACAGGTAATCGACGCCGGCTTTGCGAACCTCATGCGCCGGATCGAACTTGAGAAGCACGAGCCTGTCGCCGGCGGCGGGGATGAGGCCGATGAGATGGGCGGCCGGCGTAAACAAAACACGGCGGTCGCTGGGTAACTTCCCTTCCGGATGGCTGAAATCGATGGGAATTGTCGCGCCGGGATCGGCAAGCGTCAGCAGCGGGCGATCGATGCCAAGCAAGTGCAAAGTGATCTTCTCGGGCCCATCGAACACCTGATTTCTGATGAGCATCGCGGCATCGTTGCCTTCCGGCGTAATCGTCAGGTAGAACGGGCCGCTTTGCGCCGGAATGCGGAGCGAATGGCGCGGATCCTTGCGAAGGATTGCGTTCGGCACGAGCGCGGGGTGCGGCGGATGGACGGCGTTCGAAGCCAAAACGGTGCCGTCCTCCGCCGGTTCGGCGAAGATGCGTGGATCGATTTGCGTGCGGAAGTTGGCGCTGGGTTCGGCCAGCATGTACGTGTGCCAGACGCTCGGATTGCCGCCGAAACTGGTAACGACTCGGCCATCCGGGCTGGATCGCAGTTGATCCGGTTTGGCGACCGAAAAGCCGCGACCGTTGCGGCCGCCAGGATTGAGTTCCTTCAGAGTGTTGACGTCGTAAATGGCGTACGAAGGCAGTTGCCGCACGCGCGGATTGGCGGGTTGCCGCGAATAGGTAACAAAGAGCGGTCCGCCGGAAGCCGCCCCCATCGTCATGGCGTCGAGTGTGCCGTTGATCGGCAGTAGCCCCGCGTCCTCCGCGGCAAACGTCCGCAGGTCGAAGCGCGTGATTCGGCCGTTCGCGCTCGCGACGATCAACTTGTCCATGCCGGCAGCGAACTTCACATTGTCGCCGACCGCGAGGCTGCGGACGATGCTGGCCGTGTTGACGTCGAAGACCGCGATCTTCCGCAGTTTGGGAATGGAAAGGAACCAGAAGCGGCCGCCGCCTCCGGTACAAGCGTCGACAACTTCTCCCGGCAATTGCACTTCCACGCGATCCTTGGCGAGTGGCGCCGGAACGATCGGCAACGGATCGACATTCGGGAACGTAATCCGCGGTAGGTCTGCGGCTCCGGGTGGACGGAGCACTGGCGGATTGAGAGCAGGGAACGGAACGGGCTGCGGGAAGGGAACCGGTTGTGGGAAAGGAACGGGTTGCGGGAATGCCGGCTGAGGGAAGGCCGGCTGTGGGAACACGGGTTGCGGTTGAGGGAATCCACGGCCCGGATTGGGGCGCCGACCGGGGCGGAAGGGATTGGCCACGAACGGATCGTCGTCGGTAATCTTTTCGGCGGCGGGTGTCGCCCGCGCCAGCGGGCCATTGGCTTCACCCGATTGCACGGCCTTGCGAACGAAGGCCAGCACCGTTTCGACGGGCACAGCGGCAATCACATCCGTATTGGGAATCATGCCGGCCACGCCGATCAACTTGCCCGTGTTGTCGGCGACGGGACCGCCCCACGCGGCCGCGGGAATCGCGCCGCCGAGCACGAACCAAGCCCGCGTTCCAGCGACCACCCGCGTTCCCGCGACCTGGGCTTCGGCTAGCGCCGCCCCCTTCGCTTCGGCACTCGCCGGAACGTTGTAGACGATCACCGGCAACGGTTCCTTTACCGTGAACGTGTCCGCGGTAAGAGGCAGAGGTTCCGGAAGATCGAGCGACGCCACTTGCAGTAAGGCCAGGTCGAGTTCGGCATCGGAACCGATGATCCATGCCGCCAGAGGTCTCGACCCGAGATGCACCTGTATTTTCGAGACGGGGACCGTCTTTTTGCCTTGTCCGACGCTACGAGCGTTGGTGACGATCAGCCCCGGTCCGGGAACGAAGAAGCCGTTGGCCGTGGTCGTTTGCCCATCCGCGGATTGGGCGCGGACCAGAACGGTCGCCGCTTTGATTTTGGCGCTGGCGGCGACGGGTGTTTTCGCATCCACGGGCACGGCGGGTTGCACCGGCGAAGCATCCACCGTGATCGAATCGGGGGCAGGGTCGTCCTTCTTCAGAACGGAATAAGCGAGGTAGCCGGCGCCGGCGATGCCGCCGAGCAAGCCGAGGGCGACCACCGCCACGATGGCGATCGCGACGCCGTTGCTGGCATGCTTCGGTTCGCCATTCTCGGCGGGCGGAGGTTCCCGGCGAACGCGCTTCGCCGGCGACGCGATGGGGGGAATGGGCGAAGGATGCACCAGCTTCGGTTCAGCCGCGGCGCCTTTGGCCAATGGATCATTGGCGCCGGCCAACCGCGAGAAATAGGAATGATCGGGGTCGGTCGGCTTCGGCTCGGGCGGCTCAGGTTCGATGACAACGGCCACCGAATCCGAATCGGCCGGATTGGCATCGAACACCGGCACGAACACTTCCCGGCACTTCGGGCAGCGCACCCGTTCCGTCGGCGTGTCCACCGGCAGCCGCAGCATCTTTTGACACGCCGGGCACGATACCGTCAGCGGACGCATGGCCATACCCTCACTCGCGATCACGCCAGCAACTTCTCGACGACTTTACCATGAACGTCGGTCAAACGGAAGTCGCGACCCTGCGAGCGGAAGGTTAGCTTTTCGTGATTGAGCCCGAGCAGGTGAAGAATGGTGGCGTTCAGGTCGTGAACGTGAACCTTGTCGTCGACGGCGTTGAAGCCGAGATCGTCGGAGGAACCGAGGACGAGGCCGGGCTTGACGCCGCCGCCGGCCATCCACAGCGAGTAGCAATTCGGATGGTGGTCGCGGCCATCGTCGCCGCCTTGCACCATCGGCGTGCGGCCGAATTCGCCGCCCCAGATCACCAGCGTATCGTTGAGCAATCCGCGTTGCTTCAGGTCTTTCACGAGGGCCGCGGAGGCCTTATCCGTCTTGCCGCACTCGGCTTTAAGGCCGCTCGTGAGGCCGCCGTGATGGTCCCAGGCTTCGTGGAAGAGTTGCACGAAGCGGACGCCGCGTTCGATGAGGCGGCGCGCCAGTAGGCAGTTGTTGGCGAAGCTCGGCTTGCCCGGCACGGCGCCGTACATGGCCAGCGTCTTCGCGCTTTCCCGGGAAAGGTCCATCAGTTCCGGGGCGCTGGCCTGCATGCGGCCGGCCATCTCATAGGAAGCGATGCGGGCGGCGATGTCCGGATCGCCGAGGGCCCCCAGCCGCTTCTGATTCAACGCCTTGATGGCGTCGAGGGAATCTTGTTGCATGGCGGCATCGATGCCGGCCGGGTTCGAAAGGAAGAGCACGGGGTCGCCGGCGGAGCGGAATAGCGTGCCGGCGTGCGACGACGGCAGGAAGCCGGAGCCCCAGCACGAGTTCCCTCCACTCGGCCCTTTACTTCCGGAGGAGAAGACGACGAAGCCGGGCAGGTCCTTCGATTCCGAACCGAGGCCGTACGTGATCCAGGCGCCGGCGCTCGGGCGGCCGAATTGCTGGCTGCCAGTCAGCGCGAAGATCTGGGCCGGCGCGTGGTTGAAGGCATCGGTAACCATCGACTTGACGATGGCGATGTCGTCCACGGTTTCGGCGAGGTGCGGCAGCAGTTCGCCGAGCTCCGTGCCGTTCTTGCCGACCTTCTTGAACTTGAACTTGGGGCCGAGCAGCTTGGAGTTCGGATTGATGAAGGCGGCCCGGTAGTTCTTGAGCAGTTCCGGCGGCGGCAGTGTGCCGTTGAACTTGGCGAGTTGCGGCTTGTGGTCGAACAGTTCGAGGTGGCTCGGGGCGCCGCCCATGAA
>DATNBQ010000557.1:0-9082 GCA_035571955.1 Urbifossiella sp. | reverse complement strand
GCCAGGGGACTCCAATGAAGCGTCCGTTCCAGCCCGTCTCTCGCCGCAGGTTCCTCCGCGGGGTCGGCGTGACCGTGGCATTGCCGTGGCTCGAATCCATTCCCGTGTGGGGCGACGACAAGAAGGCCGCCTCCGAGCCGCCGGTGCGCTTTGCCGCCCTCTTCTCCGGCAATGGCTTCCACAGCAAGGAATGGTGGGCCAAGGGCGAAGGCAAGGAAATGACGCTCGGCAAGGTGCTCGAGCCGCTCCACCCCGTCCGCGAGAAGATGAACTTCATCCGCGGCTTGTACAACGCCGAGGCGCTCATCGGCGGCATCCATAGCTGCCAGACCGGCAACCTCCTTACCGGCGCCCACCTCGAACCGGCCGGCGCCATCAAGTCCGGAATCAGTTGCGACCAGGTCGTCGCCGAGCGCACCAAGGGGCAGACCAAGGTTCCCAGCCTGGTACTCGGCACCGAGCCCTCGATCGCGGCGATTCACAAGAATTACTCGATGATCTACAGTTCGCACATTTCGTGGAGCTCGCCGACGACGCCGACGCCACTGGAACTTTACCCGGCCCTCGCCTTCGACCGCATGTTCCGCGACGAAGTGGGCAGGGCGGACCAAAGCGTCCTCGACGCCGTTCTCGAGGATGCCAGGGGCTACAAGAACAAGGTGAACGCCGCCGACAAGAGGCGGCTCGATGAATACCTGAGTTCCGTCCGGGAAGTGGAAGACCGCATTCAGCAAGCCGGCAAGGCTGGCCGCTTGCAGGGGTGGCGGCCGACGCTTTCGAAGCCAGACAAGCCGCGGCCCGCCGACGGCATTCCCCAGGACATCGATCAGCACATGCGCCTCATGTGCGACATCGTGGTCCTCGCCTTCCGCACGGACACCACCCGCGTTTGCACCTTGAAGTTGAACAACGACCACTCGTCGCTCCGCTTCCCGAACCTCAAGGCGGCCTCCGGTTCGGGCGGCATCGATTACATGATCCACCACTTGCTTTCGCATACCGACGGCGCGGACTGGCTGGCCGTGAATCGATTTTTCGTCGAGCAACTGGCGTACATCTGCAAGAAGCTGGATGAAGTGAAGGAAGGCGAGCGGACGCTACTGGACAACAGCATGATCCTGTACTGTTCGAGCATGATGACGGGGAACCACAACAACGACCAGCTGCCGGTGGTGCTGATGGGGAAGGGCGGCGGACGGATCAAGACGGGGCGCGTACTGGACTACCGCGGCAAGCCGAACCGCAAGATGTGCAGCCTGTACCTGTCGATGATGGAGAAGTGCGGCGTGCACCTCGAGACTTTCGGCGACTCGAAAGAACGCTTAATTGAGATCTGAGAATTGGTGGCACAGGCATTCCTGCCTGTGCACCGTTACCTGCACAGGCAAGAATGCCTGTGCCACCGTCGTTCACATCAGCTGGCCGACGCCGGCGGCTGCAGCGACGAACCGACGTAGCTGAACGTCGAATTGGTGTTCGAGCCCAGCGACGTGATCGCCGCGATGCACACCACCACGATCAGGGCCAACATCACGGCATATTCGACCGCCGTCGGGCCATCTTCCTTCTTCAGGAAATTCACGACGCTCCGGGCGACCTCGCGCGACAACTTCTGCATGATTCTCTCCTCAATGTTAAGCAGGATGGATTGGGTTATCTGAGCCCCCGACGCAGACTAGAACGATTCCAACGACGGATCAAACTTCTGCCGAGGCCGCAGCCTGGGAAGGTGAGGAGTTGTTGTCGCGTTATCCGCGAGGCAGCGATTTTGCGGGTGGGATGGGTTCGCCGCCCGCCACGCGGAACCGGTAGAACTGACACGACCGCTAAAGCTTACCGATATTCGTCGCGGATCGGGTAGAAGATGTCGAGAGCCTGGGCCGGTGCCTCGGTGGGCGTCACACGATGGCGAACGTCGCCGGGGATAAAGTAAAAGTCGCCGGGGCCAAGAACCTTTTCTTCGTCGCCAATTTGGAACTTGGCCCGGCCGCTGACCATCATTCCCATCTGTTCGTTGGCGTGGCTATGCCACTCGACGACGCCGCCGGCGGGCATGTCGACGAGGGAAAGCTGCAGGTGTTCGCCGGCGCAGGTGCGGATGGCGACGCAGCCGAAAATGGTGTGGCGGCCGCACTCCTGGGCGGCCGGGAAAAAGCGGGACATATTGGGACTCCAGCATTTGGTGGCACAGGCGTTCTTGCCTGTGCGGGCGACGAGGGCACAGGCAAGAATGCCTGTGCCACCTAAACTACACCACGGTGCCGTCGGGGATGATCACGCCGCGGGGCACGCAAATGATGCCGTCGCGGATGTAATAGATGCCGTTCGGGCCGTCGGCTTCTTCCTTCCGCGATTCATTCGTCAATTTCACGCGCTTGCCGATGCGGCAATCCTTGTCCAGAATCGCCCGAGCAATGATCGAGCCGTCGCCGATGTTCAAGTTCGGTCGGCCGCGGCGAGCGTTGTCGGCCCGGTCGACGTCCGTCTCGAAACCGTCCGAGCCGATGACCACGGTATCGCGGAGGATGCAATCGCAACCGATGCGGCTGCGGACGCCGAGCAGCGAGTTCTCGAGCCGCGTCCGCGGGCCGACCACGCAACCGTCCGCCACGAGGCTATGTTCGAGCGTCGCCCCGTTGATGCGGCTCGCGGGCAGATTCCGCATCCGCGTGTAGATCAGCCCTTCCTGGGAAAAGAAATCGAAGGGCGGGTTCGCCCCCGCCAGGGCCAGGCTCGATTCGTGGTAGCTCTTGATCGTGCCGAGATCTTCCCAATAGCCGTCGAAGAGGTGCGAGAAGATGCGCTTGCTCTTGTAGTTCCGCGGGAAGACTTCCTTGCCGAAGTCCGTCGCCAGCGGCTTCGCGGTCAAGAGTTCCAATAACACGTCGGTTTTGAAGGCGTAAATGCCCATGTTCGCGAGATAATTGCGGCCGTGCGGCTCGATCCCGCGAGCGGCGATCCATTCCGATTTCGTCAGGTACGGCGACCGCTCGTCCACCGTCTTCGGCTTCTCCACGAAACCCGTCACCAACCCTTCGTCCGACATGCTGATGAGGCCAAAACCCGAAGTCTGCTCGTCCTTCACGGGGATGGCCGCGATGGTCGCATCCGCCTTGGTCTCCTGGTGCTGGCGCATCATGTCGCGATAATCCATGCGGTAAAGCTGATCGCCGGACAGAATGAGCACGTCGCCCGGCGCCTCGCGCTCGATGTACGAGATGTTCTGCCGCACCGCGTCGGCGGTCCCCTGATACCAGTCGGCGGTTTCGTTGGTCTGCTGGGCCGCCAGGATTTCCACGAAGCCGCTGCTGAACATGTCGAACTTATACGTGTTGGCAATGTGCCGGTGCAGGCTGACGGAAAGGTACTGCGTCAGGACGTAGATTTTGTGGATGTCGCTGTTGATGCAATTGCTGATGGGAATGTCGATGAGCCGGTACTTGCCGGCGACGGGGACGGCGGGTTTGGAACGCTGGGCAGTGAGCGGGAAGAGCCGCGAGCCGCGGCCGCCGCCGAGGATGATGGCGAGAACGGAACGCATGGAAGATCTCGTCGCGAGCCAGGGCCGCGGGGCTTGGAACGTGCGGCCCACTGGAACGATATGCTAACAATGGGCCAATGCGAAGGATAGCCTGCACCGGCCGACGCTGCCGATTTCGCGAGGCGCACGCCGCTACAAGCGGCCGGCGCCAGGATGGCCGCCAGTTCCGCTTCCTTATTCGCGCCCGGCGTTCTATCGTAACGGATAATGGCCTCCAGCAATCCGAGCGCGTTCCTGGTCGTTCGTCGGGACGATGGTTTTGGCGACGTATACCCCCTGCAAGACGGCACGCGGTACACGCTCGGCCGCGCGCCGACCAATCGCATCGTGCTCCGCGACGACCTGTGCAGCCGCGAACACGCCGAAGTTTACCCGGCCGAAGGCGGCTGGTTCGTCCGCGATTTAAACAGCCTCAACGGTTCGCACGTCAACGGCGAGCAGCTGCGCAAAGATCGGCAACTGGTGCCGCAGGACGAAGTGCGGGCCGGCCGCGTGCAACTGCTGTTCATCGAAGACCTGACGCAGCTTCCCGAATTACCCAACGCCCGCCCAGTCCGCCCGGAAAAAGGCGGCGACGGCCTCGAAATCAAGAAACGCCTCGGCAACACGAGGTATTTGCCCCCCGCGGCCCCGCCCGCCGGCGCCACGCCCGTCGCCGAGCCCGTCAAATTCGACACCCGCATCGCGCCATCGCAGGCCATCTCGGTGCTGTATCGCCTCGCCCTGGACATGGCCGACGCCGCTAACCCCGTGGAACTTGGCGAATTGGCCGTCGATGCGATTTTCCGCGCATCTCCCGCCGAGGTCTGTGCCGTGCTGGCGTTGAAAGATGGTCGCGAGTTCGAGCCGGTCGTCTATCGGCATCGCGGTCCCGGCCACGAGACTTACCATAAAGTGTCCAACTTCGTCAGCCACGAGGTGTCGTCTAGCAAGCAAGCAGTGCTCGCCGAAAACGTCGCCCTTGAACGGCACTTAAAGGATCGCGACAGCATTGCCGAACTCAAGGTCGCCAGCCTGATTTGCGCCCCGATTCTGTTCGAGGACCAGGTGCTCGGCCTTCTGCACCTGTATCGCACGTCGCTGCACGCTTCGCTCAATCCGGACGACCTGGAGTTCACGCTGGCGGTGGCCCGGCAACTCGGCGCCGTCTGGCATCGCCTCCGCAAGCAGGCCACGCTCTCCGTCGAAGTAAAAAGCCTGCGCGCCCAGTTAAAACTGGAGAGCGATCTGGTCGGCGCCAGCACGGCGCTCGGCAGCGTCGAATCGCAAGTCCGCCTCGTTGCCGAGACCAAAGCCACGGTGCTCGTTCGCGGCGAAAGCGGCGTCGGCAAGGAACTCGTCGCCCGGGCCATCCACGACTCGAGCCCGCGCCGCGAGCAGCCGTTCATCTGCTTGAACTGTGCGGCCCTGACCGAGACATTGCTCGAAAGCGAACTGTTCGGCCACGAGAAAGGGGCCTTCACCGGCGCCACCGAACGGATGATTGGCAAGTTCGAAGCCGCCGACACCGGCACCATTTTCCTCGATGAAATCGGCGAAATGGCCCTGTCCACGCAGGCCAAGTTCCTCCGCGTCTTGGAAGGGCACCCGTTCGAGCGGGTCGGCGGCAACACGCCGATCAAGGTGGATGTGCGCGTCGTCGCCGCGACCAACCGGCTGCTGGAGGACGCGGTCCGGGCCGGGCTGTTCCGCCGCGACCTCTTCTTCCGCTTGCAGGTGGTGCAGATCGACGTGCCCCCCTTGCGCGATCGTCTCGACGACGTGCCGCTCATTGCCGAGCACTTCTTGAAGCGGTTCGTCCGCGAGACCGGCCGCAAAATCCGCGGCTTCTCCGAGGAAGCCTTGCAAAAACTCGCGGGCTACCACTGGCCCGGCAATGTACGCGAGTTACGCAACGTCGTCGAGCGGGCCGTCGCTCTCGGCGCTCACCCCATGCTCGAAGCCTCCGACATTTGGCTATCGCAAATCGATTTGGCCATGCCCGCCGCCCCGGATGGTTCCCACACCGTGCCGTACAAGCGCGAATCGCTGGAGGAAGTCGAGAAGCGGCACATCCTGGAGACGCTTCGCCACACCGATTGGAACAAGTCGCAAGCCGCCGCCATTCTTGGCATCGAACGCTCGACGCTCGACCGCAAGATCAAGGGCTACGGCCTGGCCAAGTGAATGGCTGCATCGTTGGCACTCAGGCAACTCTTTCGACTCGAGTTTCGAGACTTTAAAGCACTAACCGCAGGGGCAAAGAGACACAGAGAAAAAACGAAGTGCATTCGCGTTTTCTCTTCTTCTTTCTCTTCTCTGTGTCTCTGTGCCTCGGTGGTTAGTTTTTTTAAACTGAACGGCATGAAGACGATCATCGAACCGTTCCGGATCAAGATGGTCGAGCCGCTGAAGATGACGACCCGCGCCGAACGGGAAGCCATTCTCCAGCAGGCCCACTTCAATCCCTTTCTCTTCCCCGCCGAAGACGTCCTTATCGATTTGCTCACCGATTCCGGCACGGCCGCCATGTCCGCCGAACAGTGGGCCGGCATGCTCCGCGGCGACGAATCCTACGCCGGCGCGAAAAGCTGGTACCGCTTCGAAAAGGTCATGAAAGACATTACCGGCATGCCGCACGTGCTCCCCACGCATCAGGGGCGGGCCAGCGAACGCATCCTCTTCGAACTTGTCGGCGGCCCCGGCAAAGTCGTTCCCAGCAACAACCACTTCGACACGACGCGGGCCAATATCGAACACTCCGGAGCGCGGGCCGTCGATCTCGTCATCGAAGAAGGGAAGCACCCGCAATCGCGGCACCCGTTCAAGGGGAACGTCGACATCGCCAAGCTGGAAGCCTTGATCGGCGAAGTGGGCGCCGACCGCATGCCGCTCGTGATGGCCACGGTGACGAACAACAGCGGCGGCGGGCAGCCGGTGAGTCTCGCCAACCTCCGCGACATCCGGGCCGTCTGCGACCGCCACCGTCTCCCCTTTTTTCTCGATGCCTGCCGCTTCGCCGAGAATGCCGCCTTCATTCAGCGCCGCGAACCGGGCCAGGCAGGCCGGCCGATCCGGGCCATCGTCCGCGACATGTTCGACCTCGCCGACGGCGCGACCATTTCCGCCAAGAAGGACGGACTCGTCAATATCGGCGGCGTGCTCCTCTTTCGCGACGATGCCCTCGCCGGCCGCGCCAACAATCTGCTTATCCTGACCGAGGGTTTCGTGACTTACGGCGGGCTTGCCGGCCGCGACCTCGAAGCCATGGCCCAGGGGTTCGAGGAAGTGCTCCACGAAGATTACCTGGAATACCGGCTTCGCAGCGTGGCGTATCTGGGCGATGGCGTTCGCCGCGCCGGAGCGCGGATCGTCGAGCCGCCCGGCGGCCACGCCATCTACATCGACGCCGCCCATTTCTGCGAACACCTGCCGCCCGAGCAGTTCCCCGGCCAGGCGCTCCTCTGCGCGCTTTATCGCCACGCCGGAATTCGCGCCGTCGAGATCGGCAGCGTGATGTTCGGCGGAACCGATCCAGCGACTGGCGCAGCGATTCACCCAGCCATGGAACTCGTCCGCCTGGCCGTGCCGCGCCGCGTTTATACCCAAAGCCACATCGACTACACGATCGAGGCGGTGGGCGAACTGTTCGCCGACCGCCGTTCGATCCGCGGCCTCCGCATCGTCGAGGCCTCTGCCGTGCTCCGCCACTTCAGCGCCAAGTTCGAGGAAGTATGACCCCGACGCCACTGGCCACGCACGACTTCGACCCCGAGCAATCGCAAGCCGCGTTGGACTTCCTCAAACGCGCTCGCTGGGATCTCCGTCAACTCCGCAAACTGCACGTCTATCGCGACCGCTTTCAGCTGATCGATGTGAACGGCGACTGCCTGGAGGTGCGCGGCGTCGGCTACCCGGATGCCGCTGTGGTGGAACTGCTCAAGGCGGTGAATGCCGCCTTTGACCCGGAAACGATTCACAACCCGACCGATGCGGACTTTAAGGAACTCGCCGCCGGCCGCCGCCACCCCTGGGCCGAAGACCGCGTCATGTGACGAGTTTGACCGCGACCCGAAGGAAACGCGTCTCGCGCTTCCTCCGAGTCGCGGCGACTGTCTTTCTTAACCGACCTGCACGCCGCCGATGAAGCCGATGTCGAAGGCGTTGTACAACGCCTCCTGATCGAGATTCTTCGGATCGAAGATCTTGACCTGACCCTGGATTCCGCTGCCCGTGCCGGCCACGATATCGTCGACGCCGTCGCCGTTCAGGTCCGTGCTGGCAACGTAGACGCCATCGCGCGAGGTGGCCTGGAACCCGTAGAAGCTCAGCACCTGGTCGCCGGTGGCGCCGTCGAACATCTTGACGTGCGAGGCGCCGCCGCCCGCGGCCCCGGTCAGGATGTCGGCCTTGCCGTCGCCGTTCATGTCGCCCGCGCCCACATTCACGCCGAAGCGACCCGTTGGATCGTATGCGAAGAACGAGTACAAGAGCGCCTGGCTGCCGCCCTGGAACACTTCGACCTGCGGGCCGCCGCCCGACCCGGACCCGGTGATGATGTCAGCCTTGCCGTCGCCATCCACGTCGCCGGCCGCTACGTGGACGCCGTTGCGGAAGTCCGCCGAGTAGGCGAAGAAGCTGGCCAAGAGCGGCGGCGGGCTGCTCGTGCCGAGGCCTGCACCCGAGAACACTTCGACTTGCGGGCCGCCGCTGTCGCCGGTCCCGGTGACGATGTCCCCCTTGCCGTCGCCGTTATAGTCGCCGACGGCCACGTTCACGCCGCCGCGGAAGTCCGACGAATAGGCGAAGAAGTCGGCCATCTTGGCGTTGTTCTGGAGGTTGTAAGCGATCACCCGCGGGCCGCCGCCGCCGCCGGCCCCCACCACCAGATCCTCCACCCCGTCGCCGTTCAAATCGCCGAGCGCCACGCTGATGCTTCCCGACCAGAATGGACCGAACGGGAAGAAGTTCGCAATCAGTGCCCCAGTGCGGGCGTTCAGCACCCGAACCTCGGCGCCGCCGCCGTTCCCCGGCCCGACCGCCACCATGGCCGGCACCACGACAATGCTCTGATCCGGCGACGTCACGGTTGGCAACGCGTCGTGCTTGATCGTCACATTCACGATGAACGTGCCGGCTGCGTTATAAATGTGCTCCGGCGCATCGACGCGGAAGTTGCCCGCGCCCATCGAAATGATCGAAGCCGGGGAAACCGTGCCGTCGCCCCAATTCACGGTCGCCGAGTAATCGCCGATCGGTTCGACGCCCCGACCGGCCGGATCGGTGAACGTTGCGAGCCCTTGAATCGGCCCGATCGTCGCGCTCTCGGTCGTGGCCGGCGGCAGATTAGCCGAGGCGAGATTGGTCAACTGCTGGTCGGCCACGACAATCGTCTGGCCCGCCGTCGTCAAGGCCGCCAACGCGTCGTGCTGCACAGTCACCGTGACCGTGTACGTCCCTTCCTCGATGTACGTGTGATTCGGAGCATCGACGCGATAGGTGCCGTCGTTGTTGCTCACCACCGTGCCGGTCGAGGTGCTGCCATCGCCCCAGGTAATCGTC
>DATNBQ010000556.1:0-3467 GCA_035571955.1 Urbifossiella sp. | reverse complement strand
ATCCGGCCCTCACGGTGTTCGACGCCCCCATCGGCGAACAGTCGTGCGTCAAACGGTCGCGCACCAACACGCCGCTGCAGGCACTCACCGGCCTGAACGAAACGATCTTCGTGGAATGCGCCCGCGGGCTCGGCAAACGCGCCGTTCTGGAGGGCGGCACGACCGACGCCGCACGCCTGGAGTATGCGTTCCGGCTGTGCGTGGCGCGCAAGCCGACGGCCGACGAAGCGAAGTTGCTGCTCGGATTGTTACAGAAGGAACGGACGCGGTTTGCCAAGGTCGAGGCAAACGCCGCCGAGGCCGCGACCGGCGAAAAGCAACCGAAAGCGCCGCTGCCCAGGGGGCTGACCATAACCGATTGGGCCGCGTATACGCTCGTCGCCCGCGTGCTCTTGAACCTGGACGAAACCATCGCCAAGGAGTGAGATTCATGGCCACGATTGCGACGATCGACCCTGAGATTCCGCAGGATCTTGTTGATCGCGCTTTGCAACTTCATCCCGCTGGTCGCGAGAAACTCGGGCGCCTGCTCTTGGATAGCGTCGTGGATAGTGCCGATGCGCGCGAGTTGATTCATGCGCGCCTCGGACAACTGGTTAAGGGAGAGGTGGAGTTGCTCGATGCGGATGAATTGGTTGCCGATTTGGAACGCCGGTACGGCGCGGAGAATCCGTTGTGAGGGTTCGCATTCTCCCGTCTGCCGCGGCCGATGCGCGTCGAGCGGGAGTCGACTGGAATCCGAGGAATCGGGGTTCGGTGCTCGATTCGCGGCTCTAATGCGGAAAGCAATTGACACCATCCGCGCTACACCGCGTTTTTGTCCACGCACCGAGGATGGCCCTGAAGAGCCCGAGAATCGAGAGTACTTCATTCGATTGTTCAATTACCATGTTGTGTTCGCAATCTGGAATCACGAAGCGGTGATCGTCGCCGTGATTCATGCCGCGCGACCTCCTGGCTTGTGGGTTAACAGAATCGAGGAATTGGAAGGTAACGAAGGCACCCAGGAGTGACATTTGCTGCGCCGCGCGCTCGGCTTCGCCTCGCGGCTAACCCGATCGGGTTAGCCACGAGGCGGAGTCCGCAGAGCCGAGCGCTATCCGCTGCTATTCCCTTTCCCACCGAGATTCTCGCTCATGTCGACCGCTTCCCCCTCCCCCCGCACCGGCTGGGCCAGCCTCAAAGATCTCACCGGCTACCAGTGGTTCGTCTTCATCGTCTGCTGCCTGGCCTGGGACATGGATTGCCTCGACCAGCAATTGTTCAACCTGGCGCGCCGCCCCGCCATGCAAGAACTCGTGCCGATGGTTACTACGGCCGATCCACGGTATTCGCAGCACGCCTCGGACCTCGCGGAACAGTACGCCAAGGAAAGCAAGCCGGCCCCCCAGGAAGCGGAGGTGCTGGCGTCGCTCCGCAATTCGGACGTCAGCAAGGCCTCCGGTTACTCCACGAGCATCTTCCTGATCGGCTGGGCCCTGGGCGGCATCGCCTTCGGCATCATGGGCGATCGCGTCGGCCGCGTGAAAACGCTCATGCTCACCATCTTGCTCTATGCCGTCTTCACCGGGCTCAGTGCCATCTCGGAAAAGGTGTGGGACTTTTACCTGTACCGACTGCTCACGGGCCTCGGGGTCGGCGGCGTCTTCGCGGCCTCGGTCACGCTGGTCGCGGAAACGATGCCGACCAACGCGCGGCCATTCGCCCTCGGCCTCTTCCAAGCCTCGTCCGCCCTCGGCAATTGTGCCGCTGCCCTCATTTCCATGTACTTCGGCTCGCTCCGCGAATCGGGTTTATTCAGCGACATCAATCTCCTCGGCCATCCGTTTACCCCGTGGCGAGCCATGTTCCTGGTTGGCATCGTCCCGGGGTTGCTCGTCGTTTTGATCCAGTTCGGCCTGCGCGAACCGGAACAGTGGAAGCAGGCGGTGGCGGCCGGAGGCGGCAAGAAACTCGGCTCCTACTTCGAACTCCTCGGCGATCGCCGCTGGAGCCGCAACGCCATTCTCGGCCTGATCCTGGCCTTGTCCGGCGTCATCGGCCTGTGGGGAATCGCTTTCTTCTCCTTCGATCTCCAGCAATACGTAGCCAACCCCGCTTACATGGCCGAGGCACAGAAGCTCGGGCTCAGCGGCAAAGAAGCCGCCGAGTACATCGCCGGGCAAAAATCGTACTGGGCCGGCATCACGTCGCTGGTGCAGAACATCGGCTCATTCTTCGGTATCTTCGCGTTCGCCTGGGTCACGGTGCGGGTCGGCCGTAAGCCAGCCTTCGCCCTGTTCTTCATTCTCGCCGGCGCCTCAACCGCCATGGTGTTCCTCTTCCTCAACAGCTTTTCGGACATCTTCTGGATGGTGCCGATCATGGGCTTCTTCACGATTGCATTGTTCGGCGGCTACGCGATCTACTTCCCAGAACTCTTCCCGACGCGGCTGCGGAGCACCGGCACGTCGTTCTGCTACAATGTCGGCCGCCTGATCGCGGCGAGTGGGCCGGCCATGCTCGCCTACCTGATTAGCCCGGCTGTATTCGGAAGTTATCCTGCGCCGCTGCCGATGCGCTACGCCGGCGTCGCCATGTGCGGCATCTTCGGCCTCGGGCTGCTCGTACTGCCGTTTCTGCCGGAAACCAAGGACAAACCGCTCCCGGAGTGATTGCGAATGCCGATTCCCGTTCCCACATGGCTCAAGAATCGCGACGGCGCCCTGAAGCCGGGCGTGCAGCCGCACATGCTGTTCGTGATGGTGGGCGGGGTGCCGCAGTACAAGGTGGAAGCGCGACCCGCGGCCGGCGCGTTCAGCGCCGCCGTGCAGCAAAGCAACAACGGCCATCGCCTCGACGACACGAAGCTGACTTACCCGACGGCCGACGCCGCCCTCGCCGGCGGCCTCGAGCAACTCCGCGGCAAACTCGGCTGGTGATTCACTTCTCGACGTTGAGCACGACCGCCTTGGCGGCATGTTCGCTTCCCTTGCGTTCGGAGCGGGCCAGCACCACGATCGGCGCGGTCATCGGCTGCACCCACGGTTCGGCATAAATCACGATTTCCCGGCTCGAATCGCGCTCCGTAATGAGGATGCCGTTGAGGCCGATGTTCAAGACGCGGACGCCGTGGGGCAGGCCGCGCACCTCGACCGGCACGCGGCCTTTGAAGTCGCCGCGCCGTTGCACATCGACGGTCAGCCGGCTTTCGTGGCCCGGCCGAACGATTACGGAAGGCTGCCGCGTCGTGGTGACGATGTCGCCGGGATCGAGCAACCTCGGCGTTCCGCCAATCGCCTCATGCATCACTTCCTTGCCGTTGATGGTCGCGGTGGCCTTGAGCTTGATCATTGTCCCCTTGGGAACACTCGCCGTTGCCTCGGCGAAGAGGGCGATCGACGTGCTAAGTTGGCTCGCATCGATCGTGGTCGACGGCGCGGAGAAGCCGGGCGGCAGCCCTTCCAACCGCACGCGGATTGGGCCTT
>DATNBQ010000555.1:0-3760 GCA_035571955.1 Urbifossiella sp. | reverse complement strand
AACAGCACCTGGCTGCGGATCGTGCTGACCGAGGGCAAGAACCGCGAGATTCGCCGGATGCTGGCCCAACTGGGCCACAAGGTGATGAAGCTGCGGCGCACGGCGATCGGCCCGGTGACGCTGGACAAGTTGCCGAAGGGGAAGTGCCGCCGGGTCAGCACGGCGGAACTGGCCGAGCTGCAAAAGTGGGTGAAGACGGCCCAGGCGAAGATCGCGGCAAGGAAGCCGGCTTGATCGGTATGCCAAAAAAGGCATAATAACGATGCCGAAGCCCATCGACGAGCAGAAACCAAAGCCATTGCGGTTCGTGGGTTCGAGCCGGAAGGATCTGCAAAAGTTTCCCAAAGAAGTCCGAATCACATTCGGGCAAGCCCTTTTCGACGCTCAGACGGGGAAAACACATCCCGACGCCAAACCGCTCAAGGGATATGGAGGCGCCGGAGTCTTGGAGGTCGTCGAGAATCACGACGGCGACACGTATCGCGCCGTATATACGGTCAAGTTCGCGGATATTGTCTATGCTCTCCACGCCTTCAAGAAGAAATCGAAAGCGGGCCGCAAAACCCCGCTTCACATACTGAATATCATCGATTCTCGATTGCAAGCCGCGGAGCAAGATTATGCCGAGTTTGCCAAGCAAAAGAAAGCCAGCGAGAGGCCGTCTCGCTCCGCCCATCGGGATTGAAGAAGGCAGTGGCAACATCTTTGCCGACCTTCGCCTTCCCCAAGCGGATGTATTGCTCGCCAAAGCGAGACTCGTTCAACAAATCCGCCAGGCGATCGCGGAAAGGAAGTTGACGCAGGTAAGGGCGGCGGAAATTCTGGGACTCGATCAACCCAAGGTTTCGGCCCTGGTGCGCGGGCGAACCACCGGCTACACGCTCGAACGACTCTTCCGCTTCCTGAATCTTCTCGGCCGTACGGTCGAAATCGCCGTGCGACCCGCTTCGCATCGCGCGGCCCCTGCCACAACTGTGGTCATCGCAGGGTAGCATTCCCATGAATACTTCTCTTCTTCTGCTTGCGCTTCTTCCCGCCGCGGCGCCGGTGAATGACATCAACTTGCCGCCGGGGTTCACCGCGCATCTGTACTCGGATCAAACGCTCGCCAATGACATTTACACGATGGCGGTGGACGATGCCGGGCGGGTGCTGGTCGCCGGCCGCGGCTACGTTCGCGTTCTCGTGGACGACGACAACGATGGTCGGGCCGATCGCGCCATCGACCTGATCGATGGCTTGAAAGGCGGTCCGATGGGCTTGCTAGCTGAAGGCGATTCGCTGTACGTGGTCGCCGACGGCGGGCTCAAACGCTATCGCGGTTACAACGGCAACGACAAGCTGAAGGGGCCGCCGGAGACGATTTACGCCGTCAAGAGCAGCGGCGAACATGAGGCCCACGCGGCTCGCCGCGGCCCGGATGGCTGGTTGTATCTCATTTGCGGCAATAACTCCGGCGTCAAGAAAGAACACCTCGACCCGCTGCGTTCACCCGTGACCGACCCCATCGCTGGCAGCTTACTCCGCATCAGCCCGGATGGCAAAACCATCGAGGCGGTCTGCAACGGCTTCCGCAACGCGTATAGCTTCGATTTCAATACCGGCGGCGAACCGTTCGCATACGATTCGGACAACGAACGCTGCGTCGGCTTGCCCTGGTACGAACCGTGCCGCTTCTATCACATCGTGCCGGGCGGAAACCACGGCTGGCGGTCGCCGCAACTTTCGCAAACGTGGCGAAAGCCGCCCTACTTCGCGGACGTGATGCCGCCCATTTGCACCACCGGCCGCGGCTCGCCCACCGGAGTCGCCTGCTACCGCAACGCCCACTTCCCCGAGAAATACCGCGGCAACTTCTTCATCGCCGACTGGACCTTCGGCAAGGTCTGGTTCGTGCCGCTCGAACGACGCAATTCGACATTCACCGCGAAGCCGGAGGTGTTTCTCGAAGCGATCGGCGAGAGCGGTTTTGCCCCCACGGCCCTGGCCGTGCATCCGAAGAGTGGCGAACTGCTGGTATCGATCGGCGGCCGCGGCACCCGGGGAGCGGTCTATCGCATTTCGTGCGATCAGGGCGGCCCTGGAAGCGAATTGCCGATGGCGAAGCGATCGCTGGACTGGGATGCCGATGCCGCCAAGCAGTGGGTCAAGGAGGCTACCTCCGCCGACGCTACGACCCGGCGGCACGCCCTCGAAATGATGCTTCGCTGGCGCGACAAGCTCGGCTGGGGCTCGTGGCTGGGCGACGCGGTGAAGCCGAACCTCAGCCACCCGGACGCGCTGGTGCGGGCCGCCGCCGGGCGCCTGGTTGCCAGGGCCGCCGCTCCGGTCGGCAAGCCCGACGACCCGCTCGCGCGATTGACAGTCGCGCTTCACACCGCTGCGGACAATCCGGACGACGCTTTGAAGACCGGCCTGGAAGTGCTGGAATCAACGAAATCGACCGTGGAGAACAAGCTGATTGCCACCCGGGTGGTGCAGCTAGCCCTCGGCGACCTGACCGATCCCAAAACCAAGGGAACGCTTTATGAGGGGTATACTTTTCGCGAACCGGTGAGCAAAGCCAAGGCGGCAGTCGTGCTCAAGGGAATCAAAGATTGTACCAATGGCTTTTCGCACAAGGTCCCGGCAACGACCGATGAACTCGACTTCGAACTGGCTCGCATTCTTGCTGGCATCGGCGGCGAGGCCATGCCGGAACCGGATCAAACATTCAAAGCCGAATGGCTAGCGCGGCACTTCTATTACAAGAAGGAACCGAGCGTTCAGCACGACATTCACTTCTTGACTGCATTAAGCCGACTTTCTCGATTTGCACTACGGGATGTCGACACTCGCACGGTAAACGCACTCCTCGGGCTCGAAGAGAAGGTGAAGAAGCAGCAGATCATCCGCGATAGCAACTGGCCATTGCGCCTCGACGAACTCGCCAGAACCCTCATTCCGAAACACGAGTACTTCACTCAATGGCTGATGCGCTCGCGAGAGAAACTGGCTCGCCCGGAACACCTTGTCTTCGTGAAGCATTTGCGGATCAAACCCAAAGAGAAGGCGCGACTCTACCTCGATGCCGGCGAGGAGCCGAACTATCCCTGGACGCCGGGCGTGGTGCGGCAACTGGCGGCGCTTCCCTTGAAGGAGACGCGTCCGATCCTCGTAAAACTTTGGGATCGCGGCGGCCTCGAAGAAGCCATCCTTCCCATATTGGCCAAGGAACCGCAACCGGACGACGCCGCGAAGTTCGTCAGCGGTTTGCGGTCGTTGAATCCGGAGATCATCGCCGTCTCCGCGACCGCGCTCGGCAAGCTTCCCGCTGCCAGGGACCACGCCGACCTCGTCGCGGCCATCATCGCACTGCGGAAACTGCCGGACGACAAAAGTTCCGCCGCCACGCGCGGCGCACTAATCGTCCTGTTGAAAGCGCGCACTGGCGAATCGTTCGCCGATGCCAAAGCCTGGGCCGCGTGGTTCGCCAAGAATTACCCGGACCTTACCGCGAAACTGACCGCATCGGATGGCTTCGACCCGGCGGCGTGGAAGAAGCGCGAAGCAACGATTCCCTGGACCGAAGGCGATGCCGTCAAGGGGCGGCTAGCTTTCCAGAAGGCGACCTGTGCGTCGTGCCACGATGGCGGCGGGGCCGTTGGACCGTCGCTGGTCGGCGTTTCCAAACGCTTCGGCCGCGACGATCTCCTTGCCGCTATTCTTCGACCTTCGAAAGACGTGTCGCCGCGCTACCGGCCGACGCGGATCGCAACGT
>DATNBQ010000554.1:0-3209 GCA_035571955.1 Urbifossiella sp. | reverse complement strand
ACCAGGGGCGAACGGGGCGAACTGCTCTGGTACGACCCGATCGCCGACCGCGTGACCCGGCGGATGCCGGTCGGTCCGCGACCCAATCAACTCGCCTGCACCCCGGACGGAAAAATCGCCTACGTGCCGTGCGACGACGCTTCCTGGTGGGTCATCGATACCGTGAACGCCAAGGTCTTGAAACGGATTCCGACGGGCGGCCGGCCGCACAACACGCTCTGTTCCACCGACGGCAAGCGGATGTACCTCGGCCCGAAAGGGTCGTACCACGTGCTCATCGCCGATGCCGTGGAGCACAAGTTGATCGGCGAGATTCCCACGTCCGATGCGCCGCGGCCGATCGTGCTTTCCCAGGACGAGAAGCGGCTTTACGCCAACGTCGATACGCTCATCGGCTTCGAAGTCGCCGATGTGGCGAAGCGGAAGGTGATCCACCGCGTGGCAGCCGACGTGCCCGAATCGCAACTG
The DNA here is from genome assembly GCA_035571955.1 of Urbifossiella sp. GTDB lineage: Bacteria > Planctomycetota > Planctomycetia > Gemmatales > Gemmataceae > Urbifossiella. Next base: position 2,741 of record DATNBQ010000554.1, on the reverse strand, counting down.
CGCAAGGCCAGCCGCAGCCACGGCATCGGCCTGCGCCCCGGCGAAAAGGAACTGTGGATGTGCGACGTCTATCACGACCGGACGTACGTATTCGACATCACGCGCGAACCGCCGAAGCAGATCGCGACCATCGAAATGAAAGGCGGCGGCTACTGGATCGCCTTCGCGCCGGACGGCAAACGCTGCTACATCTCCGAACGGATCGGCGACTCGGTTGCGGTTCTGGATACGGAAGCGAAGAAAGTGATCGCGCGAATTCCCGTCGGCAAGGCGCCCAAGCGAGTGCTGGTAGTCGATCCGAAGTGAATCGAGCGCTACCCTAAGTGGGCGGCAGACCCGGCGCCTCGACAACAGTGCCGATCTGGTCGTCTTCGGTCACGGAACCGAACTCACCCGCCGCCGCCGGCTTGGCTGCCACCGGCACAATGATCGGCTTGATCTCGCCGGTCTTCACATCGACGACGATGCACGTCTTCGGGTTGGCCCGGAACAGGGCGCCGGGGTTGGCGACCAGTGTCTTGCCCGTGCGGTGCTGCTCGCGAACGTGGGTGTGGCCGTAAAAAAGGTAATCGAAGAAGTCGCTGTGTTCGAGCTGGCGCAGTTGGTGGCGTTCGTGGCTGTGCACCCACGCGAGCCGTTTGCCGGCGAGTTCGATGGCTCCGAACGAATCGTGGTGGGTGCCGCCGACTTCTTTGATGGCCGCGGCGAGTTTGCCCCGGTCCTTGTCCCAGTTGCCGAAGACGAAGTGCGTCGGAATCGGTTTGAACAGGCGGGCGGTGTCCGGGGCCTCGATATCGCCGCAATGCAGGATGAGTTCGACGCGCTGATCCACCAACAGGCGTATCGCATCGGCAATCACTTCCACCCGGTCGTGGGTGTCGCTAACGACCCCGATCCGCATCGTGCACCTGTTGCGCGCCCAGCCGAAATACGAGCCACTGAAACTACCTTAACAAAGTAGCCGGGCGGCGGGGAGATGAAAGCCCGCGCCCGGTCATTCCGGAATCGCGGGACAGCTTTGGTGGCAAAGGCATTCTTGCCTGTGCAAGCAACGGAGCACAGGCAAGAATGCCTGCGCCGCCAATTCCAGCCTTTTGAGGTTCGCGATCGGGAATCACATGTACGAAATCAGGTAGTTTACGAGGGCGAAGCAAATGACGAGCAGGAACAGGACGAGCCACGCCTGAAACAGGATGCTGTCGGCTTTGCCGTAGCCCGGCGGCGGCGTTTCGGGAACGGGCGGCGGATGAGTCGTCTCGGACATGGCTTGGCCTCCGGGCGTCCTTCTATTATCGGCCCGCCGCGGCTCGAATTCCAAGTCAACGCGGCCACTCAGGCGCGTTTTGCCAGCGGCACATATGGCACATCCGTCTTGCCCACGGAGATTTGCTCCGGGCGGAAGATGCGGTTGCCGACCAGTTGCTCCTGCCAGTGGGCCAGCCAGCCGGCGACGCGGCCAATCGCGAAAATCGGCGTAAACACGTCGGTCGGAATTCCCATCGCCTGGTACACCACGCCGGAGTAGAAATCGACGTTCGGATAAACGCCCTTCACGCCGTAAATGCCGGCGCCGTAGCGCTCCAGTTCCAGGGCCGTCTCGTAATTCTTCGGCCGGCCCGATTCGGCAAAGATGTTCTCGGCCAGTTCTTGCAGCACGGTGGCGCGGGCGTCCTTCACCCGGTACACGCGGTGGCCAAAGCCCATGACCTTGAACTTCGGATCGACGGCCCGTTTGGAGTCGAGCCACGACTTCACCTTCTCGGGACTGCCGATCTCCTCCAGTTGCACGAGTACCTCTTCATTGGCCCCGCCGTGCAGCGGCCCGGACAGCGATCCGATCGCGCCGGCAATCGTCTGGTACGGGTTCGCCAGCGTCGAGCCGATGACGCGCGCCGTGAAGGTGCTGGCGTTCATCGTGTGCTCGGCGTGCAGAATCAAGCAGGCATCGAGCACTTTCCGCGTCGACGGCGTCGGTTCCTTGCCCGTCAGCATGTAGTAGAAGTTGGCGGCGTGATCCAGGTCCGAGCGCGGCTCGAGGATCTCCTCGCCGCGCCGCGACCGGGCGAACGCGGTCACCACGGTCGGCATCGCCGCGAGCAGCCGCATGGTCGCGTCCCAGTTTTTGCCCGAGTCGTGAACGGTTTTACACGGGTAAAACATGCCGAGCGCCGCCACCGAAGTGTGCAGCGCATCCATCGGATGGGCGTCGTTCGGGAACGCCTTGATGATGTCCTTGAGGCGGTAGTGGATGGCGCGGCGCTGGCGGAGGCCGTCGTCGAAATCGGCGAGTTGCTTCTGCGACGGCAGGTCGCCCTTGATGAGCAGCCAGGCGGTTTCCTCGAAGCAACTTTCCTTGGCGAGCACTTCCACGGGGATGCCGCGATATTCCAGGCGGGCCTTTTTGCCGTCGAGGAAGCTGACCGCGGACTTGGCGGCCGGCACGTCTTCCAGCCCCGGTTTGTACTCCGCTTCGGTGCTCATGAACGATCTCGTTTCGGAATAAGGTGGCGGCGCGGCAGGCTTATGGAAAATGTATTCCAAACCCGTGCCGTTGGCAGCGGGGAGCGGTTCTGGCGTGTCGAATGTGGGTAGGGTAGAATGCGTTTCTCGAATATTTCGGGCGCTTGAAACCTTCATGCGCCAGGGGAAGGCAAATGATTCAAAGGCAGGTCGTAATTGGCGCCCTGGCCGCACTGGCTCTCGGTTACTTGTTGCTTCGCTTTTCTTCCCTCGAAAGCCAG
>DATNBQ010000553.1:0-4743 GCA_035571955.1 Urbifossiella sp. | reverse complement strand
CGTGCGTGGAGAGCGGCGCCAGACCATGGGGAAAGTGCGCCTGGCGGCCGGCGTTGAACTGATGGAACGCTTCGGGTGAAACGCCGAACCGCGACGGATCGCCGCCGACTTCATTGAGACTCGCCAGGCGAACGAACCGGTAAAACGCTGTATCCTCGATTCCCTTCGCCAGCACCGGGCTCGTCACCTGCTGGAATTTACCGACGAAGTGCCGTTGTTCGGAACGCTCTTCCTCGCCCGCCCAGTCCGGGTATTCCAGCAGGAGTACGCGGCGGATGAAATCGAAGACCGGCGGCCCGATGAGCGGACTGCGGAACGACGCCCGGCGTACGGCGGTCTGGATTACCTTGCGATCCGTTTCCGTCACGACGCCGGTGCCCGCGATGTAGGTGCGATAGACCGGGAAGCAGGCGATGACCTCGCCGAGGGCGTCGCGGAGCGAGCGGAGCGTGAAATCGCGCGAGTGGCGGCCGCGCCGCGCCAATCGTTCCAGTAGCCGCGCCACCGTGTTGAGTTCGCTCGCCATCGACGACTGAAAAATGACCCGCTTCGCGCGATAAGCGGCTTCGGACCACGGCGAGTAGTCCTCGATGAAGTCGCGGTAAACCTGCGACATGGCGCGGAGCCCGGCCGCATCCACGAACAGGCCGTTGGCGGCATTGATGAACTCGTAGCCGCTCGTGCCGTCCGCGCTCCAGTCCGCGGGAAGCGATTCCTCGGCGCCGAGAATCTTCTCGACGACGACATAAAGCGGCCGCGGGCATTCTTTCCGCATCGCCGCAATCCGGTCGTTCCAGTCAGCCTCGTTGAAGTCGGGCCTTGCCATCCGGCGAGCCAGGGCCAACAAGTACCTATCCTGGAGGCGGTCGAGGTAAGCGGCGGGAGCGAACAAGCCGTCGGGATGATCGACGCGGACGCCATCCACAGCGCCGGAAGCCAGCAATTCCAGGATCAACTCGTGGGAATCGCGGAACACCTCGTCGCGTTCCATGCTGAGTGCGGCGAGTTCATTGACGTCGAAGAAACGGCGGTAATTGATCTCGTCGGTGGCGACGCGCCAGTGGGCGAGCCGGTAGCACTGGTGGCGGAGCAGGTCGTCGAGGGCGTTGAAGCTTTGCGGATCGCCGGGCGTGCCGTTGAACCGCGCGACGGTTTCGTCGATGAAGAGGCGAACGCGTTCGTTGGCGGACAGTTCGCCGAGTCGCCGCTTGATGACTTCCTTTTCGCGAAGGCGTTCGGCGACGCGGGCCGGTTCCCTCTCGGTGCGATCCGGCAAGTGGCCGATGGCCGTGACGATGCTCTGGTATTCGGCGAGTTCCGGCGAATCGCTACCCAGGGCTTCGGCCAACCGCTCCGGTTCAGCGGCCAGGATGCGGCTATAGCTCCGCGGGCTCACGGGGAACCAGCGGCCGTTGTAAACGAGCACGAAGGCCCCGTTCTCGAAGGCGAGCCTCAATTGGCCAGATTCCAAGGCTTCGCCGTAATTGTCCGCCAGCACGGGGAGCAACACGCGATCGCGCAGGTCGTCGCGGTCCGTCGAGTGCCAGGCAATGTCGAAATGGTTGGCGAAGTGCGACGCCGGGCCGTTCTCCAGCACGTCGTTCCACCACGCGTTCTCGTCCGTGGCCACGCCCATGTGGTTCGGCACGATGTCGAGAAGCTGCTTGAGCCCGGCTCCTTTCAGAGCGGCAATCCAGGCTTCGTAATCGTCTCGCGATCCGATCTCCGGGTTCAGCTGGCGGTGGTCGACGATGTCGTAGCCGTGGGTGCTGCCGGGTCGCGCCTTGAGGTAAGGGGAAGCATAGACGTGGGTGATTCCCAGGTCGCGGAGATAGGGAACGATGCCGGTCGCGTCGCGGAAGGTGAACTTCGCATGGAACTGGAGGCGATACGTCGATTCCGGGCGCGGCCGGGCCGCCGCGTGAAGAACTTGCCGTGCGGCCTCATCCAGTTCCATAGGCGATAGCGCGAAATGAGCGCTCCCCCTTCGGGTCGCGATTCATCGGAATTACCCGATTTATGAGAGACAAGCGACTTGCGTGCCGAACGAAGGGAAAAGATTAGCCGCGAGGCGGAGTCGATTTCACGGCCGCAAACTCACAGGGCCGCGAAAAAGCACAAAACACACAAGAAAGAGATTATGATCGCCTCAAGGCGGTTCCAATCTTGTATCTTTTGTGCTTTTTTGCGGCGGAGCGATCAGCGTTTCACCGACGTGGAGCGGGAACTTCGTTCATTGCTTCGTTCAGCAGCAGCGAACCGGACGTGATGACATGATCGCCGGGATGGACGCCATTCGAGTCGGCGGCCAGGTAAACCAACTCGCGGAAGCGGCGGACGACCTTGACCCGGTGCCGCGTGATCGAAGTCGGGTCGGCTGAGGCACGCACGAACACCAGGCTTTCGCGGCCATCCTCTACCACGGCCTCGGAAGGCACTTCGATTTCGCCCTGCGGCGGCGGCGCCTTCACGCTTACCGTGACGAACATCCCCGCCCGCAGAGAACCATCCGGGTTGGCCACGAGGCCGGAAATTAAAGCCGTGTGCTGATCGGGATGGATCACGGCGCCGATGGTCTCGAGCGTACCGGGAAACGCCGAGCCGGGCCGCGACGGAACGTTGACCTTCCACTGGACCGGTCGCGGCAGCGATTGCAAGAGCGGCAAGTCTTCCTCGTATACGTGCGCCCAAACGGCGAGGTGCGACAGATCCGCCACAAGGAAGAGCGGCGAGGAAGCGTCCACCATTGCGCTGACGCTGGTATTGCGTTCGATGATGACGCCGTCGCGCGGGGCGGTGATGGGCGACAGCGGCCAGGTCGTCGGATCGCGGCGGCGCGCGCCGGGCGCGGCTAACTCCGCGGCTTCAACGCGAATCTTTGCTATTTCGGTTTCCGAGAGCCGCCACGACCGCAGCGTCCGCTCGGCTTTGTCCACGGCCACGCGGTCGGTCTCCACATCGCGCTGGGCATCCACGATGCTGCGGGTCGGCACCGAACTGCTGAGGGCCGGGTCGCTGTACGAAGCGAGCACGATTTCGTCGCGGCGGAGTTTGGACAGCGCATCCACCAATTCGCTTTTCTTTTCGCCGAGGACCGTGCTGGATACCGTCGCGAGGAGTTGGCCCTTGGTCACGCGGTCGCCGACGCGCAAGGGGCGTTCGCCGGTTGAATCGGTCATTTTGCCGAGGGCAACCACTTCGCCGGGGAAGCGGGAATAAACGCGGGACAGGGCATTGTTGTCGACGGCGAGAGTGCCGGTGAACGACGGCAGCGAGCGATACTGGCTCGGTTGCTCGGCGGTCCCCGTTCGCAGGGCCATCCGCGTCGCCATCTCGTTCGGCACGATCAGGCTGCTGGCCCCGACGCGTTTCAGGGATTCCTGGTTGGCGGTCTCGGAGGGGCGATCCTTCGCGGCTTCGGCACTGCGGCCGGATGCGCCCAGGATGGCGGCCGCACCGACCGCGACGACCAAGAGCGCCGCGATGCCGACGTAGCGGCCGATGTGGATCAATCTTTGGGGGAAACGGGTCATGATGTTCGGGGCAGGGGGAAGCCTGGACTTGAGCGGTTGGTGTCTCGTTGGTGCTCCACTGCTAGGGTGGAAAGCAGAGCGCGTGCCAATGCGTTGCAATTAACGAGAGACGTGGATTTGCAAGGACTTACGGCGATGTAAATGAAAGGCGGCGACTCGTGTGGTCGCTCGGAGCGCGGCGATTGAGCGGGGTTCACTCACCGCGGTCGTCGTCCGCGCTGACACTTCGTTCGATGGAGAGGCCAAGCGCTCGCAGCTTGTGCCGCAAGCTGCCGCGGGTGATGCCGAGAAGTTCCGACGCTCGCAGTTGGTTCCCCGCCGTCCGGTCGAGCATCCGCGAGAGCAATTGCCGCTCCATCAGAGCGAGGCACTCCGCATAGAGGTCGCGGGAACCGGTCGCGAGCCGTTCGGTCACGAACTGATCCCAATCGAGAGCGGGACGCGTAGTTGGCGCTGCCTCCGCGGGAGCCGCCGGCGTGCCGCCCCATTTGCGGGCCGCCGCCAGGAACTCCGGCAACAGCACCGAACCACTCATTTGTAAAAGTCCCTGCTTCAAGGTGCTCTGCAGTTCGCGCACATTGCCGGGCCACCGCGACGACCGCAAGAACTGCCGCGTCTCCGGCGACACCACCGGCACGGTCCGCTCGAACTCCCGGCAATAACGCTCCAGGAAATAATCCGTCAGCATTTCGATGTCGTCGCCGCGATCGCGGAGCGGCGGCATGAGGATCGAAAAGACGTTGAGTCGGTAATAAAGATCGGAGCGGAAGCGGCCGGCCGCGGTCAGCATTTCCAGGTCGGCGTTGCTCGCGGCAATGACCCGCACATCGGTCTGGATGGTCTCGGTTCCGCCGACCCGTTCGAATCGCTGCTCTTGCAGTGCGCGCAGGAATTTCACCTGGGCCAGCGGCGTCAATTCCCCGACTTCATCGAGGAAAATCGTGCCGCCGAGGCACTGTTCGAACTTGCCGATGCGCTTGAACTCGGCTCCGGTGAACGCCCCTTTTTCGTGGCCGAAGAGTTCGCTTTCCAGAAGCGATTCCGGAATCGCCCCGCAATTCACGGCCAGGAACGGCTGCTCGCAGCGCTTGGAATGCTGGTAAATGGCCCGGGCGACGAGTTCTTTCCCGGTGCCGGATTCGCCCAGAATGAGCACGGTGGCATTGGTCGCGGCAACGCGGCCAATGGCCTTGAACACGTCCTGCATGGC
>DATNBQ010000552.1:0-3110 GCA_035571955.1 Urbifossiella sp. | reverse complement strand
TTCACTCTCAGCGGTTCCCCGCGGCCGATCGCAGCGGCGTGGTGCACGCCGATGCCCCGATGAATCTGATAATGCAGGCCGACTTCGCGATTCGGCGCGTAGTCGTTGCCGGACAATTGCACGCGGTACATGCCGAGGTTCGATTTCATCCAGCCGGGATGATCCGGGTGCTCGGTGTAGACTTGCGGCAAGGTGATGAATGGCCCGCCGTCGAGCGGCCAGCACTGGAGTTGCGGCAAATCGCCGACGCGGCAGGTGTGTTCGAGGATCGGCCCGCGGCGAACGAAACGCGGCCGCATTCGCCACAGAATGCCCGGCAACTTCCGATAGCGCCACGGCCGCCTGAGAACTTGCCCCGGGTCGCTCTTGAGTTCGACGGCTTTGCGAACGGCATCCAGCGAATCGCGGAAGAGGAACCGCGCCCGTTCCAATGTCCCGAACAGGTTCGAGACCATCGGGAATGGCGACCCTTTGACGTGCGAAAAGAAGAGCGCCGGGCCGCCGGCGGCATAAACGCGGCGATGGATCTCGGCCGCTTCCAGGTACGGATCGACTTCGCGCTCGATCCGAACCAGTTGTCCCGTGCGGTGCAGGTCGTCCACGCACGCCCGCAGGTTCCGATAACCCATCGAGAAAACCCGCGAAGGCAAGCCCGGCTCTATTGGTAGGACAGGCGTTCCTGCCCGTGCGGCTGAATTAGCATGGACGCGAATGCCGGCAAGCGGCTTGGTGCATTTCTTTCAAGAATCCCCACTTTCCGGCGAATCACCCAGTGCCGCCGGGAATAGAATGAGCGAGCCGGGATCAATCCAAGCGTTCCTTTGCAGCGGGGAACTGCCATGTCGATCGAAGAAGCCGTGGCCAGGGATCTGGTGCCGATCCTGTTCGTGACATTCACGTTCGGCGGGGCCGTCCTGTGGCTGATCATCAATTCGATTGCCGAGAACTGGCGCAAGGTCCGCGTGGCGGAGAAACTGACCGTGCTCAAGCAGACGATGCTCGAGCGCGGCTACCGCGCCGATGAGATCGCCAAGGTCGTGAACTCCGGGGCAATGGAGAATTAGCAGGTTAGCTGCGGTCAGGCGTAACATCACATGACCTGAAAGGCAACCACCCTTCTGACCCTCTCCCCAACGGGCCCAACGGGGAGAGGCGTTGGCTAGCTGGCTTTGATGTCATTCGTTCCAGCCCCCGACCGACTTCGCAGCCAATGCTTTGCCTTTTGCTCGGATGAGTTCCGGCGATGCTCTCAAAGGCGTCGAAGTGAACAAAAGATCCAACAACTTTCGAGCTGCCTGCCCACCCGGAGCGTCCTTGCACTGTTTCTATCGCATTCGGTCCGTTTTGAACGTAAACTACATACCGTCCTTCCTGCCGGGTTCCCTCCCATGCTGCACATCGACGGTCATCGTCGGGACTTTCTTCGGGTCGGTGGGTTCGGCCTGGCCGGGCTCACGCTCGCGGACTTGCTCCGTGCCGAGGCGGCTTCCCCGGGATCGCGGCCGAAGTCCGTCATTTACGTGGTGCTGGGCGGCGGGCCGAGCCACATCGACATGTGGGACTTGAAGCCCGACGCGCCGGCCGAATTCCGCGGGCCGTTCCAGCCCGTCGCCACGTCGATTCCCGGCGTGCAAATCTGCGAACACATGCCCCGCCAGGCCGCCATGATAAACCGGTTGGCCCTCTTGCGCGGCATCCGCTCCGTCGAAAACGACCACTTCCTGAGCGAGGTCTATTCCGGTTTGCCGCGCGGTTCGGGCAAGCGGCCGGCCTTCGGCTCCGTGGTCAGCAAACTCTCCGGAACGACCTCGCCCCTGCCCAAATACATCAGCCTCGATCGACCCACCACCGATCAATTCGAATTCGAGAAGCCCTACTACGCCGGCTCGAATCACGCTCCGTATAGGCCATTCGGCGAAGCCCTGGAAGACCTCCGCCCCGCGAAATCGCTCGACGACCTCCAGAACCGCACGAGCGTCTTGAAGTCGTTCGACCGCATGCGCCGCGATCTCGACACCGGCAACGCCCTCGCCGGCCTCGACAAGTTCCAGGCGCAAGCCTTGGACATCATCACGTCGCCGCGCGTCCGCGATGCGTTCGACCTGAGCCGCGAACCGGCGAAACTGCTCGAAACCTACGGCCATCACGCCGGCAAGTATCCGCACCAAACCTTCAAGAGCATCCTGTATCCGTGGGAGGCGAAGAAGTTCATCCTCGCCCGGCGGTTGGTGGAAGCGGGGGCCCGCGTCGTCACGCTGCGCGCCGCCGAGTGGGATCACCACAGTAGCGCCAACGGCGACATCTTCTTTGCATTGAAGTGCCTGATGCCGCTCGTCGATCGGAGCGTTTGCGCGTTAATCGACGATTTGCAGGCCCGCGGGTTGGATCGGGACGTGCTCGTGGTGGTGCTCGGCGAGTTCGGCCGCACGCCGAAGATTGCCAATCCCGGTCCCGGCCGCGAGCACTGGGCGGACGCCGGCTGCGCCATCTTCGCCGGCGGCGGCCTGACCATGGGCCAGGTGATTGGCGCAACGGACTCGCGCGCCGAACTTTCCAAGACCGGCGCCATCACCTTCCAGAACGTCATCGCGACGATTTACCAGGTTCTCGGAATCGATCTCGCCGCTCAACTTCCGGACTTCAACGGCCGCCCGCAGAACCTGCTCGACGATGCCCGCCCAATCCGCGAACTGGTCGATTGAGAAAGGCGGCGAGCGCTCCGCTCCGCGGACTCCGCGTCGCGGCTAACCATGTTCACTTCCGGATCTTCGCGAATGTAAACGGCAGCCAGGCGCCGTTTTCCTTGCTGCTCTGCACGCACTTCGTGATGAACAGCATTCCCTCGGCCCCATCGTAGACGTTCGGATACACGGTGTTGACGGTTTCGAACTTTTCGCCGCCGGCCCGTTTGGCCATCGCATCGAAGGCCGCCGTGTAGATGTTGGCGAAGGCTTCGAGGTAGCCTTCGGGGTGGCCGCTGGGAATGCGGGTCGCGCCGGTCGCCGCGGCACTCAGGTATGGGCCGCCCGCCCGCGTGTAAATCCGGTGCGGCTCGCCGTTCTTCCGCACGATCATCTGATTCGGGTTCTCTTGACGCCATTCGAGCGACG
>DATNBQ010000551.1:0-6828 GCA_035571955.1 Urbifossiella sp. | reverse complement strand
TGGTGAGCGTGTCCGGCTGGGCGATGGCCGGCGCGAGCGACGGAGCGGCGATGGCCGCGGCGGACGAGGCGAGGAAGCTGCGGCGGGACGGCATGCGAGGCTCCTGGAATTTGTCAGTTGAGGAAAGGCTGCTCCGATTCGCCGCGAGGCAACGGCGAGCGCCAAGCCCGCGCGCTCCCCGTTGGGTGGCGGCTACGCGATCACACTAACTTCCACTTCGCGCGCGGTTCGCGGCTCAGTTCCTTATTGGCCTTTTCGTCGCCGACAAACTGCTCGGCCACCGGATCCCAGATCAGCTTGCGGCCCAGGTGGTAGCCGATGTTCCCCAGGTGGCAGATGCTCGCGCTGCGATGCCCCACCGACGCCGGACAAATCGCTTGCTTGCCGCTCTTGATGCACGACAGCCAATTGCCGAAATGGTTGTTCGACGGGTAAACGCGCTCGTCCTTTTCGCCGAGAGGTTCCTTCAGAATCGAATCCGGCAAGCTGCGGATGCCGCCGCGGCTCACCAGGATCGTGCCGCCCGTCCCTTCGAACACGCAATCGGCATGGAGATCCTTGCCGTCCGGTCCCTTGGCGAATTCGTTGTGGATCATGACGATGCCGCTGGCATAAATGAAGCGGAGGCCGCGGTCGCGCGATTTCTCCGGCGGGATGACCTGAACCGGGCCGCTGCCGTCCATCTTCATGGCCCACTGGGCGATGTCGAAGTGGTGGGCGCCCATGTCGGCGACCTGCCCGCCGGCGAATTCCTGATAGCTCCGCCAGTTCGGGAAGTGGCTGTGCACTCCCTTCGGACAAAGCTCGGAATGGTAGGGGCGTTCGGGCGCCGGCCCGAGCCAGGCGTCCCAGTCCGTGCCGGGAGGCGTCGCTTCCCCGGGTAGTTTGCACGGCCGCGACGGCCCGCCAACACCGATCCGGATCGTGTGCAGCTTGCCGATCCGGCCATTCCAGACGTATTCCACTGCCTTGCGGAAGTGGCCGCCGAACTCGCTCCGCTGCTGGCTTCCCGTCTGGAAAATCACGTTCCCTTTCGCCACCTCCTGCACGATCTGCTTCCCCTCGGCGATGTTGTGGGTCAGCGGTTTCTCGCAGTAAATGTGCTTCTTGGCGCGGGCGGCGAGAATCACCGGCATGGCGTGCCAGTGGTCCGGCGTGCCGATGACGACGGCGTCGAGCCCCGAGTGGTCGAGGAGTTTGCGGAAGTCCGTATAGGCCGTGGCGCTCTTGGCGGCGCCGGACTTGATCCGGTCGGCGTAACGCTTCTCGACACGCTGCGAGGCGTCGTCGAGGCGTTCCTTGACGACGTCGCACACGGCGACGACTTCAACTTCCTTGCGGCCGAGCAGGTTGTTGAGGTGGCCGCGGGCCTGGTAGCCGACGCCGATGAAGCCGACGGCGATGCGGTCGCTGGCCGCCACCGCCGAGGCATCGCGGCTGAACACGAACGGCGCGGCTGCCGCGGACGATTGCAAGAAGCGACGGCGGGAAAGCATGGAGAGTCTCCGAATCGGTGTGAGTCATCAGAGTAGCCGAAGGAACAAGCGAAGTCACCTGATTTCGCGCGTGGGCGAACGCGCTCCCCGCTGGGTCGCGGCTAAGAGGCTATTTCATAACGTCTTCGGCGGGTTCGCTGAAGGCGGTTCGAACAGATGACACAGGCAGCCAGCACATGGAAGCCGCGGAATCGCGCACGGGTTCGTTCGTAACAGACCTTCAGGCGGCCGTATTCCCCCAGCCAGTCCATAGTGCGCTCGATCGCGTATCGAGTCTTTCCCAATCCACTGCCATGTTCACTGCCACGGACCGCCGGCACGACTCCGCACGCAGGGGAACTGCTTGAGCATGGGCTCGACCAGTTCTTCGTCGCGCTGATTGACCGGCCCCACGGCGATTATGTGCGGTGCAATAATCCCGCATTCCCACATTAATCGTGGCGCAGCGCTTCGATCGGGTCGAGCTTCGCCGCTCGCCAGGCCGGGTAAAGGCCGAACACCACGCCGATGAAAATCGATACGCCGAGCGACAAAAAGATCGAACTGATGTTCATCTCGGCCGGCAACGTCGGGCTCGAGAACCAACTGGCGAAGAACATCGTCTTCTTCGCCGCCAGCCACTTCCACAGCATCGGAACGGAGAAAACGGTCCCGAGCCCGAAGATCACGCCGAAGATGCCGCCGACCGACGTTTGCACGACCGCTTCCACCAGGAACTGCGTGACAATGTCGCGGCGCTTGGCCCCGAGCGCCCGGCGGATGCCGATCTCGCGCGTTCGCTCCGTGACCGTAGCCAGCATGATGTTCATGATGCCGATGCCGCCGACCACCAGCGAAATCGAGGCGATCATCAAAAGCAAGTTCGTAAAGCGGTTCTGCGACTTCTCGGCTTCCTCCAGTTTGTCGAGCGGAATCGTGACGGCGTAATCCTTCTTGAAGTGATACTGGACGAGCATCCGCTTGATTTCGTTGCCGACGGCCTTCACCTTCTCGCGGCCGGCCGGATTATCCACGTCGGCATCCACCGTAAGCGTAACCTGGCTGATGTCGACCTTCTCGTTCATGCGGGCGCCGGAGCTGCGCACGGAAATGATGGAGCCGAAGCGGGCGGTGCTCGTCTTGAACGGAATGTACACGTCGCGATTGTAGTCCTCGGCGGCCAGGCTGCCGCCCGTGCCGCCCGTCGGCATCCGCTCTTTCACGACGCCGACCACGCGGAAGCGCATGCTCTTCATCTGCACCATCTTGTCGATGGGGTCTTCGAACGGGAATAGTTTATCCGCGGCCTCCGAGCCCAGAACGCAGACGTTGAGCAGTTGCAGGTTGTCGTTCATTTCGACGTCGTCGTTCTCTTCATCGCTGCCGGGGTGCGGGTCGTCGCTGCCGAAAAGGAAGCGGCCGCGAGCCATCTCCAGCTTGTTGACGACGGCATATTCGGGCACGGTGCCGATGACGCGCGTGTTGGCCATGCGGTCCAGGTAGCGCGCCTCGGTGGGGAAAATGCGCATCGGCACGACGCGGGTGATGGAACCGTCGAGCGTTTCCAGACGCTTCAAGTCGAGATTGACGAGGCCATACGTCGTAACCCAACCCTTGGAGGCGGTGGCGGAATCGTCCGGCGGCTTGACGCTGCGAATGACGATATTGGTGGCGCCTTGCCGCTTGATGTCGGCGAGCGCTTCGCGCATCGACCCTTCGCCGAACGCCATCAACGAGATTACCGACCAGGTGCCGATGATGATGCCGAGCACCGAGAGGACCGAACGGAGCTTGTGGAGCCAGAGGCTCTTGACGGCGAGCGAAATGCTGCGGCGAAGTTTCGCGCCGCCGATTGGGAACAGTGGCATGGCTATCCGTTCAAGATTGGGATCGTCGCTCTTATTCAGTGAATTGTACCCGCGTTTTCGAAGTTTCGCCAGGATTCGGGGCCGTCGGTAGTAACTCAGTTGTTTTTGTAGCCGGCGATCCCAGGGCGGCCGCACGGCAGGTTCGAATAACGCTCTAACGAGCGATGGATTTGCTCGCGGCGCACCGTTTTTGAGCCCGTGCGAACAATTCGACGTTGAGTCCTCGCTCCCTCGCGATTTGAGAATCTCAAATCATCCGCGGCCAAAGTGGCGCTCGTTGCAGTTGCGATACAGGCTCGGAAAAACCATCGAAAATCGCCAGTTTTCGCCGCCGATTCCCGGCAACCGCGAGGTACAAATCTACGACGGCATTTTCCGCATCCCGCAACTCGCCGCGCGATGCCTCTTTCACCTTCCCGTCTGTGAGACTACGAATGCGCACTCGCCTGAATCTCGAATCGCTCGATCAACGCCTCACGCCCTCGGCGACAACCCTCGACCTGACCACCGCGGGATCGACGGCCGCGGCGCCGAACGGCGCCATCGTGGAGCAATCCGACACCCAGCCAACGGGCACGGGCGTCATCCACTCGTTCTTGCGGCTGCAAGGGGCGGCCAAGGGCGGCGGGCTCGAACTCGGCTACAACACCGACGCCCGGCCGCTGCAGTTCGACGAGAACAAGAGCCCGCAATTCACGCGGTCGCTGCAAGCCGCCGACGTGCCCACCGTCCTCGTCAACGGAGCGCTGTACCGCGAGTTCCTTCTCGACATCAATCAGAAGTCGTCGTCGCCCTTGCTCTCGCTCGACGAAGTCCGCATTTACTTCTCGGATCAATCGAACCTCTCGCACTACGATGCGACGGCCCAAACGCTCGGCGGCGTCGCCCCTTCCTTCGATCTCGATTCGGGCGGCGACGTTTCCGTGCTGCTGAATGCGAACCTCGGTTCCGGCAGCGGTTCCGGCGACATGTTCCTGCTGGTGCCGCAGTCCGCCTTCGCCGGCGCCGACGCCAACTCGTTCGTCTACCTCTATTCGAAGTTCGGCGAGCAGCAGAATGCCACGGCCAACGGCGGGTTCGAGGAATGGGCGGTGCGCACCTTGCCGCCCGCCGTGCCGCCGGCAACCAGCACCATCTCCGGGTTCGTTTTCTTCGATGCCGACAACGACGGGTCGTTCGATCACGACGACACGGGGCTCGCCGGCGTCGTCGTCACCTTGACGGGCACCGACCTCCTCGGCAACGACATCACGCTGACGGCGACCACCGGCGCCGATGGCTCGTATTCCTTCACCGGTCTCGCGGCGGGAACCTACTCGCTGCTGCAGGGCCCTCTGCCGGCGGACGATCCTTTCTTCGCGGAAATGGCCGACGTCGGCACCATCGACGGCGCCCAATCGGGAGTTGGCAGTATGGGGGAAATCGACCAGATCATCCTCGGCGACAATCAGAATGGCATCAACTACGACTTCGGCAACCACTCGAATGGCGGCTGATTGGTCCACGGCACGCGGTCCATCGGCGCTCGCGCGTTCGGTGGATCGCGGCCCCCATTTTAGGCTTCCGATCCGTTCATATTCTCAGGCTTCCCCTGCGCTTAATTCCGGCCAGGGATGCCTTCGGAGGCCGGCGGCGGACCGTTAACTGCGTTCAATTTGAAGGGCTTTAACTCATTCGCTCCCGGCGATATCGTCACTTCCAGATTGGTGTGGCGCGCGTCGAACCAGCCGAAGAGTCGATCCGGCGGCGATTCTTCGTTCTCCTCGCTCACCTTGGGCCAAATCAGCACGACGCGGTAATTGCCCGCCGGGGCGCCGTCGCTTTCGCCGAATGTGGAGAGCGCAAACCGACCGTTGTCATCAGTAATGGCGTGCGGGTTGGCCGGCGCCCCGGTGACCTTCGCGCCCTGACTCGGCATGAAGAATATCATCACACCGGCGGCGGGTTTGCCGTCGTACTGCACTTCGCCGCTCACGGGTTGAGAATCCCCGCCGCTCTCTCGGCCACAACCAGCCGCTGCCAGCAGAAGGAGCGGAATCAGACGCGATGACCGATTCATATCCACCTCGTGTCGGTTCCAAGTCCGAACAGCGAAGAAACAATAGACCGAATTAACCACGGAGGCACAGAGAACACAGAGAACATAGAGAACACAGAGAGAAGCAAAGAGTGCATATCGAGTAAGAGATCACCGCTGGTTTTCTCTGTGCTCTCTGTGCCTCTGTGGTTAATATATTATATTTGACAATTCAATAGCCCACTGTTTCTCACAGCTCTCGAATACTTCGAATGAACCTCAATAGCTCGACGGAGCGATGTCGTTGCCCGATCGGGTGAGGAATTTGACGAAGTAACGGATGTCCATGCTCGTGGAGATGAAATGGACGGAGCCGTCGGCGAAGACGTGGTTGGCGCCGCCCATGTGAAAACTATACACCTCGTCGGCGTTGGTGCAGTTGGTATGGCAAGGGCCGGGATTGGTGGTGCCGGCGGCGTTGAATCCATGCGTGATGTATTCGTTGTCGCGATCGCCCCAGCTGCCGTCGGTCTGGCCGTTCACTTTTACCAACTTGCCGGCGCGCCACAAGTCCGGCCGGCCCGCGTCTTCCGAGATCACCGCCGTGTTCGATGTGCCGTCGCGTATCTCCGGAATGCTCCAGGTCTGATTCACCTGGAGTACGCCATTGAGATTCACCGCAACGTCGCAATAGCCGGCCGACTCCAGCAGCGAGCTGTATTCGTTGTTGGGGGCATAATCGGATGGCGCCATGGTGATCTTTACGCCGCGAATAGTCTTGGTTGTCGTCCGCAGGGCCCCGCCCGGAGTGGAAGGGCAAGTAAATGTCTTGACGGCGGTGCCAATAATTGGCTGCTTCTCGAAACTGACATTAATGTTATATTGGCTGGCGATGGCCGTCTGCTCGATATACGGCAAAAGGAACGGCGTCCAGCTTTGATAGACGCCCTTGGCGGTGATGCCGAGTTTGATGGCGATCGGTTTGGGGGCGCCGGTGGCCGAGCCGGGATCGATGCCGCCCGGCGGGAAATAGCCAGTTGTCGACTGATAATTCTGAAGCCCGAGACCGATCTGCTTGAGATTGTTCTGGCACTGCGAACGGGCCGCCGACTCGCGCACTTTCTGCACGGCCGGAAGCAGCAGGCCGATCAAGACGGCGATGATCGCGATAACGACCAACAATTCGATCAGAGTGAAAGCGGAGTGCAGGGATTTGTTCATGATGGTGCATCCTGATAGTTATGTTTCGGTCCGTCGAAAATGTCAGTTATCGCCGGTGAAGGGTTGGCCATCGTTGATGAGGCACATGTCGAGCCAGCTTTTGGCGTTGATGGAATACTTGACGAGGCGGACCGAACCGTCGCACATCACGATCATGACGCCGCCGGGATGCGAGCCGCCGAACCGCTCGGACCAAAACGTGGGTTGGGAGCTATTCGGGTGAAGGTCGTCGGGTTGAGGCACGACT
>DATNBQ010000550.1:0-15423 GCA_035571955.1 Urbifossiella sp. | reverse complement strand
CTGGCGTGCAGATCGACGCCGGCGTAGTATGCGTGTTGTCGGTTGTAGTTCGGCATGGCTCGTGACCTCCGGGGCGACGGACGGCCTGATCCCGCTTCGTGGTTGGTGTGCTTCGGCAACACCTGAAAGATCCACGCTGCGACCGGGGCAACCCGTGATCGCGTTATACTTGGCGACAGGTGCGGCCCGCCGCTCCGGAGGCCATGAGTAGTATCCAGCCAATGAAGTTGACCGGGCCGACATCCCGGCTTTGCGTGAGTTAATTGTCTTTGGCTGCCGGCCCGGCACCCTATGCTTGTCGTTCGGCGGCAGAGGGCACGTGTCATGTTCGGGTGGTTCAAAAAGCGGAAGCACGAACTGCCCGGCGCGGCGCAGGAGCGAATCCGGAAACTCAGCGCGGAAGGGGATGCCCTCGCCAAGCGGGGGGACTTCCAAGCTGCGTTGCAGCAGTACTGGGCTGCCTGGGATCTGCTCCCGGACCCGAAGACCGATTGGGAGGCGGCCACTTGGTTGCTCGGGGCCATCGGGGATGCCAACTTCCTCGGCCGGGACTACGCTGCCGGGCGGGACAATCTGTCGATGGCGATGCGATGCCCGGACGCCATCGGCAACCCGTTCCTGCACCTGCGGTTGGGCCAGTGCCAGTTCGAGTTGGGCAACCTGGACCGGGCGGCGGACGAGTTGGCCCGCGCGTACATGGGTGCCGGGTCTGACATCTTCGATGGCGCGGACAGGTACTTCGCGTTCCTCAAGACCCGTCTCCGGCCGCCGCCTGGTGGCTGGTAGCCAGCAAAGGCACGCCGAACCGCACTCATGGACTCCCAACTTTAGACAATGGTGAAAGTCGAGGTAATCGGCCAACTTCGCAAAGCCTACGCTTCAGAGAAAACGATAGGAGAACTCCTATGATTCCACCGACCCAGCGCGAAGCCTTGTCCATCCTGGCAGAAGTTGTTGACCTGTCTCCCGACATTCGCCTCGGGCAACTATTCGCTCATCTCGGTTTTCTGGGCGAGGACCAGACGGGCCGATCGTTGGGAAACATCGACGACGAGGAATTGCTCGCCGTGCTCTATCAACACCGCGGCGAACTGGCAGCGCGGCAAGCAATCGCGCCGAACAGTGCTCATGGCCTCCCTACTTTCGACAATAGTTCCCCCATCCGGCAATTCGCGGCAACTTCACGAACGTCGGAGTAGCTTTTTTCGAAGGCGTCACTCGCTGCAATCACTTCGACCGTTCGTAGGTGCAGGTCACGTTGGTGGTGATGCCGCCGCGCGGCGTCCAGGCACTCAGCACGCGGCATCGCACCGGCTGGCACGCCGCCACGAAATCGTCCAGAAGCTGATTGGTCACCGCCTCGTAGTAGATGCCGCGATCGCGATATCCCTGCAAATACATCTTCAGCGACTTCAATTCCACGCAACTCTCCGCCGGCGTGTACGTGAACGTGATCGTGGCGAAGTCGGGTTGTCCCGTCAGCGGGCAGACGCTCGTGAACTCGGGGCAGACGATCTCGACCGTGAATTCGCGGCCCGGCGAAGGATTCGGAAACGTTTCGAGCTGCGTGCTGAATGGCGTCGGTGTTGAGTCCATGCAGGCGTTCTACATGGGTGCTTCGGCTTCGAGAAGAGCCATGAGCCCGTGGACGCTTTCAGTACGTCGCGGTTGAGTTTAATTCGGCAGCGGGTTCGGCGCCTGGAAGGTTTCCGGCGGCTCGGCCTTGGCCACGACCACCACGCCTGCTTCCGTGACCGTGAAGCCGCGGCGGCGGTCGAACTCCGCGTCGAAGCCGAGCACCGTGTAAGGCGGCAGCCGCACGTCCTTATCGATGATCGCGCGGCGAATCCGGCAATAGCGGCCCACGTCCACCCCTTCCAAAAGAATCGAATCTTCCACCACGGCATAACTGTTGACCCGCACCTTCGGCGACAGGATGCTCCGCCGCACCTGGCCCCCGGAGATGATGCAACCGGGGCAAACGATGCTATCGAGGGCTTCGCCGCGGCGGGCGTGCCCCGGCGGCCCGTCGGCGCTGAACACGAATTTCGGCGGCGGGCTCTGCGGGTGATGCGTGCGGATCGGCCACTGCGAATCGTACAGGTTCAACACCGGTTCCACCGCGATCAGGTCCATGTTCGCCTGGTAATAGGCGTCCAGAGTGCCCACGTCGCGCCAGTAAGGCATCGCCTTGCGGTTCTCGTCGCGGAAGCGGTGGGCGTAGACCTTCTGCCCGGCGTCGATCATGCCGGGAATAATGTTTCGGCCGAAGTCGTGATCGCTTTTCGGGTCGGCGGCGTCCTCGCAGAGCAGTTCGAAGAGCAGCCGGGTGTTGAAAATGTAGATGCCCATGGAACCAAGGGCATAGCGGGAGTCGCCGGGCATGGGATCGGCGTTCTTCGGCTTCTCGAGGAAGCTGTGCACGCGGTCGTCGTTTGACGTTTGGATGACGCCGAAGTGACGGACTTCGGCAAGCGGCACCGGAATGCAGCCGACCGTCACATCCGCGCCGCGTTCCTTGTGGCCCCGGAACATCAGGTCGTAATCCATTTTGTAAATGTGGTCGCCGGCGAGGATCAGCACGAATTCGGCATCCTCGCGCTCCAGCGAGTAGATGTTCTGGTAAATGGCGTCGGCGGTTCCCTTGTACCAGGTCTCGTCGATCCGCTGTTGCGGCGGCAGCACCTCGACCGATTCGTCGAGCTCGGGGCTGAGGAAGTTCCAGCCGGCGCGGATATGACGATCGAGACTGAACGATTTAAACTGCGTGAGGACGCGGATTTTCCGTAGGCCGCTATTGATGCAGTTGGAAAGCGTGAAGTCGATGATGCGATAGAGGCCGCCGAAGGGCACGGCGGGTTTGGCGCGATCGCGGGTGAGGGGTTCGAGCCGCGTTCCCCGCCCGCCCGCCAGGATGACCGTCAAGACGCCGCGCATTCGCAACACTCCGGACACAGGCGACCGAAAGGCTTATTGTGCGTGGGCGCGGCAATGTGGGAAAGGGGTGCAGGCTGGGTCGGTGTCGCAGTCATGGATTCTCAGATGAGCACTTCGGCGTGAACGTTGGAGGTCGCCGGGTGTTGCCGCCCGGAGAGAAGGCGACAGCAGCATAGCGCTGCCGCGGTGCGTCGACGACGGCTCGCCCGCTCATCATCCCGTGAGGCGCGGCGGCGGGAGCACGTCCTTCTCATCCAGGATCTCGTAGCTGTAACCCTGTTCCGTCAGGAACATTTGCCGGTGGTGGGCGAAGTCCAGTTCGCGGGTGTCGCGGGTCACCAGCGTGTAGAAATGCGCGTTGCCCCCCTCGCTCTTGGGCCGCAAGATGCGCCCGAGCCGCTGCGCTTCCTCTTGCCGCGAACCGAACGTGCCGCTCACCTGGATCAACACGTTCGCGTCCGGCAAATCGATCGCGAAGTTGCCGACCTTGGACAAAATCAAGTGCCGCACCTCGCCCGAGCGGAACTGGTTGTAAAGATCCTCGCGCTCGCCGGTCGGCGTCGCACCGGTAATCATCGGCAACTCGAACCGCTCCTGGAGTCGCCGCAGCTGGCTCAAATACTGCCCGATCACGATGACCCGTTGATCGTGGAAACGGGCCAGGAGTTCCGCGACCACGTCGTCCTTCGCCTCGTTCTCGCTGGCGATGCGGTACTTGGCCCGGTGATCGGCGACGGCGTATTCCATGCGCGTCTTGTCGGTCGGCAAAGCGACGCGAATCTCGGTGCAAGTGGCGGAGGCGATCCAGCCGCGCGTCTCCAGTTCGCGCCACGGGACGTCGTACTTCTTCGGCCCAATAAGCGAAAAGACATCCCCTTCGCGGCCATCCTCGCGAATGAGTGTCGCGGTGAGGCCGAGCCGGCGCCGCGCTTGAATCGTCGCCGTGACGCGGAAGACCGGCGCCGGCAATAGGTGGACCTCGTCGTAAATGATCAAGCCCCAGTCGCGCTCGTCGAAGAGGCCGAAGTGGGGGAAGTCTTCGGTCCTGTCCGGCCGGTACGTGAGAATCTGGTAGGTCGCCACCGTGACCGGCCCGATTTCCTTGATTTCCCCCGTGTATTCCTTGACGTCGGCTTCGGTTAAGGTCGACTTGTCGATGATCTCGCGGACCCACTGTTTGACGGCCGTGATGCTGGTGGTGAGGACCAGCGTGTTCTTTTGCAAGAGGGCCATGGCGGCGATGCCGACGATGGTTTTGCCGGCGCCGCACGGCAATACGATGACGCCGGAACCGCCGCGGACGTTCCCCCCCGCGTGGAAGACCTCGGCGGCCTCGCGCTGATAATCGCGAATGGTGAACGGCAGCCCGGTCGTGGCCACGTCGCGGAGTTGGAACGCCAGCGCCGACCCTTCGGTGTAGCCGGCCAGGTCCTCCGCCGGGTAGCCGATGACGATGAGCGCTTGTTTGAGGACGCCGCGGAACGCCGGGTCGATGGCGAAACTGGTGTCGTCGAGCTGTTCGCCGAGGTAGTCGCGAAGTTTCTTCTGCCGGGAGAGTTCGACGAGCAGCGGCTTGTCGGCACAGACGAGCCGGAGTTTCGTGGCGTCGATGCGCTCGAGTTTCACCCGGCCATACTTCGACACGGTCTCGGCGATGTCCGCGGGAAGGTTCGCCGGGATCGGGAACTTGGTGTACTGGCGGAGCACGGCGAGCATGTCGTCGGCGGTGATGCCGGCGGCGGCCGCATTCCACAGCGACAGGTTCGAAATCCGGTACGTGTGGATGTGCTCGGGGCTTTTTTCGAGTTCCGCGAACGGCGCCAATGCGTCGCGGGCCTCGGCGTACTTGGGATTATCCACCTCGACCAGAATCGAACGATCCGACTGGACGATGAACGGATTGGTGGGGTCGAACGTGAGCAGCGGCGGGTTCGCCGGGGGAGTTTTAAGCTTCGTCGGCATGGTCACCAAAGGAATGCGGCGGCATCGCGCGAAATCGGAGCCGAACCTACCCATGCTATCGGCGAACGCGTTGTCGCGGCAAGTCGAACTGGGCGCTTCGGGTGGCACGGTGTGTCTTTACTTGCACCGGCTGGAAGCCGGTGCCACCCGAGAATTGTCTCTTGGACCGAATGCGGCGCGGCCTACTTCTTCGCGACCTTCTGGAAGTATTCCTGCGATTCCTTCACGCCGGGCTTGATCGTGGGAGCGCCCTTGGTCCAGCCGGCCGGGCACACTTCGCCGAATTTCTCGAAGTGCTGCAAGGCATCGAGGACGCGCAAGGCCTCGTCGATGCTGCGGCCGAGCGGCAGGTCGTGGATGGTCGCGGCCCGCACGATCCCCTTCTGATCGATGATGAACGTGCCGCGGAGGGCGATCCCGGCATCGAGCAGCACGCCGTAGTCCATGCTGATTTTCTTGGACAGGTCGGCGACGAGGGGGTAGCTGAGGCCGCCCAGGCCGCCCTTCTCGCGCGGCGACTGAATCCATGCCAGGTGCGAAAACTGGCTGTCGACGGAGACGCCGAGCACTTCCGCTCCGCGGGCCTGGAAGTCCTTGATGCGATCCGAAAACGCGACGATCTCGGTGGGGCAAACGAATGTGAAATCGAGCGGGTAAAAGAACAGCACGACGTATTTGCCGCGGTAACTGGAGAGCTTGACTTCCTTGAACTCCTCGTTGATCACGGCGGTGGCGGTGAAATCGGGGGCTTCCTTTTGAACCTGGGCCGGCATGGGTTGTCTCCTGGGGTGAAAGCGTGAGCCGGTGTATCCGGCTCATGGGGAATATTTAGGGAGCGGGGCGCGGGAATCCAGCGCGGGCGGCTGGCCGTATAACAGCGAGAGACGCCGCGCGCCGGCGGTTCGCACCATTCCGAGGTCCGCATGTTCGCACGCCGCGATTACGTTCGCGATTACATGATGATTCCGCCCGGCACCGGCGAACCGGACGTTGCCAACATGATCGTCGAGATTCCCAAGGGCCGCCGCACCAAGTTCGAAGTGGATAAAGCCACCGGCCTCATCAAAATGGATCGCTACCTGTACAGCTCCACCATGTATCCCGGCGATTACGGCTTCATCCCGCAAACGCTCGCCGAGGATGGCGACCCTTCGGATATCCTCGTCATGGTCAACGAGCCGACTTTCAGCGGCTGCCTGATCGAGGCGCGGATCGTCGGCATCTTCAAAATGCGCGACAAGGGGCAGAACGATTACAAGTTGCTGGCCGTGCCCAACAAGGACCCGCTGTTCGGCGACATCCTCAAGCTGGAGGACGTGCCGCACCATTTCTTGCGCGAAGTGGAGCACTTCTTCAGCACTTACAAGCAGCTGGAAGGCGTGACCATCGAGCCGCTCGGCTGGGCCTCGGTGGAAGACGGCATCGTCGAGGTGCGGGCCTCCATCGATCGCTTCCGTAAAACGCTCGGGAACTTCTGATCGTCGCGGTTGGGGCCGCAGTTGCCGCGCTCGGCTCCGCGGACTCCGCCTCGCGGCTAAACTTCGATGGAGGGACCATCATGCGCATGGCCATCGCGTTGACTCTGGCGCTGTCGTCGGCGCTGAATGCCGCCGAACCATTCCCCACATTCAAAACGCAGGAAATCGACAACAAGCTCCGGATCGGTTACGCCGCGCTCACGGCCGATCTCAACGGCGACGCGAAGCCGGACATCATCGTCGTCGATCAGTTCCAGGTGGTGTGGTACGAGAACCCGACCTGGAAGAAGCACGTGATCCTGGACGGCAAGACGAAGCCCGATAACGTCTGTGCGGCCCCGGTGGACATCGACGGCGACGGCAAGCTCGACTTGGTGCTCGGGGCCGCCTGGAAGCCGAGCGACACCCTGACGCCGGGCACTTTGCAATGGCTCAAGAACCCCGGCGTCCCGGGCAAGGAATGGGCCATGTTCCCGATTCCGTGCGAGGAGCCGACGGTGCATCGCGTGCGGGCCTTCGACATCGATGGCGACGGCAAGCCGGAGATCGTCCACGTTCCGCTGCAAGGCCGCGGTTGCACGGCGAAGGGGAACTTCACCGACGGCAAACCGGTGCGAATCATGGCCTACAAGATTCCCAAGGATCCGGAAAAGAGCGCGAACTGGAAGCCGCAGGTGCTGAGCGAGGAGTTGCACGTCTGCCATAATTTCTGGCCCGTTCACTTTCCTGGCGAAGCAGCAATCTTCGTCGCGGCTTATGAGGGAATCTTCCTTATTGCCCACGAGCAAAACAAATGGGTTACGACGTTGATCGACCCAGCCAATCAAACGAATCCTAAAAGTAATCGTGGCGCAAGTGAGATCAAGGCGATCGCGCAAGGAAGCTTGATAGTCGCCACGATCGAACCCTGGCACGGCAACCAGGTGGTCGTTTATACCCCCAAGCGAGATGGAACCACAAAGATGAAACGCCACGTTATCGACGACCACCTGCGTTGGGGGCATGCCGTGTGGTTCGCGGACCTCGATGGCGACAAACGCGACGAACTGATCATCGGCGTTCGCGACAACCCGGCCAAGGGCGACAAGTTCACCGAGAAAATGGGCGTCCGCATCTACAAAAACCTCGACGGCCAAGGCACGAAGTGGGAGCGGATGTTGCTCGATGAAGGCGGCGTCGCGGTCGAGGATCTCACCGCCGCGGATTTGAATGGCGACGGCAAAGTGGACATCATCGCGTGCGGCCGGGCCACCAAGAACGTCCGCATCTACTGGAACAAGGGAAAGTGATTAGCCGCGAGGCGGAGCCGAGCGCTCCCCCGCAACCGCGTAATTTGGTGAATCTGGAGCGGTTCCGCGGACGATAACGATAAGGTGGAGAAGTTTCGCACGTTCCGGGGGCGATTGGAAGCCCGGCGGCTTGCGCCGCTCTGGCGCTTGGCAGCGCCCTGCCTTCTCCTCGCCGGTTGTACCGACGCCAAGTTCCTCCACCGCGAATGCCCGCAACCGACCGACCTCGCCGCCGCTGCATCGATGGTCGCCCCCGACCCGCGCTACCGAGTTGGCTGCCCGGATGTTCTCGACATCGCCTTTATGGATCGCCCCGAGTGGGATTCGTACGTGGCCATCGATCTGGACGGCTGCGTACCGCTAGCGGAATCGTGTCAGCCGCGGGTCGAAGGATTGACGCTGGAAGAAGTGCGCGGCGAGTTGGCCCAGTTGGCCGGGACGACCCCCGACCGAGTGAGCGTTTCCTTGGCGTCGCCGCGCAGCGGCCACATCTTCCTGAACGGACCGGTTCGCGGCCGCACCCGCGTCGTGCCGTACCAGGGCCCGGAACCGGTGATCGACTTCTTGAAGCGGATCGGCGGCCTTCCCCCCGGTTCGAAACTGAACCAGGTCTACGTGATCCGGCCGCATGTGGCGACGGGCCAGCCGCCGGAAATCTTCCGCGTCGACGTGCCGGCCGTGCTCATCGACAACAACCCGGCCACGAACGTGGAACTGCGGCCGTCGGATCAAGTCTACATCGGCGAGACGCGCGGCTCGACCTTTTCGCGCATCTTACCGCACTGGCTGGGAACGGCGTATCGCCGCGTCGTGGGATTGCTTCCCGATAGCTGGTTCCGGAACTGACGAGCGGACGCTCGGCTCCGCCTCGCGGCTAACCGGACTCCATCGGCTCCGCCTCGCGGCTAACCGGATTACATCGGCTTCGCCTCGCGGCTAATCTTGGCCCACGTACCGCGCTTGCCATATCGTAAACCGTGCCCCGTTTGGTCGTGGAGCCGGCTCGCTTGGAACTTCCTCCGCCGCCCTGGTTCGCCGAACTTTATCCGCGTTTGCTCGCCGGCCAGGAAGCGCCGGCCGGGCGGATGACGGAGGCGGTGCGCGACCTGGTGGCCGGCCGCGTGGACGAAGCCCGCGCTGCCGCCTTCCTGACCGCCCTGCGAATGAAGGGCGAGACCGCAGGCGAAATCGCGGCCGCCGCCCAGGTGCTCCGCGAACAGATGGTGAGCCTGGTGCCGGTGAATGGGCCGGTGCTCGACACTTGCGGCACGGGCGGCGACGACAGCGGCACGTTCAACATCAGCACTGCGGCGGCCCTGGTTGTCGCGGGGGCCGGCATTCCCGTCGTCAAGCACGGCAACCGCGCCGTCTCCAGCCGCTCCGGCAGCGCCGACGTGCTCCGCGAACTCGGCGTCAACGTCGAGGCCGGCCCCGAATGGGCCCAAAAAGCCCTCGACCGCATCGGCTTCGCGTTCTGCTTCGCCCCGCACTTTCACCGCGGCATGGCCCACGTCGCCGCCCTTCGCGGCAAGCTCGGCGTCCGCACCATCTTCAATTTACTTGGACCGCTCGCCAACCCGGCCAACGCCCCCTACCAGTTGCTGGGCGTCGGCAAGCCGGAACTGCTCGATCCGCTGGCCGGGGCGATCGCCGAACTGGGGACGCGGCAAGCCGTGCTGGTCTGCAGTCGCGACGGGCTTGATGAAGTGAGCCTGGCCGCCGCCACGATGGTGCGGGTGGTTCGCGGAGACGAGTACGAATCGCGCGAATGGCAGCCGACGGAATTCGGCCTGGGAAGCGTGAGTTTATCGGAGATCAAGGCCGCTGGGCCCGCGGAGAGCGCGGCGATTATCCGCGACGTGCTCGACGGCAAGGACGGTCCGGCGCGGCGGATCGCGCTGGCGAACGCGGCGGCCGCGCTGTGGGCCGCCGAGGCGGTCGCCAGCTTGCGCGAGGGCGTCGACCGTGCGGAAGCGGCCATCGCCAGCGGCGCGGCCAGGGCAATCTTGGAGCAACTTACGCAGCAGTGTTGACCCGGCGCTCGCATTCCACGATGCTGACCAGAGACTCGCATTCGGCGGCCAGGACTCGCGCATGACCGATGACGCGATAGCGATCGAACGCGTGGTGGTGCGGTACCGGGGGAAAGCGGCCCTCGACGGGCTGGACTTGCGCGTGCCGCGCGGCGCCGTCTATGCCTTTCTGGGCGATAACGGCGCCGGCAAGACCACCACCATGAAAGTGCTCACCGGGCTCGCCCCGGCGGATAGCGGCAAGGCCTCGATTCTCGGCTGCGATTGTTGGTCGCGGGCCCAACAACTGCGCCACCGCGTCGGCTACATGCCGGAGCGGCCGCGCTTCTACGACTGGATGTCCGTCGCCGACACCGGCTGGTTCGCTTCGTCATTCCATCGTCCCGGCTTCTTGCCGCGCTACCGCGAATGGACCGATCGCCTCGGCCTCGACCCCGCCAAAAAGCTCAAGGAACTGTCCAAGGGCGGCTATGCTCGCGTCGGCCTGGCTCTGGCCCTCGCTCCCGATCCCGAAGTGTTGTTGCTGGATGAACCGACGAGCGGCCTCGATCTGCTGACGCGGCGCGAGTTCCTCGCCAGCTTGACGGAACTGGCCGCGACGGGCCGCACGGTGCTCATTTCCAGCCATTCCATCGCCGAGTTGGAAAAGGCCAGCACCCATGCCGGCATGCTCAAGGACGGCAAAATGATTCTGTCGTCCACGCTCGACGAGATGCGGAAGAAGGTGCGGCGAATCAGTCTGCGTTTCGCCGAGCAACCGCCCGACCCGAGTGGACTCGGCACCGTGTTGGAGCGCAATGGCACCGGCCGCTTCTGGCAGGTGTTGCTGCAAGACCCGGATGCCGGCGCCCTGGCGGCGCTTCGCGGCAGTTCCAGCATCTCCGATTTCGAGGACAGCGCGGTCACGTTGGAAGAGGTTTACGCCGCCCTGATGGCCAAGCACTTGAACGGCACGGCATCGGGCATTCCGATGGTGCGGAAGCTGGAAGGGCTCGTCTAACAGAGCCGCGACCGTTAGGGAGCGATGAAAGCAATTCGCTCCCTAACGGTCGCGGCTCGGATGCAGAATTGCCCTGGAGCGTGCGATGATCCGCGCGATTGTCTGGAAGGAATTCCGCGAACAAGGCCTAATCGGCCTCACGCTGCTGGTTCTCGGTTCGGGCATCCAGATCGCGGCGGCAATGCTGGCCGACCCGCCCACGCCCGGCGTTGGATTCTCCGATATCATCCGGTTCCTCGGCGCCGGCCTGATGGCAACGCTCTTGCTCGCTGTCACGGCCGGCACGGTCTGCGGCGGGGCGGTGTTCGCCGCCGAGCGCGAGGCCGGAACGATCGGCTTCCTCGAATCGCTGCCGATGTCGCGCTGGGAACTGTGGCGGGCCAAGTTCGCCGCCGGCTTCCTCCTCGTCGTGCTGGAAGTCGGCATCGTGCTGAGCCTGGCCGGGGCCCTCAACATCCTGCCGTCGCCGCGCTGGGCCCTCACGATTGCCATTTACTCCCTGCTGGCGTTCGTGTGGGGGCTGTACGGTTCGACCGTCGCGCGAACGACGCTCGGGTCGGTCGGCGTCGCGCTGCCGTCCGCCGCCGTGGCCTTCGTCGTCTTTTACGTGCCGATCGCGCTCTTCTTCTACAACCCGCGGACGAACCTGCTCGATTCGCGCGGCGGATTGATGCTCCTCGCCTTGATGTTCCTGGCGCCGATCGCGGGGTCGGCGTGGCGCTTCACGCGCGAAGACCGGGAGCGCACGGCCAGCGATCCTTCCTTCGCGAAGGATCCCGCAGTCGACACCCCGATGGCCAGATTGCTGACGACCCGAACGTCGCCCGTGTGGCGGCTCGGCTTCAAGGCGCTCCTCTGGTTAACGCTGAAGCAGTTGTTCTTGCCGGGCTTCATCATTAGCGGCTTCGCCCTGCTGTTCGGCCTCTGCCTGATGGCGCCGACGATCCAGCCAATACTGGTGTGGCCGTCGCTCGGTCTCTGCGCCGGCGTGCTGGCCGGCGTCACGACGTTCTTCGACGAACAATCGCTCGGCTGCGCCCGCTTCTGGGGCGAACGACGCCTTCCCATCGGCCGCCTCTGGTGCGTCAAGGTCGCCGTCCATGCCGCCTTCGCCTTCTTCCTGGCGTGCTTGCTGCTCTTGCCCTCGACCATTCGCGTGGTGGCCTTCAATGCCCAGGGCGGAACCTTCCTTTCCTCGGTGTTCCGCACGATGCTCTTCGACGGTTCGCAACTGGGGTCGAAGGGGTGGAGCTTCGCGGCGCTGCCGCTCGTGTATGGGTTCGTATCGGGATGCGCGTGCAGCCTGCTGTTCCGGAAGGCGGTGGTGGCCGCCGGCGTGGCGGGACTGGTCGGGGCCATGGTCGGCGCCTTGTGGCTGCCGTCGCTTTTGGCGGGCGGCGTGCACCACTGGCAACTCTGGCTTCCCCCGGCCCTCGCACTGGTCATGGCGTTTCGCTTGACGCGCAACTGGGCGGCCGACCGCCTCACGCCGCGGCCGCTGATCGGCATCGTCGGCGCCGGCATCGCGGCCGTGTTGCTCGCCTGTGCCGCCGGCCTGGCCTACCGCGTCCTCGAAATCCACGACGACCCCAATAGCGAAGACGACATTCAGTACGTCAGCGGCCTGGCCCCGCTGGAAACCATGGACGCCGGGCGATCATTCCGCACCGCGGCGGAACGCTATACCCGCGTCGTGCAGGACATCCATACGACTCCCGAGACGCCGGGCGTCAAGAATGGCAACGACGGCCTCCCGCAGCGCTTCGCCAACATTCCTTACAAGGGATGGCAACCGACGCCGAAGCCCGACAAGGAACTGATCGACTGGATGGGCCAGCTTTATAAGGGCGAGGGGCCGGGCGAGGATTCGTGGAACGTGCTGGCCGAGAAAGCCAGCCGCGAACCGCTCGGGTTGTTCGAACATCCGGTCCGTTCCGGCACCAAGTCGTCGATGACCACGCAGTTGAACGGCCGGAACATGGGAACGGCGCTCATCGTGCGCGGCCTGCAAAAGCAGTGGGAAGGCGATCCCGCTGTCTTCCCCGCCAATCTTCGCGTCGCGCTGGCGCTCAGCCGCACTTACCGGCTCGGCTCCGTGGTCAGCGCCTTGACGTTCGGAAACGAGATCGATCGCGTCGCTTTCGCGGGAACGGAGCGCTGGCTGCAGTCGTTGCACGGCCGCCCCGCTTTGCTTCGCCAGGCGCTGGCCGCCGTGCAAGAAGATGAGCCGACCGAGCCGTTCGACCCGCGGCCGCATCTTTTGGCGGAGCGGTTCGTGCTCCGCGAATTCGCCAAGGCGCCGGGGCAGTGGCTGCCGGCACTCATCACGCCGGCGGACCGCGATCCGGACAAGGCGACGCCGATCGTCGACCTCATCGGCACCGCCTGGAGCGTGCCGTGGGAACGCGAGCGAACCCGCCGACTCATGGGCATCGGTTTCGAATCGGGAAACCGGACGGCCAACCGCCGCTTGATCCTTGGGCGGCCCGGATACAGCCAGTTCTCGGTGCGCGGCCAAGCACCCGGCGAGATGCTGGAAACGGACCGCCAGCATCGGGCTCATCGGCGAGCGCTGCTCATTTGCCTGGCGATTCGCCTGCACGAGGTGGAACGCGGCTCGGTTCCGGAAACTCTCGATGCCTTGGTTTCCGCGGGTTATCTGAAGGAAGTGCCGCGCGATCCATACGACGACCAGCCGTTCCGCTATCGCCTTTCGCAAGGCGAGTTGCTGCGGCCGCCGCTGGTGGTCGCACCGGCGGTACCGATGCCCACTTCCGCGAGGTCGCGGCCGCCGATCGTGGAAGTGAAGCTGGTTCCGAAGGGGTCGCCGATCTTGTGGAGCATCGGTACGGATCGCCAAGATGACGGCGGCCTGAACACCGCCATACCGATTGGCATCATGAGCGGCGGCAAGGATCTGGTCTTCTTGCCGCCGCTGCTGGGAGAATAACGATACGGGGCGCGATCCCCGTTGGGTCGGGGCTAATCCATCAACTCTAATCCTTCTTGTGGGGACCTTTCGGTCGCGGCGCGTTCTTCGGCGCGATCCGGCGCTCCACCATCGGATGGACGGGGGCCACCGGCGGCCGGTGCCGCTCTTCCACTGCGGCCGCATGCACCGCGGCGTGCGGCACCTCGACTTTTAACCGCACCGGCTCGTGGATCGCGCCCGGACCGCGGCCGCGCAGCGCCTCCGCCTCCACCCGATGCCGAACCACTGCTGCCTCCCGCATCCGCATCGCGTGCTGCATCTCCGCTTGCCGCACCGAAACCGCGATCGGGTGGAACCGCACCGCCGGCTGCAATCGCGCCGCAACGGAGAGCGGCGCCACCATCACATGCTGCGACACGTTGACGTTGTTGACCATCACGGCGTTGTTCGCCAGGGTAAAACTCGCGGCGACGTTGAATCCCGGGCGAACATTGGCGGTCCGGAGGATCACCTGATTCTGCAAGACGAGCGTTCGCGGCGGCACCGCGATGGTTCCTTGATAGCGGCCGACATACAGGGCGGTGACGCTGGCATTCCACTGCGGACTGCCGCGATAGGCCACGCTGTAGTAACTCCAGAGCGGGTCGTAGCGCCAGCCGCGGGCGGGCACGATGGTCACGGCGCCGCGCAACCCCGGGGCGCACCACGGCACGTAAGCCTGGGCGTATGGGGCGCCGTAGTAGTCGCCGAAATAATAGCCGCCGTAGCCGCGGCGAACGAACATGGCGCCCATCAGCACCGGTTCGGCAACCACGTAATTCGGCGTGTAGACGTACCCCGCCGCGAATGTGCGATTCCCGAAGTAAACCGGCGTGAACAGCAGGCCGCGGTTGGCCAGCGGGTAGTCCCAGTAGCCTTCGGTGAAGACATAACCGATAGGCGTCCAGCGGTAGTGAGCGGGCACCCAGACCCAGTTCGGTTGGTACGGGGCCCAGAAGCCGGGCCGCCACACATAGCGTCCGCGCCACACCCACGAACCCGAGACATAAATGCTGCTGGCGTTCGGCGCGGGAGTCACCGGGCCAGTATCGATGTTGGCCGGCGGTGCGGGCAGGTACTCCACTTCCTGGGCTGCCGGTTGGTTCGCTTGCTGGAGTTTCCAGAAACCGCTCGTTCGCTGGAAGCCGCCCGCCGCCGCGTGCCAACTACCCGGCACCCACGCATGGTTCGGCGGCGGCGCCCGCCAAAACCCGCTGATCCACACGAAGTCCGTCCGTTCCGCGTCCCATTCCCAATAGCCAGGAATCCACTGGACGTTGTTCCCTTCCGGCTTTTGATCGGGTGGCAACTCGTCGATGGCCCTCGGTGGTTCTTTGGGCGCGATCTCGGCCGGAGTCGGTTGCTCGGCGGTCGCGGCGAAGGCCTCGTGCAGCGGCCCGCGCGCGAGCACTTCCGGGCCGCCGTCTGCCGCCGCGGGGTCGCTGGGAATCGGCGCGGGGAGCGGCGGCGGTTGGGCGGGAAGCGAAGGAAAACTGATGGCGACGATGGCGATCGCGACAAGCAACGGGCGAACGGGCATGGCAGGCCTCGTGGGAAGTTCGCGCGGAACGCGCCGCGGCGAACTTACCACACGGCCCAATACTCTGTCGAGGGCGGGTGGGTACTTTAATAGAGTTCGGCGATCGGTTTGGGGTCGTCGAGAAGGGCAATGGGGCGGCCGCTGAAATCGGGGATGGTGAGCGTCGGGTCGATGCCGAGGGCCGAATAGACGGTGGCGAGCACGTTCTGCGGG
>DATNBQ010000549.1:0-6639 GCA_035571955.1 Urbifossiella sp. | reverse complement strand
CGGCCGAGGCCCCACTTAAACCGGATCGTGAATACACGGACCTCGTGAAACTGCTCCGCGACGCCCGCTCCGGCGACACTATCCTCATTCGCCATAGCGGGCCGCTGGCGATGGAAACGCAGGTGATTCAGCCGCCGAAATCCGTCGGCGGAGATCGCAGCGACTTCCACCTGACATTCAAACCCGAAACCAAGGAACTCAAGCCGATCCTGGTGCCCGCGCAAAATGACAGGGAGGTTTCGATCTTCCGGGTCCGCGAGGGGCGCGTCTGCTTCGAGGATTTGCACTTCCTGTTGCAACCGGATCAGCCGGATTCGCGCGATCGGATCGCAGCGGTAACGCTCGTCGCCGGCCGCGGCTGCGAGTTCAAGAACTGCACCTTCACGCTTAAGGAAGAGGACGGCAAGATCGCGACGGTGGTGGCCCTGGCCGATAGCCGCGAGATGAAGATGGAGGGGCCGGCGTCGCGAACCGTGCCCGAGGTGAAGTTCACGGGGTGCCTGCTTCGCGGCAAGGGGCGGGCCGTGTCGGTGCCGATCAGTCGGCCGTTTGCCCTGGATATGACGCAGTGCATCACGGCGCTCAATGGGCCGGTGGTGTTCGCCAAGGCCGGCGGCCGCGAGATCGACGCGGCACTGCGCTCGAACATCCACTTGACCCGCGTGACGGCCTTTTTGGGCGGGCCCTTGCTGTCGCTGCAAGGGGGCCGCTTCGGGGCGATGAAAGCGTCCGGCCTCGTCGGCACGACGATCGCGGCGGATCATTGCCTGTTCGCGGCGGTGCCGGGCGCGGGGCAGCCGATGCTCGATGTGGACGGCGCCGAACTCGACCGCAATGACCCGAAGAATTCCATTTTGAAGTGGTCGCCCCTGGAGGCGAACCGGTTTGCCAATTTCGAGCCGTCGTCCACGCCGCTCGCCGTGAAGCCCGATCTGGATACCACGCAGAACTGGAAGTGGACGGAATGGCTGCAGTTCGCGCGGGAAGTTTGCCCGGTCGGCCGCGTCGCCTTCGACAACGAGCCGGACGATTTGAAGGATCTGATGAACCTGCGGCCGGAGTGGTCGGAGGTGAAAGGCGTGGAATTCCCGGATATGCCCGAGGCGAAGGCGAGCGACGCCGGCGCTGATTACGAAAAAGTCGCCAACCCGCCCGAAGAGAAGGACGACAACTTCGCGGAGTGATAATCGGAGCCGCGAGCGTGAGCGAGCGGTTCGACCTGCCGCTCCCTGACGGTCGCGGCTCTGTCCATTCTCGCTTCACGCATTTCGATCGCCGAGCGCCGCCGTACAATTCCCTTGCTTCTC
Organism: Urbifossiella sp.; assembly: GCA_035571955.1. Lineage (GTDB taxonomy): Bacteria > Planctomycetota > Planctomycetia > Gemmatales > Gemmataceae > Urbifossiella. The sequence goes on along the minus strand of DATNBQ010000549.1, from coordinate 5,332 downwards.
GTTTCTGCATCGAACGGAGTCGCGTTCATGGCGCACGGGTTGGCTGCTACCGATCTCCTGGCCGATTTAACCGACGATCAACGGGCGGCGGTGACGCACGGCGAAGGGCCGCTCTTGATCCTCGCCGGGGCCGGTTCCGGCAAGACGCGCGTCATCACGCGCCGCGTCGCCTATCTGCTTCAGCAGGGGGTGAAGCCGTGGAACATCCTGGCGATAACCTTTACCAATAAGGCGGCGACGGAAATGCGGTCGCGGGTGGAGGAACTGGCGCCGGGCAACAGCGTCTGGATCTGCACCTTCCACAGCCTGGGAGCGCGACTGCTTCGCCAATACGCCGACCGCCTCAACATCGACAAGAACTTCACCATTTACGACACGGACGACCGAGCCCGGCTCGTCCGCGAAGCGATGGCTGCCCTCGATTTACCCGAGAAGAAGTTCACGCCGGAACAACTGGCCTCGGCGATCAGCAAGGCGAAGAACAAGCTGTTGACGCCGGGGCAGTTCGAACGGACCGCCACCAATTACTTCGAGCAGATCGCCGCGCAAGTGTACCTCGGCTACGAGAAGCGACTCCGCGCCGCCAACGGCATGGATTTCGACGACCTGCTCTACCTGCCGGCGATGGCCCTCAAGACCAACGAGGAATTCCGCCGCGACCTCGATGCCAAGTTTCGTTACCTCCTCATCGACGAATATCAGGATACCAACCTAGCCCAGTATTCGATCGCCCGGCAACTCGCGATGGACCACCCCAACCTCTGCGTGGTCGGCGACCCCGATCAATGCCTGCTTCCCGGAACGCTCGTCGCAACGCCGCAAGGGAACAAGCCCATCGAACAGATGAAGGAAGGCGATGAGTTGATTACGGGAATCGGGTGGGGGCGAACTCGGCCCATGCCAATCGACAAAGTGATGGTCAATCCCTTCAAAGGGCGGGTCGTTCGTGTCGAGCTCGAAGGCGGGGTTGTGCTTCGAGCGACCCCGAATCACATCTGCTTTTCGAGAATCGAAGCCGATCCGAATCTCCATCACGTTTATCTCATGTGGAAGAGAGGGGTCGGCTATCGATTGGGAACAACATCCCGCAAAAACCACGATGACGCGATGGCCCTCGCCTCCGACATCGGACGGCTCGACGACTTTTCCCTCATCTCGCGCATTCGCTTGCTGCCGTCGAAAGCGTTCCACTTTACTCCCGCGGGCAATCTTCGCCGCGGAATGACCGTTCCTATCCACGTTGAGGGACGAGTCGAGGAGCGAAAGATCCTGTCGATAACCTCGGAAGAATATGAAGGTCCGGTCTACGATCTCTCGGTGCCGCATACGCACAACTTCGTCGCGAACGGAATGTTCGTTCACAATTCCATTTATCGGTGGCGTGGGTCGGACATCAAAAACATCCTCGATTTCGAGCGCGATTACCCGGATGCGCGGACCATCACCCTCTCCAAGAATTATCGCAGCACGCCAGGGATTCTCGATGCGGCCAGCACGCTCATCGCCAACAACAAGCAGCGAAAGAAGAAGCGCCTGATCACCGATAACGGCCAGGGCGAACCGGTGCGGATCATCGCGTTCAACGACGGCCTGGAAGAGGCCGAGAGCGTGGTGCTGCGGATCAAGGAGGCCGCGCAGCAGGGCCGCTACCGCTACCGCGATCACGCGATCTTCGTCCGCATCAATGCCCTCACGCGGCCCATCGAATCGGCGTTCGTCAAGCACGGCGTGCCGTTCCAAATCGTCCGCGGCCTCGCGTTTTACGAACGCAAGGAAAACCGCGACGTGCTCGCGTACCTTCGCCTGCTCGTCAACCCGAAGGACGCCGTCAGTTTCCTGCGGATCGTGAACGAACCGACGCGCGGGATCGGCAAAACGTCGCTCGAAAAGCTCTCGATATACGCCGAGAAGATGGACATCAGCTTGTTCGCGGCGGCGGAGCAGGTCGCCATGATCCCGGAAATTAAGGGAAAGGCGGCGACCGGGCTGCGGCAATTCTTCCGCCTCATCACGGAACTGCGCGCCCAATTGCACCTGCCGCCGCACGAACTAATTGCCAAGCTCCTCGACGAATCGGGCTACCGCAAAATGCTCGAAGGGATGAGGGAGGAAGACGGCACGGACCGGCTCGCCAACGTGGAGGAAATGATCACGGCGGCCCGGCAATTCCACGAAGCCGACCCGACCCGCACCCTCGTCGAGTTTCTGGAACAGGTCGCGCTCGCTTCGGACGTGGATAGCTGGGACGAGGAAGCGGATCGCGTCTCGGTCATGACGCTGCATGCCTCCAAGGGGCTGGAATTCCCGGTGGTGTACGTGCTCGCGGTGGAGCAAGGACTCTTGCCGCACCAGCGGAGCCTGGAAAACGATGAGGAAATGGAGGAGGAACGCCGGCTTTGCTTCGTCGGCATGACGCGGGCGATGAAGGAGTTGTACCTGTGCCGGGCGCGGATTCGCGAGTTCCGCGGCCAGGCGCAGTACACCGTGGAAAGCCCATTCTTGCGGGAGTTGCCGGCCAACGTGGAACGGCTCGATGCGTCGATGGGCCGGAATGCCGCTCGGACGGCGGCGGACGACTACCGCAAGCGGATCGACCCCGCCGCCAAGGATTGGGCCGACACCGGCGCCCGCCAGCCATTGCCGGCCATCGGCGCCGCTTCGGGATTGGAAAATGTGCTCGACCGCGGGATGGTCGTTCAGCACGAAGAGTACGGCATCGGCACCGTGACGGAGGCGACTGGCTATGGCGCGATGAAGCGCGTGAAGATCCGCTTTCCCAGTTCGGGGGAAAAGGTCTTCGTGGCCAACAAGGTGAAACTGAAGGTCGTGCCGCGGCGCGGATGATGTACAACGCCGAGTGCCAGAGCAGGCCGCCGTATCCTCAAGCTGCTATGGCGTCCTCACGGTCCAGCCTCAACCGCTCAATAACCCGCCGAGCGGTTGACGCAACTTAGCGCCGATCTCGGGCAAGAGGCCATAAGCCAGGGCCAAATACTGGACCGGATGGAGCGCCCGCTTGCCGCTCCCTTCCTGCATCTGCATGCGGCAAGCACTGCATTCGGACGAGCCGAAGAGAATTCCCGGCCGGTTCACCTCGTCCAGCATTCGTTTGCCGACCGCAAATGAAGTGTCGTAGTTCGCGGCTTTGAGGCCCCAGGTTCCCGCCATCCCCGAGCAACTCACGTCGATGGTGCGCACAGTCAGGCCGGGAATCAGTTCGAGCAACCGCGGGCCGGCCGGGGGGGTTCGCAGCGCCTTGATGTGGCACGGCACATGATGTCCGAGCGTCAACTCAAGGCGGCGGAAGTCGGTGCGCAGCCTGCCGGCATCGAGCAGTTCGCCGAGGAACGCCGTCAATTCGACGGTATTGGCCGCCAGGGCCGCGGCGTCCGGGTCGTCGAGGATGTCGAGGTAATCCTGCGAGAGCATGAGGGCGGCAGTCGGTTCGGAGCAAACGATGCGATAGCCTTCGCGGACGAGATCGACGAGGGCGCGAATGTTCCGCCGGGCGGCGTCGCGCGCGGCTTCAAGGTCGCCGACGGAAAGCGGCGCCGCCCCGCACCCCACTTGCCGCGGCGGCACGTACACCTCGATGCCGTTGTGGCGAAGGACGGCAACCGTCGCGGCGCCGATCGACGGGTCGTTGTAGTTCGCGAAGACATCCACGAAATAAGCGACCTTTTGCAAGGCGTCGCTTTTGCGGCGGCGAGCGAGGCCCATGCCGCGAGCGCGGCGCGTGAAGTTCCGTAAGGCGAACGCCGGCAAGCGCCGCTGCCGCGACAACCCGAAGGCCTTTTCCAGGAGCCAGCGGACCGACCGGCGGGCCAATAACAGATTTACGAACGGGGCGAAGTTGCTGCCGAGGCGGGCGAGCCCTTCGGTGCGGGCGAGGAACCAATCGGCGCGATCGAGGCCATCCTCCGCGTGGCGGGCGGCCTTCGCTTCGAGCATCAGTCGCGGCACATCGACGTGGGCAGGGCATTCGTCGCGGCACATCTTGCAGTTCACGCAGTGCCGCGAGATCGCCTTCACGTCGTCCGAAGCCAGGGAAGTGTTTGCATCGAGGAGTGGAAAGAGGTTGACCATGGCGCGCGGCGAAGTCGCTTCGCTTCGGGAGGCACGCACGGCCGGGCACATCCGTCCGCGCGGCGACTGCGGCCGGCAATCGCCGCAGCCCGTGCATTTGCCGACCTCGTCGCGCGGCGAACCGCTCGCCCACACCAACAGCGGCGAACGACCTTGCTCCGCTTCGTCCGCCTTGAATCCGGTTCGCAGCGGCCACGCGGGCCGGCTCGGATCCGGGCCCACGATCTTACCGGGATTCAAAATGTTCTTCGGATCGAAGATGCGCTTCAGTTCGCGAAAGAGCGGCAGGATGGGCCCGTATTGCTTCTCGATCCACGGCGTGCGAGCGATGCCGGTGCCGTGTTGGGCGCTCACGGTGCCTCCCAGTTCCAGAGCGATGCCGTGCACCACTTCCGCCAGCGGCCAGAGTTTTTCGCGATCGACGGGATTGTCGAGTTCGACCATCGGCCGCGTATGCACCTGCCCCGTGAGCGCGTGAATCAGGAACGACGCGCTCAGTTCGAATCGTTTCAAGGCATCCTGGGTGCGTTCGATGAAGGCGGGGAGTTGCTCGGCGGGTACGCCGACATCTTCGATGAAGGCGAGCGGCCGCGGCCCCTTCCCCAGGCCATAAAGGCCCGACACGGCGGCTTGCCGAGCGCCGCGAATCCGCGCCAATCCGCCCGGATCGCACACCGGTTCTTCCAACACGACGAGGCGATGCACCACCCGCAGCTTTTCCACAGCGGTCTCGGCCAGTTCCCTGGCTTCGCGCTCGGAGTCGGCTTCGAAGGTAACCAAGAGCGCGGCGGCGACGGCGGCCGCAGTCCGCATTGATGCCAGCAACCGCCGATCGAGTAGGTCGCCGCTGACGGGGCGAAGTGCCCGCAGATCGAGGGCGGCATGAAGGGCGGCGTCGAGCGACCCGAAACCGAGCAGAACGGCGCAGACGCCGCCGGGCAAAGGAATCGTGCGCAGCGTGGCCGCGGTAATGAAGCCGAGCGTCCCCTCGGAGCCGACGAGCAACTTAGCGAGATCGAGGCGGCCGCCCGGCATCACATCGTGCAACTGGTACCCGCAGCGCGTGAACGGCGTTTTTGGTCGCGACTCTTCAATGAGTTGCCGATTCGGTTCAAGGAGCGCCGCCGTCGCATCGCGGATGGCGATGGTTCGCGGATTCGATGACTCTTGAGTACCCACGACATCGGCGGCGCCGGAATCCCAGACGACGTTGAGGCCCATTAAATAGTCGCGGGTGTAGCCGTGG